>CACZJR010000050.1 GCA_902781545.1 uncultured Spirochaetales bacterium | reverse complement strand
TATAATGCAGCAGACTCTCTCATTGTCGGAAACACCTTAGGACCCCAGGCTCTGGCAAGTGTCTCCTCTTCAGGAAGCCTGATCTTCATGATGGTGGGCTTCTTCAACGGCCTTGCCATTGGTGCCGGTGTTGTCATATCAAAGTACTTCGGAGCCCGTGACCAGGAGAGGATGCAGAAGGCGATCCATACAGACCTTGCATTCGGCCTAGTGGCAGGACTTTTACTTACGGTGTTCGGAGTCCTGATGACACCTCATATTCTTGCATGGATGCGCACGCCTCAGGACATCATTAAGGGATCTATCACCTATTTCAGGATTTACTCGTTCGGCATTCTCTTCTGCGTCATGTACAACATAACTATGGGTATAATGAACGCCACGGGAGACTCCACGCATCCTCTGATATACCTTCTAATCTCATCGGTGACCAACATCATCCTGGATCTGTTCTTCATCAAGGTCCTGCACTGGGGCGTGGGAGGAGCAGCTGCGGCAACCACAATCGGACAGGCCCTTTCCTTCATCCTGTGCATGATACGTCTTGTCAGGACAGACGAGGTCTACAAGGTCTACATCCGTAACATCAGATTCGACATTCCCCTTCTGAAGGAGATAATCAGATACGGACTACCGAGCGGAATCCAGAACTCGGTCATAGCAATAGCGAATGTGTTCGTCCAGTCCAATTACAACACCTTCTCCTCGGTTGCCGTGGCAGGCTGCGGCTCCTATGCAAAGATAGAGGGCTTCGCGTTCATCCCCATCAACGCCTTTGTGGCGGCTCTCACCACATGCATCAGCCAGAACCTCGGGGCAGGTAACCATGACAGGGCAAGGCGTGGCGCACGCTTCGGGATTCTTGTCTGCATGGCACTTGCGGAGACCATAGGCCTTCTGGAGTTCATCTTCGCGAAACACCTGATCGCGCTCTTCAACAGCGACCCGGAGGTCATAGCATTCGGAGTGCGGCAGATACATGTGGAGTCCCTGTTCTACTTCCTCCTGGCCCTCTCCCATTCCATTGCGGGAGTGATGCGCGGAGCAGGCAAGGCCAAGGTGCCGATGTTCGTCATGCTGGGAGTCTGGTGCATCTTCAGGGTGCTGTACATCACAGTGGCCATGTCAATCTCACACACCATCGAGCTTGTCTTTGCCGCCTACCCCATCACATGGTCGATCTCCTCGGTCATATTCCTCATCTACCTGCTCAGGTCAAACTGGGTGCACGGACTTGAGTGAGCAGCCTTTTGGAAGTAAGATTCCAACTATGGCAGAAGAATCAGCAAAAGAGTTCAAGAGAATGGATCTTGTGGAGAGGCAGATTGACTCCACAAAGGTGTTTGAGGGAAGGCTCCTTCACGTCTACAAGGACAACATCCTGCTTCCGAACGGAAACAGGAGCACCCGTGAGTACATAAAGCATCTGGGTGCGGTGGCAATCGTGGCAGTTGATGACGATGGCCGCATAGCGGTGGAGCATCAGTTCAGGTATCCGTTCAACGCAGAGCTGATAGAGATCCCCGCGGGAAAGCTGGACTACGTCGGGGAGGATCCGCTCTCGGCTGCTGAGCGTGAGCTCCGGGAGGAGACGGGAATCACCGCCAGGGAGTTCGAATACATGGGACCTCTCTACCCCACCTGCGCTTATTCCAATGAGGTCATCCACCTTTACTGGGCAAAGGGCCTTTCGTTCGGAGACCGCCATCTGGATGAAGATGAGAGCATCAACGTGGAGATGATGGATCTCAAGGCTGTCGTGAAGATGATTCTTGAAGGGAAGATCCAGGATGCCAAGACTCAGGCCGCAGTACTTCAGGTCTGGACTAGAATGAATCAATCTGTTCGTTTTTGAACATTTTTATCATAATCGTTCAAAAATCGAAATAAAACACTTGTCATACGACCATGATACTCTCTATTATACTATTGCAGGTCACAAGTCAGAGACTGCACTAACAAATAGGAGAATTAAAATGGACTACGCAAAAGAATCAGTCAAGAAGCATGCTGAATGGAGAGGCAAGATCGAGGTTATCGCAAAGGTTCCCGTAAACAACTCAGTTGATCTTTCACTGGCATATACACCTGGTGTCGCCCAGCCGTGTCTGGAGATCCAGAAGGACATAAACAAGAGCTATGAGCTCACAAGAAGATGGAACATCTGTGCTGTCATCTCCGACGGAAGTGCAGTCCTTGGACTCGGTGACATCGGACCTGAGGCAGGAATGCCTGTCATGGAAGGAAAGAGCGTCCTTTTCAAGGCTTTCGGTGATGTCGATGGCTTCCCACTCTGCGTCAAGACACAGGATGTCGATGAGTTCGTCAACACAGTCTACAACATCTCAGGCTCATTCGGCGGAATCAACCTCGAGGACATCTCAGCACCGCGCTGCTTCGAGATCGAGCGCAAGCTCAAGGAGAAGTGTGACATCCCAATCTTCCACGATGACCAGCACGGCACAGCAGTCATCACACTTGCCGGACTGACCAACGCCCTGAAGGTCGTGGGAAAGAAGAAAGAGGACGTCAAGGTTGTCACCAACGGCGCAGGTGCAGCAGCTGTCGCAATCGTCAAGCTCCTGCTCTCAGCAGGTTTCAAGAACATCACCATGTGCGACCGCAAGGGTGCCATCTACAAGGGTAGAGACGGACTGAACTGGATCAAGGAAGAGATGGCAGAGGTCACAAACCTTGAGAGAAAGAGCGGAAAGCTCGCTGACATGCTTGTCGGCGCTGATGTCTTCATCGGTGTCTCAGCTCCTGGTCAGGTCACCAAGGAGATGGTCAAGACAATGAACAAGGATGCCATCATCTTCGCATGCGCCAACCCCACCCCGGAGATCTTCCCGGAAGAGGCCAAGGAAGGCGGAGCAAGGATTGTCTCAACAGGCAGAAGCGACTATCCGAACCAGATCAACAACGTCCTGGCATTCCCCGGAATCTTCAGGGGCACATTCGATGTCAGAGCCTCAGAGATCAACGAGGAGATGAAGATGGCCGCAGCCAAGGCTCTTGCAGAGCTTGTTCCTGAGGATGAGCTCTCAGCCGACTACATCATCCCGAAGGCATTCGACCCGAGAGTCTGCCCGGCAGTCTCAAAGGCAGTCGCAGATGCCGCAAGAAGGACAGGCGTCGCAAGGATCTGAGGATTCAGCGAGACATGATGAAAGGCACCGGAACACAATCCGGTGCTTTTTTTTCACTATTTTACAAAAAGTACCCATTCTCAGATGCTTTTCATGAGGTTTCCGGATTCATCCCAGAAGCCCGGGCTGCTTCCGTCACGCAGATAGAACAATGTGCCGTAGCACCTCTTCCCGAAAAGGTCCTGTGCCACCTTGATGTAGGTCAGGACCTGGCTGCGGTGAAGCTCGGGATCCATGACAAGGTCCGTCTTGTAATCGATGACAAGGTTGTAATCCTCCCCGAACACAAGCAGGTCCATCACTCCCTCTACAGCCACATCAGGATCATCTTCATTCGGAGTATAGAACCTCAGCTCCGGCCTGCTCTCATGGCCGCTCACATGCTTGTTATAAAGTTCACTCTCAAAGAAGGAAGTAGCAAGCTCCTTTGCCGCATCCAGTAACTGGCGGTTCTCCTGATCCTTGTCACTGATATGGCACTCAATGCCGTCAACACTCTTGCCCTTGACCATGTTCTCAAGCAGGAGATGACAGAGCGTTCCGAACTTATCATTTGCATTCAATGACCTGATAATTGAATCAACCTCAAGATTCCTTAACATTGTTGCTGATTTCAGGTCATCATTAGCGTCAGAATGACCCTTTGCTCCTGTGACACTCACGCGCTTTGACCGGGACTGGAAATCAACCATCGGAGGTCTTACGAAATCTATTGCCTCATGGCTGGAAAGCTGACCCTTGAGTTGAGTCTTGGAGATATCCCTCACAGTAACATCAGGACAGGAGCATGACTTGGTGACCGTGTCAAAGCCGATGACGGAGGAATACCACTTGAAGACATCGGCAGTTGACATATTGCCCTTGGAGGTGATCTCATAACCGCCCATCACGATCAGATGGTCCTTTGCCCTTGTGAACGCCACATACATCAGGCGCCTGAGCTCTGCCTGCTCCTTTGCCTTGCGGTCATCCTCCAGGATCTTCAGTATGCTCTTGTTCTCGGAAGCCACCAGGTCACCGTTGTACTTGAAAACAATGCTTCCCTTGTCATTCTGCGGCTTTGAGCCGGTACCGCAGTAGATGACGACCTTGAACTCAAGGCCCTTGGACTTGTGGACCGTCATTATCTGTACTCCGCTTCTGTCCTTATGCAGGACCTCGGCATCAGGAAGCTTCTTGCTGGTTCCCAGATAATCCCTTATGAAACGGGCATAGTCGGAAAGGCTCCTGCCCTCAGCCTCATAGCTTATGGCATATGAGAAAAGATAATCGTAATGCTCTGTGAACGTCCTGCTGTCCCTGCCCCTGTCAAGGTATGCCTTGTACCCTCCCTCGATATACAGGGTCTCAAGGACTTCGGGGATTGTCATCCTGAATGCCTGCTCCCTCATCTGATCAAGGAAGCGGCACAGATGCTCATAGCGGCTCTTGTCCACCTCAAGAGGCTCAGACCCCTTGATGACATTGTCGATGCTCCGGTCGCACATGCCGCAGAACGGGGATTTGAGCAGGGCAATATAGGACCGGGTATCGTACGGATAGAGGATGCAGTTGAGGAAGCTGTAGAAATCACTTGCCACTGCGTCCAGCATCAGGGACCTGGTCTCTGCTATCTGATATTCGATGCCCCTGCGCTTGAGAGCCTTCTCTATGTTCATCTGGTTGGATCCGGAGCGGAAAAGTATGGCTATGTCAGACGGCTTCGGCCTCTCTCCATCAACCAGGAAATCATCGGTATCCAGGATCCTCTGGCAGTAGTCCCCTATTGCCTCGGCCTCCAGGATTCCCGCGTCCATCTCAGGATCCTTTATATCCGCCTTGTCATAGACTGCGAACTCTATCCTGCATCTGTCATCGGAGACGACACGCCCCGCATTGATCGGCTCATATCTTGCGTCAAAGACCTGGTCTGATTCTGAGAGGATGCGGCTGAACACCTCGTTGAAGTGCCTGATCAGGAACGGATTGCTCCTGTAGTTCGTGCTCAGCTTCAGGGAACTGCCGTTTCTTCCGATCTCATCCTGAAGGTGACGGAACACTGTGACATCTGCGCCCCTGAAGCGGTAGATGGACTGCTTCTCATCACCGACGAAGAAGAGCTTGTCACTCTCAAGCTCATCCACTGTCGGGATGCGTCCCGCCACACCTTTAAGTGACCTCTTCTCGGCAAGTAGGTACAGCAGGTCCCTCTGCACGGAGTTGTTGTCCTGGAACTCGTCTATCATGATGAACCTGAAGCGGTTCTTGAACACGGAGCGCAGCTCCAGGTTGTCCCTCAGCGCACACAGCGCTATCCCAACGACATCATTGAACGTCAGCTTGCCCTGCCTCCGCTTCTCGGAGTTGAGCATCCCGGCGAATATCTCGATCGCCGTCTGAAGCCTGCTGACACATACAGGAGACTTCGCCAGATCCTGAAGCACGCTGTACCCGGAGTCTTTGCCGGCAACGGGCACCAGATCATAGACTATCTCCTTGACCTCCTCGTCCGATACTCCTGAGAGACTGAAATAATCAGATTCAGTGAAACTCTCGGTCTCGAACAGGGAGCACATACGGTCATACTGCTCCCTGAACTTACCCTTGAGATTCAGTTTCCCAAGCATATCAAGGGCAGTTCCAAGGATCTGACGCCTTTGCTCATATACCCTGCAGATTTCCTTATGAAATCTCTCGGATATACCAACAGCGTCATATTCTCCGGTAATAGTTATGTTATTTGCAGCATCAGTGAAGAATTTCTCCATTATTTCTGATGGCATGAGAAGTGATGCAATGGCGCTGACCTCATCTGCGCAGTCCGGAGACGCGAGAAACCGTACTGCAAGGCGCTCGCTCAGGTCCTCAAGCTCGTCTTCCGTCATGACGCTTATGTCACGCGGCAGTGAGTATGAGATGCTGTCGCTTCTGACAATCTGCGCGAAGAAGCTGTCCAAGGTTGATATCGTGGCTCTTCCGAAGCTCTTCAGGGTGTCCTCCGGAAGGCTGTCCTTTGCCTTCATCAGACGGGAGTATATGCGCTCCCGCATCTCGCTTGCGGCCTTCTTCGTGAATGTAAGGGTGAGTATCTCCTCAGGCTTGACGTGCTTCTCCATCACAAGACGCAGAAAACGCCATGAGAGAACAGCAGTCTTACCTGCACCTGCGCCTGCCGACACAACGGTGTTCCTTGTGGACTCAATGACCTGTCTCTGCTCCGGGTTCGGGAAGAACCTCTCGTTCTCCATTATCTGTTCAAAAGTCATTGCAGATTGAACCTCCTCCGGCAGATCGATCTCTCCTCGCACCGCTCACAGGAGTCCTTGCTCGGAGTGGCCTTCCAGTCACCGGCAGAGTAACCGGTCCTGAGGCTCTCAATATCATGGTCAAGCTTCTCCTCCTGCGCCTTCCATTTCGCATCCTGGATCCCCTTGAACTGTGAGTCACGCATTGAGTAGAAATAACAGGCTCTCACACTGTCCCCGTAAGGAGGTCTCTTGTCATAAAGCCTCTTGTACAGCACCAGCTGGTAGGTGGCGTCCCCGCCTCCCTTCTTGTAGTCAAGGAGGAAGATGTTCCCTGAGGTGTCCTGGATGATGGTGTCGACACGGCCGGTGAATGAGCTGTCACTGTCCAGAAGATACTCGTTTTTCAGAGGCATGAACGGTCCGATGGCCCCAGTCTTCCTGCTTGGCTTGAGCATGATGTCCAGTATGGATCTCAGAGCCTTCATGTACTTGCCCTTGATGCACAGCTTTGTCAGATCATCAAAATCCCTGCTCTTCTCAAGGGCCTTGTCCATCTGGTCCTCAAGCTCGGCGTAATATTGCTCAAGATGCTCCTGAGACAGGACCTGGCCGAAATGCAGTGCCATGAAGGCCTGCACCACCTCATGGAGGAAGGATCCGATCTTCTTGTCATCCTGCTTTGACGGCTCAAAATCATCCGGGACGTCTTTTGTCTGGTCTGACTGCAGATATGTCCTGTACGGACATCTGGCATAGTTGCTTATTGATGTGTATGAGAGACTGACTCCTGACAGGTCAATCACGGGACCACCACCGTCAACCGCATAATCAGGACCGCGGTCCCCCATGAAGGTCTTCTCCGCTGTCTCAAGGCTGCTCGCGTCAGCTTTCTCGAAATAGAATCTGAATGAAGGGCTTCTCATCTCCTCCACAGCATTGTTCAGGATGAAGAACGTGGGTGTGCTCTGGGCTCCGGAGTATGAGACCTCGGATCCGGATATCCAGACGTTGTCTCCTGATGATGTGTAGCATAGGATCATGCTGTCCGTCACATCATAGCTCTCACGGACGCGCACCTCATGGTCCTCAAGGAAGGCCAGGCATTTCTTCTGGACAAGGGAGTTGCCGTCATTGATACCCACAACAAAGTGCCATGGCACATTGATCAGCGCGTCCTGACCGTAGGTGTAGACCTTGATTCCGGTCCTCTTGTCTTGCTCGACATATGAGAGGTTCTCCACCTCTCCCATGAACACGGAGAAGAGATCCCTGATCGCAAGGCCTGTCTGCCTGACCGCCTTTGTGATCTGCGCCAGCTCCGAGAACATGAACGAGTAGACATCCCGGTCCGACGGATCAGAAGAGCTGAACTCGTCGTTGCCGAACAGGAGCGTGGTGAGACCGTGTATGTCCTTTATAAGCTCGTCGCCGTCGTGGGCACGCCTGATGGCGGTGATTGCGCTCTTCATGTTCCTGTACAGCTCGAAGGCCCTGGAGCGGACAGGATCCTCACTGCCCTGGGCAAGCCTGCGCAGCTCCCTGAAAAGGCTGTCATCTGAGAACTCCAGGTTTCCGCCCTGGATGTTGGAATCTGTCATGGTCCTGACGATCAGCCTGTTCGCCTCCATGTCACAGAAAGGAAGGGACGTGTTCAGAAGCAGGTTCTCCATGGACCTGAAGGAGAGGTTCTCACTTATGCACCTGCGCACGGCAAACAGGTATCTGCCGGGGACAGTGTCCGCGAGCAGGAGGCTCCGCATGAACGAAAGCGGTATGTTGTACTCCCTTCCCTTTCTCTCGAGACGCGGCCTGAGGGCATCCATCTGCGGTGTGGAAATCAGGATGTCCTGCATGGGGACACCAGACTGCTTCAATTCCTCGAGCTTCTGAAATAATGACTCAATCTCCGCTTCCTCTGTGAGAAACTTCAGGTATCTGGCCTCTCCAGGCTCTTTTTTGTTCAAGGTATCGATGTTCGGAGAGGGGCCCAGATCCTTCAGGAGCATCTGCATCTGGATATCTGAATCAGACCCGACAAGTACATATCTGCCGCTCAGTTGGGGATTATTCTCCAGGCTGCATCTCTCCCACCCCGGCTCAAAGAGGCCGTTGCCCTGAAGGAACGCCGAATAGGCTGATTTCAGTACGGCAATGTCCCTCCTGATGGAGTTGCTCTCTATGACGCTTCTCTCGGTCTCCCACAGGTCCGGCAGAATCTTTGTCAGGAACTGCACAAAGCGCAGCCTGTAATCATAGAGGCTGTCCTTATAGAGATATCTCAAGGATGTCTTCTGCGTATCCAGGAAGTTTGTCACAAAGGCAAGCCTGTAATACTTGTTGGAAGGCCTGAGATCGTCATGGCGGGGCAGGAAGAATGCCCTGAAGGTATCGAAAGCCATTGCCCTGTCAGCAAGGACGCTCCTTCTCCTGGACCTCACATATGCAGAAAGGTAATGCCTTGCAGTGTTCTCCGTCGGAAAGACAAGCGTTGTTGCACCGTCATCGAGGAAGTCAAAGATTGTATTGGTGAGATCCGCAGGCCTGATGCTTAAGTCCATATTGATAATATACAACAAATCAAAAAAAAATATATTTTTTTCGGCGGAAATTCTGTACGCATTTCAAGGACACTATGTTCACAAAATGCAAACAGAATCAACATCAACATTTTCTGTTCCAAGAAATTAGCAGGGCAATGAATATACAGTCCCATGAGTAATTATTCATCATTGTCCATGATTTGGAGACAAAACGACTGAGAAATACATAAATTTGCACCCCTCATAACTGCGGAACCCTATTGCACAAACATCGGAAAAAGTGATAATACCATAGAAAAAATTCAGGCCAGGGCGCATAAATCGTTCTGAATGAATGAAATGACTTACATGCGTTTTTCCAAAAAATTTTACTGGAAAACGCAAGTGCTTGGAGAGGAAAAAGATGTACGATTACAACACCTTCATGAAGCAGCTGGAGAAAAGGAATCCGGGAGAGCCGGAGTTCATCCAGGCAGCAAGCGAGATTGTCGCTTCCATCATTGACACAGTAAACTCCAACCCCATGTATCTGAAGAACAAGATACTGGACAGGATCGTCGAGCCGGAGAGAATCGTACAGTTCAGGGTCGAATGGGAGGATGACAACCACGAGATCCAGGTCAACCGCGGCTGGCGCGTGCAGTTCAACAGCGCAATCGGGCCCTACAAGGGAGGCCTGAGGTTCCATTCCAACGTATCACTCGGAACACTCAAGTTCCTAGGCTTTGAGCAGACATTCAAGAACTCGCTCACAACACTTCCCATGGGCGGCGGGAAAGGCGGCTCTGACTTCTCCCCCAAGGGAAAGTCAGATGATGAGATCAGACGTTTCTGCAAGGCCTTCATGACGGAGCTCTACAGGCACATCGGACCGGACACGGACGTTCCTGCCGGAGATGTCGGAGTCGGCGGAAGAGAGATCGGATTCCTCTACGGCCAGTACCGCAAGATCCGCAACGAGAACACCGGAGTTCTGACAGGCAAAGGCATCAGCTGGGGCGGATCAAAGATCAGACCTGAGGCAACAGGATTCGGAGCACTCTACTACGCCGAGGAGCTTCTCAAGGACTTCGGCGACACGGTCAAGGGAAAGACAGTGGCGATCTCCGGTTACGGCAACGTCGCGTGGGGAGCCGCCATCAAGGCCACACAGCTCGGGGCAAAGGTCATCACCATCTCCGGATCAAAGGGCTATGTCCTTGACGAGGCCGGCGTGAACACAGAGGAGAAATGGAACTACATGCTGATGATGCGTGCCATGAACAGCGGAGACCTGGCAGGCTATGCCCGCACATTCGGCGCCAAGTTCTTCCCGGGAGAGAGACCGTGGAACGTGCCGGTTGACATCGCAATGCCGTGCGCATACCAGAACGAGATGCGCAAGGAGGACGCCGAGGCCCTGGTCAAGAACGGAGTCAAGTACATCATCGAGACATCCAACATGGGATGCACCGCAGAGGCAGTGCAGGTCTTCAAGGACGCCAAGGTCCCGTTCGCACCGTCAAAGGCGGCCAACGCCGGCGGAGTCGCGGTTTCAGGCCTAGAGATGAGCCAGAACTCCGAGCACCTCTCATGGTCAGCCGAGGAGGTCGACCAGCGCCTGCACCAGATCATGAAGGACATACACGATGCCTGCGTGCGCGAGGGAAAGCAGAGCGACGGAAGCATTGACTACATCAAGGGCGCCAACATCGCGGGCTTCAAGAAGGTGGCCGATGCCATGTGTGCCCAGGGCTTCTGATAAGAAAATAATAAATATACAAGAATTGTCATTATTTATGCTCTTGTGATAAGATTCCATTGAGAAACATGCAATCCAGTGTTGCATGTTTCTTTATAGGTGCAACCGCATCGGGGAGGACTCATGGCAAGGATATCCGTAATAGGAGCCGGAAACATGGGAGGCGCCTTTGCTGAGGCGCTCTCAAAACGCAAGGACATCTCACTGTGCATCTACGACAGCTGCAGGCCGTGCGCGGATAAGATCGCAGGCGCAAAGGCCAATGTCACTGTCCTGGACTCAATGGACCAGGCCAGGGGTTCTGATGTGGTGGTGATTGCAGTCAAGCCGCAGGTCCTGCCGCAGATCTATGACCAGCTTTCAGCGCTCAAGCCCGGATTCTTCATCTCCATAGCGGCAGGTGTGACACTTGAGAAACTGACAAAGAACCTTACTTCGGAAAAGGTCGTGCGCTTCATGCCCAACATCGCAGCCAAGATAGGTCATGCAGTCACAGCGGTAGCCTACTCCCCGGCTCTTTCCTCCGATGAGAGGAAGATGGCTATGGACATAGCGCTCAGCGTCGGAACCGCGTTCGAGCTTGAGGAGAGCCTTTTCTCAGCATTCATCGGAATCTCCGGAAGCGGAATAGCATACATGTTCGAGATGATGCACCAGATGGCCATGGGAGGAGTCAGACAGGGGATCCCCTATCCCAAGGCACTGTCGATCGTGGCAGACACAATGCTCAGCGCGGCCAACCTCCAGAAGGAGACAGGCAAGAACGCAGTGGAGCTGGAGGCAATGGTCTGCTCAGCAAAGGGAACCACCATCGAAGGTGTCGCAGCTCTTACTGAAGGCGGTTTCGGAGCCGCTTTGATCAACGCTGTGACGGCCGCGGCAAGAAAATCCGAGGAACTGGAGAAAAAGGCCTGAATCATGGATAAACTTTTTGAATCGTTCGGTTTTATCAGAAAATCGGCCACTGTTCTTGCCTCCTCATCCAACAAGGAAAGACAGGATGCGCTTAAGAGCATAGCTGATGCGCTCATCTTCAGGAAAGATGAGATACAGGCCCAGAACAGCCTTGACATCGAAGATGCCAAGAAGGCTGGAATCCCCGACTCAATCCTTCACAGGCTCCTGTTCTCAGATGACAAGCTCAAGGCTGTGACAGCAGGCCTCTGTGAGCTTGCCGCCCTGAAAGACCCGATCGGGATCGCCAGGGAGAAGCGTGAGCTGGACCCGGGCTTCATCCTTGAGAAGAGGACCTTTCCCATCGGAGTCATAGGCATGATCTTCGAGGCACGTCCTGATGCTCTTGTGCAGATCGCGGGTCTTGCCCTGAGATCCGGTAACGGAGTGATTCTCAAGGGCGGAAAGGAAGCAAGGCTTACAAACAGGAAACTCATTGAGGTGATAAAGGACGCCACAAGGGACTTCTCCTTCGGAAGCTCCTGGATAATGGGAATCGAGAGCCATGAGGACGTGGATGTCCTTCTCAAGGCAGAAGGCTATGTTGACCTCCTGATTCCAAGGGGCTCGAATGCCTTTGTCAGACATGTCATGGACAACACCAGGATCCCTGTCATAGGACATGCAGACGGAATCTGCTCAACCTATGTGGACAAGGACGCGGATCTGGACATGGCTGTTCCCGTCTGCGTAGATGCCAAGATCAACTACCCTGCGGCCTGCAATGCAACTGAGACCTTCCTCATTCACAAGGACATTGCGCAGCAATTCCTGCCGCGCCTGAACAAGGCACTGACAGAGAAAGGCGTGAAAATCCATGCGGACAGCATCGCACTGCCCCTGATGCCCGGCTCTGTTCCTGCATCAGAAACGGATTTTCATACAGAATTCCTGTCTCTTGAATGTGCAGTCAAGGTCGTCTCCTCCATCGAGGAGGCAGCAAGCCACATCCAGGGCCACGGCTCACACCATACGGATGCGATAATCACAGAAAACAAGAAGGCTTCCGACTACTTCATCGCCAACGTGGACAGCGCTGATGTCTTTGTCAACTGCTCCACAAGGTTCGCGGACGGCTTCAGGTTCGGCCTGGGAGCCGAGGTGGGAATCTCAACATCCAAGCTCCATGCCAGAGGGCCTGTGGGACTTGATGGCCTGATGACCACAAGATGGATTCTCACCGGAAACGGAGAGACCGTTGCCGAGTACTCAGGCAAGGACGGAAAGCCCTTCCATCACAGGGAGCTGATCTGATGAGGACGCTTTCAAACATCAAGACCATTGTGGTGAAGGTCGGAACCAACCTGCTCTCCTCAAAGACCGGAATTGACAACGACAGGATCCGGGACATAGCAGATCAGGTGGCAAGACTCAGGACCCAGGGCTACAACGTGATCCTGGTCTCATCCGGAGCAATCGGAATGGGCGCCAAGGCACTCAGGCATGACAACCCGGTCAAGCACATCCCTCTCAGACAGGCATGCGCGGCAATAGGAAACCCCCTGCTCATGACGGCCTATCAGCACGCCTTTGCCAAGCACAACATGCTCTGCGGCCAGGTCCTGATTACCCGCAACGTCCTGAACAACCGCACCGGCTACAACAACATGAGGGCCGCAGTCTCCACGCTGCTCCAGCTCGGGGTCGTCCCCGTGTTCAACGAGAACGACGTGGTCTCCACATCCGAGATCAACAACGTGTTCGGTGACAACGACAGGATGAGCGCCTATGTGGCATCTAAGATCGATGCCGACCTCCTGGTCCTACTCACGGACATTGACGGAGTGTACACCGGAAACCCCAAGACCGATCCCTCTGCGGTCAGGCTTACGGAGATAGATGAGATCACCGATGAGATCTTCGGCTACGCCAAGGGCGCCGGAAGCACCTTCTCCACAGGCGGGATGAGGACCAAGCTCCTTGCCGCGCAGATAGCCCAGAAAGGCGGATGCGGCACTTTGATAATCTCAGGCTATGAGAAGGACAGCCTGGTCAGGGCAATCTCAGGAGAGGAGATCGGAACCTACATCCTGCCTGAGAAGCGCCTTGCCCAGAGGCAGCGCTGGATACTGAACACATCATCGTCAGGCTCTGTCACA
This sequence comes from uncultured Spirochaetales bacterium, assembly GCA_902781545.1. Taxonomy (GTDB): domain Bacteria; phylum Spirochaetota; class Spirochaetia; order Sphaerochaetales; family Sphaerochaetaceae; genus UBA9732. The sequence continues at coordinate 1,726 of CACZJR010000050.1, read as the reverse complement.
GTTGACAGCGGAGCAGAGAATGCACTGACCGTCGGGCACAAGTCACTTCTGCCCTCAGGAATCACGAATGTGACGGGAGTCTTCAACGAGGGTGATGTCATTGATGTGGTCAGTACAAACGGAAATGTTATCCTGAAAGCTGTGACAAGCTTCAATTCTTCGGACCTTCTGAGGATTATGGGCCATAAAACAAAGGACATCTCCAAGATTCTAGGAGATGTCCCCAAGGTTGTCTTCCGCCCGGAAGACGCTATCTACATTTGAGTCAGAAATCAGTTTTACCTGCTTGAAACCGTCTCTCTGGACAGGCGCCTGAGGAGCATCGGGAACGCGCTCTCGAAGTCAACGCCATAGGTGTTGTAATCCTCATGTGAGATTGTCTTCTTGATGGACTCAACCACAAAGTCTCCGGCAAGGGCATAGGATTTCTCAAGGCTCAGACCTCTGACAAGAGCACCGGTGAGGACGCTTGCGAAGATGTCGCCTGTTCCGTGGAAGCTGACCTTCATCTTGCGGTGGAAGTACCATGAGATCCTTCCTGTCTGGGCGTTATAGGATGCAATGCCGATCTTGCCTCTCACTCCGGCAAGGCTCTTCTGGTCTGCCTTGAACTCAATTCCCTTCAGCACGACCTGCTTCGCGCCAAGGCCTGCGAGCTTCTTCAGAAGGTCCACGATGTAGGCCTCGTCATAACCGCTTCCCACATATGGGATGCCCAGCATGTAGCTTGCCTCAGTGAGATTCGGGACAATGATGTCTGCATCGGCGCAAAGGCCTGCCATTGCACGTGCGAACTCCTCGGTGAAGCCGGGATAAAGCTTTCCGTTGTCCGCCATGCACGGATCCACAATGACCTTGGTGTCCTTGCCGCGGAAGGTTCCGATGAGCTTGTGCATGAGATTCAGCTGCTCAAAGGACCCGAGGTATCCGGTGTAGATGGCATCGAACTTAAAGCCCTCTTTCTTCCAGTGGTCCATGATGGGATCAATGTCAGATGTCAGGTCCCTGAATGTAAAGCCCTTGAACATGGTGTGAGTTGAGAGGACCGCGGTAGGGATGATCGCGGTCTCAACGCCCATTGCCGAGATGATCGGAAGAGCCACTGTGAGCGAGCATTTTCCGACGCATGAGATGTCCTGGATTGTCACAATTCTTTTCATGACTCAAAATGTAGCGACAATCTGTAATCATAAAAAGTAACAGAATACACTATTTTTATGGGTACAGATTTGATAGAATGAAACCCATGAGGGAGACACTCACAGAGAAACTATACTTACGCATCGCCTCTGATATCAGATCCGGCCGTCTTGCAGCGGGGACAAAGCTGCCCTCACTCAGAAAGGAAGCTGAGGAATCGGGGATGAGCATCAACACTGTCATAGGCGCATACAACCTGCTTCTGTCAGAAGGCTATGTTACAGCCAGGGAGAAAAGCGGCTTCTATGTGGCGGAGTTCGAGTCACTGATTCCGCAGATGCCCGTGCAGGAAAACAGGACAGCAGCCGAAGAGAAGCCCCAGGTCAGGGAGGACTTCACCGACCTGTCATCGAATCTTGTGGACAGCTCTCTCTTCCCGTTCAGCACGCTCAGGCAGCTTTACAGGGAGACCTTGAGTGCCCGCAACAGGCACATACTTGAGCAAAGCGGACCGTTTACCGGAGAAGAGGACCTCAGGCAGGCAATAGCCTTCTATCTGATGGAGCACAAGGAGATCTCCTGCAGC
>CACZJR010000049.1 GCA_902781545.1 uncultured Spirochaetales bacterium | reverse complement strand
AAGGCGGATATTAGACTCAAGGCTGTCACCTCCGGTAAGCTTCTGGACTTTGTCCAGGAGGTATGGTGTGGTCTCCTTTCCATGGATTCCGAGCTTGTTCATCTCATCTATTGCCTGGTCAATGGCGGCGTTGATACGCTTCGGATCCATGCTGTACTCCTGAGGGATAGGGTTGGCCACGATAAAGCCTCCCTGAATTCCAAGCTCGTTCTTAGCGTTCCAGATTGAGGCAAGCTCCTCAGGGCTGTCTGCCCTGAAAGGTGCCTTTATGCCGCTGTGACGGGTATAGAAGGCCGGAAGCTCATCTGTCTGATAGCAGAACACGGGAATGCCCTTTGTCTCCAGATACTCCATGGTCAGGTTCAGATCCAGGATCGCCTTTGCTCCTGCGCAGATAACCATCACAGGGGTCTTTGTGAACTCGTCTAGGTCCGCGGAGATGTCCATTGTGGTCTCCGCACCACGGTGCACCCCGCCGATTCCGCCAGTTGCAAAGACCTGAATTCCAGCCATGGCGGTTATCATCATTGTCGCTGCGACAGTGGTTGCACCGTCCTCTTTCCTGGCCACGATCATGGGGATATCCCTGCGGCTGGCCTTTATGATGGCGGTTCCCTTCTTGCCGAAGTACTCAAGCTGCTCTGGAGTAAGACCCACCTTCAGGCGGCCTCCGATGATTGCGATTGTGGCAGGCACGGCACCGTTCTTGCGAATCACTTCCTCAACCGCAACAGCGGTCTGGACATTCTTTGGATACGGCATGCCGTGGCTGATGATTGTGCTCTCAAGTGCAACAACTGGTTTTCCTGTCTTCAAGGCGTCTTTCACCTCATCGGTGAGATCAAGATATCTGTTCATAGCTTTCCTCTACTTTCTTCTTAACATTCTCAAAGTTAAGAGCCGGGCTCACAGCCTCCATGCTCTCGGAATTTATACCTGATGCGGCCTGTCCGTAATAAAGGGCATCCTCTATCGGGAAACCTTCTGCCATGGCCCTCAGAAAACCTGAGAGAAGGACATCACCGCATCCGTTTGTTGATACCACATTCAGGTTCTCAAGCACCGGTGCGTCAACTCCCCTTGTCCCGGTTCCGGACACCTCGTAACAGAAGGCACCTTTTCTTCCAAGTGATATTATCGCCCTTCTCAGACCCTTTGCAACCAGTGCCTCCATAACAGTCTGAAGGCCTTCCTCGTCAGGCTCAAGCCCCTCAGTCCCGGCAAGTGTGCAGGCCTCAATGAAGTTGGCCTTCAGAAGATAAAGGCGCTCCAGCACATCATTGAGCTTCGGGGCCTTGATGCTTGAGACACAGTCTGCGACAAGCCTTGTGTCTGTCGATGCTATGGCTTTGATGGTCTCCGGAGCAAGGTTCGCATCAAAAACAACATAATCACAGGATTCCAAGTCATCTTTATGCTCTGCTATCAGTTCGGGACTGATCTTCTCGTTTATCATCATGTCATTGACTGCGCACACAAGGCTTCCGTCTCCGTCCATTATGCAGCAGTAGACTCCGGTCCTGTATTGCTTTCCGCTGAACGGGGCAATGCAGAGCCTAATGCCTGCCTTCTCCATCCCTTCTGCGATCATGCGCCCGTACTCGTCATCTGCGATTGCCGTGAGCATTGAGACTTCAAAGCCCAATGCATTGAGCGCAAATGCGATATTACGTCCAACACCGCCCGGAGCCTTCTCCACGGTTCCGACATTGGAGTCCGCAGCTATCACGGGTGCATTGCTTCTTGCGATTATGTCAACGTTGGATGCACCTACGACCCATACCTTCATTTTAACTCCTATACCACATCAGATTGCCTCAAGGGCAACCTCCATCATGCGTGTGAATGACTGCTCACGCTCTTTTGCCGAGCAGTGGCTCTCCTCGAATATCATGTCACTGACAGTGAGAATTCCAAGAGCCTGGGCGCCAAGGCGTGCGGCAACAGTGAAAAGCTCCGCACACTCCATCTCAACACAAGGCACCCCGTAGTTCTGAAGAAGCTTCTCCTTCTCCTCCGCATTGTCATCATAGAACAGGTCGCCGGAATACGTGGTGGCAACCCGTGCAGGATAGCCAAGCCTCTTAGCAGCATCAACTGCATCCCTGAGTAGCTCAAAGTCAGCCACAGGCGGGTACACAAGACCCTTTATCCCGAAGCGTATCTGGTTCATCCCGCAGTCTGCTGCGGCTGCCTGGACAATCACCATGTCCTTGATCCTGAGCGTCGGGTCCATTGACCCGCAGGTTCCGGTCCTGATGAGGCGCTTTGCCCCGTAGAAGCGGATGAGCTCGTTGACATAGATGCTGTGTGACGGTCCGCCCATGCCTGTACCCTGAACACTGACCTCTTTGCCTTTGTATGTGCCGGTGAACCCCAGCATGTTGCGCACAGAGCTGTAGCATCTGGCGTTCTCAAGAAAATGCTCCGCAATGAACTTTGCCCTGAGCGGGTCACCCGGAAGAAGCACTCTGGGTGCTATGTCCCCCATATTGGCGTTGATGTGAGTACTCATCTCTCCTCCTGGGATTCTCTCCCATCTTGATTGTAGCATCTATTTGAAGAATTATGTAGTTGAGCATGTTTTCAATTGAAGTCCTCTCGGATATTTGAGATGCTACGGGTCAAGGAGCAGAAAATGAAGAGATTATTGGCATTCGCAGTCCTTGCGATGGTCCTGACCGCGTCCCTGATGGCGCAGTCAATCACTGAGGTCACTCATGATGATAGAATAGTCATTGACCTGACTTCCGGGAAAAGCACTTCAGACCTTGTCATTGCCGCACTCAATGCGGACGGCAACCTTGAGGTAACCTATGACGGCACCGAGCCGGTCTCCATGACCCTGACCGGAACCCTCAACGGAACTCTAATAGTGAAAAGCGACAACGCACCTTACACACTTGTCCTTAATGAGGCCAACATCTACGGAAACACACTTCCGGCCATACAGCTCAAGAGCACAACGACAGCCACCTTCCTCATTGAGGACGGAACCTACAACACAATCTCAGACAGCGCCGAGAACACCAAGAAAGGCGTGATCACCTCATCAGGGGACATCGTGTTCGAGGGAACCAAGGATGCGATGCTTGATATCCTTGTCTATAAGAAACACGGAATCAAGGCCGACGGAGGCGTCACGGTCAACGGCGGAAACATCGTGATAATCGGTGACGAGAATGCCGAGGGCAACATGGTCAGCGCCGACAAGTTCTTTGTCATGAACGACGGCTATCTGACAATCTACGCCGACGGCAACGTTCATGCCACGGAGTCCAAGGGAATCAAGGTCAACGGAGTCGAGGCCCAGGGCGGCGGATCAGGTTTTGTCGAAATCAACGGCGGTCAGCTGTACATAGAGTCTGTCAGCAAGGCAATCACCGCAGGCTGGAAACAGTCAGAGGATGCCACCACAGAGGATACTTCAGACGACCCGATACCTGATGTCCGCATCAACGGAGGCCAGATCATAGTCCTCACCTCAGGTACCCCGTATGAGATCTCTGACGAGGAATCCCTCAGCCCAGAGGGAATCGAGGCGAAACATGATCTTGTCATCAACGGCGGAAGCGTCTATGTATGGTCGACCGATGACAGTCTCAACGCAGGCAATGCGGTGATCATAAACGGAGGCTATGTCTTTGCATTTGCCTCAGAAAATGACTCGATTGACTCAAACGGGACCATCGAGATCAACGGCGGAACAGTGGTTTGCATGTCCAGTTCCCGCGAGCAGGCTTTTGACTGCGACAACGACGCCAACTTCAAGTACACCGGCGGAACATATGTCGGAGCCGGAAACGGCAACAACATGCCTAAGGCAGATGGCACAACCGGCTACTCCATCGCATACGGAGACAAGACCTTCTATGCCGGTGACCAGATTGCGGTTCTTGATTCAGACGGCAACGTCGTGACAGGCTTCATTGTCCCGTATGATGTCAGTACCCTCACCTCCATTGTGTTCGGATCTCCTGCCTTCACAGGCGGCCAGACCTACACCATTGCGCTGGGAGGCTTCAAGGACTCATTCATGGGCCTTGTGGACCAGGGTGCCGAGTTCAAGACCAAGGAAAATGTTGTCAGCATGGAAATGACGGCAAACACAGTCTCCGAGGGTTATATCGGAATGAACGTTGGAGGCAACATGGGATTCGGAAACAAAGCCTTTGGCGGCGGACAGGCTCCGGCCGACATGCCTGCAGGCTTCCAGGGCGGAAACATGCCTAACGGGGACTTCCGCGGGGAAAGGAACGGTGACATGGGCGGCGGTTTCGGAACAAGGGCGGATATCGGAATGATCCTCCAGATGCTGGTGCAGAACTCCGCAGACACAGAGCTTCCCGGGGATGTGGCAATCACAGGAGACCTTGATTCCGAAGAGGCCATACAGGCAATGCTGTATCTTCTCGGAAACTATGTGGATTTCGCTGAATTCCAGACGCTTTTCCAGGGCAGCATGGAGAACGGAGAGTTTGACATGCCTCAGGGAGGCCAGCAGGGAATGCCGCAGGATATGCCACCGGCACAGAGCGGACCGTTCATGAACTGATCAAATAATATCTTAACAAAGGCTCCCGTTATGACTATAATGAGAGCCACTGGGGCCATGGTTCAGTGGTAGAACGGTGCTTTCGCATGGCACAAGCGGCGGTCCGATTCCGCTTGGCTCCAAAAGACTGGTCTTCGGACCAGTTTTTTATATTCAAACCTGTAAAACTGACATTCCCGGATTCATCGTGCTATAATTATTGTGATGGAAAAGCAGTATCAACTTGATTTCGAGCAATACATCACTCAGGGAGAACCCGAAAAAGGCCGGAACTGCATCGCGTGGCAGACAGCAATAGGCCTTCAGGCTGTTGACGGCCTAAAAGCTTCAGATGTTCTGGTTGATGCAGCAAAGCGTAATATCGAGGGAGAACTGTCAATTGATGAAGTCCGCACCCTAATCAATTCATATTACGACAGCAAACAAGGCAGAACCGGGAACGAATCCTCAGAAGAAGCAGACAAGGTCTCAATCAATATCCGGAACATCCTTGCCGCAAAGGCCTTCACCTTTTCCGTCATGGAATTCATAGGTCTCCACGGGCAGATCTTCAACGGTATTTTCAAACATGCAGGTACAATCAGAACCCGCAACATTACAAAGAGGGAATGGGTCCTTGACGGGGATACAGTTTATTACGCAAATGCGGAAATGATTCTGAAGACTCTGGAGTATGACTTCAGCATGGAAAGGGCCTTCAATTATGTCGGACTTGAACCATCAACTTTGGTAAAACACTTCTCAAGATTCATTTCAAATATCTGGCAGGTTCACCCGTTCATGGAAGGTAATACAAGAACAACTGCGGTTTTTGCCATCAAATACCTCAGTTCAATCGGTTTTGAAGTCTCAAACGATGCTTTCTTCGAGAATTCCTGGTATTTCAGGAATGCACTTGTGAGGGCAAATTACTCAAATGTCAAAAAAGGTGTCTCCCTTAATACCGAGTATCTTGAGAAATTCTTTGAGAACCTTCTGTACGGAAAGAATAACCCTCTGAAGAACAGGTACCTCCACATCAACGCGGAATCTCATTTGAAAAATCTGCCTGTAAATGATGAAAATCTGCCTGTAAATGATGAAAATCTGCCTGTAAACAAAACCTGCGGATTGATTCTATCACTTCTTAAAGAAAACCCTGGCCTTACTTACGAAAACATTGCACTGAAAATCGGAAAAACGCGTGAGACAGTGCGTGTGAATCTAAGGAAGCTGGAAAGCCTAAATCTCATCAAGCGTGTCGGCCCAGACAAAACAGGCCACTGGGAAGTCCTGGCCGTTCAGGAATCATAACGTATTAAACAGAGAGGTGATCTCTTCCTGGTTAAGTTCCCTTACCTTTGAGGGCTCAAGGTCTCCAAGAGGGAGCTTTCCGATCTGGATGCGCCTGAGATAAGTGACATGGCAGCCAAGGGCGGCAAACATACGCTTGACCTGGTGGTACATGCCCTCTGTGATTGTGATGGTGCTCTTACCCTCTCCCAGGCATTCAATTCTGGCACTCTTACAGGTTGTGCCGTCCTTGAGAACAACACCCTGCTCTGCCTTTCTGACTGCCTCGTCTGTGATTCTGCCTTCGTGTTCGACATAATAGGTCTTTGGGATTTCAGATTTCGGCGAGATCAGACGGTGCAGAAGGTCTCCGTTGTTTGTGAATACAAGAAGCCCCTCCGTGTCCTTGTCCAGCCTGCCTGCGGGAACAACCTTCTGACGGAGCATCTCATCAGGAAGAAGCTCCATGACGGTGCGGCTGCGGTCATCCTCGGTCGATGTCACAAAGCCTGCGCTCTTGTTCATGATGCACACGACCTCTCTGCGGCGGGCAACAGGCTCCCCGTCAACCTCAATTACAGCATTTTCATCGACTTTATCTGCAGGATCTCTCACTTCCAGGCCATTGACCGTGATCAGGCCACGCCTTGCAAGTCTTGCGCAGTCCTTACGGGAGCACACCCCTGCCTCACTGAGTATCTTGTCCAGTCTTTCCATCTACTTAATGAACCTCAATAAGAAATCTGTTATACCAATGATGATGAACCCATTCTCATCAAGGCTTTCATCCAAAGGTTTGTTTATAACTAAAACTTTCTGAATCTGATCGTTCAAGGCCAGGAAAGGCTTAAGCTCTCTTTTCCTTGTATCTTCTTTTGACAAATCCGAGGAAGTCTGCACATAAAATACCCTGCTGTCTCTTCTTGCAAGGAAATCTATCTCATAGTTCTTTTTTGTACTCTTGCCTGATCCGTCTTTCTCAACTTTGTCATAAGTACCGACGCTTACACTATACCCGTTGTATATCAGCTCATTGAAGACTACGGTCTCAAGCAAATGCCCTTCATCAGTGAAACTGAAATCCAATCTTGCATTTCTTAATCCAGTATCAGCAAAATAATACTTCCGTAATGCTCCTATCTCCCTTCTGCCTTTTACATCATATCTTCTGGCTTCACGGATGATGAATGCATCCATGAAGAAGCTGATATACTTCGTAACGGTATCCTTATCTATTCCAAGGTGTGACACACTGTTGTATGTATCTGCAAGTTTTTGTGAGTTTATCAGTTCTCCTGTACATGTGCTCAGGATGTTGCATAACTCCTCTAGGGCCTCGCTTTTCTGAATCCTGTTATGCTCAAGGATATCGGCGATATATGTGGTGTTGAAAAGGTTCTTCAAATATGCCCTCTTTTCCCCTTTATCCTTCAACACAGCCAAAGGCATTCCGCCATAAGTCAGATAATCATAGAAGGCATCTGTCTTTGAGCCTCCTGCATGCAGATAGAATTCCTCAAAGGATAACGGGCCTATGTTTATTATAGTTGCCTTATCTCTGAATTCGGTCACGATATCCGAAGAAAGCATTTTTGAGTTGCTTCCCGTGACATACAAGTCGATGTTTCTCTCTCGCGAGAGTCCAAGTACGACCTCAACAAAGGATATTGTGTTCTCATCCCCTGATTTTGCCAGGACTATCCGGTCGCCAGTAAATGCCGGATTAACAATTGTGTTCACAAGCTGAATCTCATCAATGAAAACAAAACATTTTCCCTTGCCGCCACAGTATTCTCTGACATATTTGCCCAGAATCAGCGGATTCCTATATCTGATACCCGCGTCAGTGTCCAGTTCAATAGTCAGAATGTTATCCGGATCAGTCCCTGAGTCAACAAGGTATCTGCGATAAATCTCTTTGAGCAAAAAAGACTTTCCGCAACGCCTTATTCCAGTGACAACCTTCGGGAATCCGTTCTCTTTATTTGATATCAGCTGTGCAAGATACCTGTCCCTTTTAATCATAATAATCCTTTTTTAGGTAGAATTCTACTTTTTTTTCGACTAAATAGTAGCATATTGTCTGCAGATGAGCAATAAAAAACCACAAAAAGGTAGAATTCTACTTTTTTGTGGTTTAAAAATAAACGATACAGGCTCAAGCCAAATCAGGCATCAGGTTCTTCTTGCGGAACTCCTCCACAAACTTGTAGATGATCTCCACTGCGCCGTCAACTCCAACAACGCTTGTGTTGATGCAGAGGTGGTAGTTCTCCGCGGCTCCCCAGACCTCATGGCTGTAGTACTCATAGTACTTGCTCCTGGTCTTGTCTGTCTGGCGGATCTTCTTCTCCATGGCCTGCTCGTCCATGTCCTTGTTCTCCTCAAGGGCAAGCTTTCTGGCAATCCTGTCAGGAAGATCGGCGCAGATGAAGAGGTTCACCGGATCAAGATCCCTTAGAATGTAATCGGCACAGCGGCCTACAATGACACACGGACCTTTCTCTGCAAGCTGCTGCATGACCTTGGACGTCTCAAGGAAAATCTGGTCATTGGCTGAGAGGTTGTAGAACTGGTTCATGGCACTCTGTGCAGAGGATGTCCCGCCTGCTCCGGACATGAGTCCTGCGGACCCCACGTTCAGGAAACTGGGCTTCTGCTCATCCATCTTCTCAAGATAGCTTTCAGCAAAGCGGCTGTTCTTTGCGGTAAGTGACAGAATCTCCTTGTCATAGAACGGGATTCCCATCTTCTTTGCAAGTCTCAGGCCGACCTCATGGCCTCCGCTTCCGAACTCTCTTCCGATTGTAATGACTCTTGGCATGGCACAATCTCCTTGTGATGGAAATTATAACACAGACAATGGTGCAGATTTCAAGTGATTATGTTCCTGTGCTTTGGAAAACATAGGACACAAGCATGCCGGATTTCTCAAGAGATGCTGCGTATGAGGCCACATCCTTCTCTGTATGCAGTGTGTTCAGGATGATGGTCTGATAGACATCCTCGACAGGATTATTGTCCCTGCTGAGCACGGTCGCAGACAACAGGACATCCGTGAACTCTCCTGTGCGTACATCAAAGTAAAGGTGCCTGTAATGGCCGTCCAGAGCATAACCGTAGTGGCTTCCCATGCCGAACGCCGTGAATATCGTGCCGCTGAAAGCTCCTTCCATGTCCGCAGTGGCGTAGACAGTGGCCTTTCCGTCCTCAAAAGTGTACATGTCGTAGCCAAGCGTGCCTGACTGCCTCATGTTCAGGACCGTGCCCTCAGCAGTGTAAAGATAACCGTCTCTGAAACGTCCCAGTCCCGAGGCGACCATTTCAAGCATGTAGGCGTCCTTCAGGAGATTCAGGTCCAGCACGGGGGCATTTATCTCATGATCAAGGCAGAACCGCACATATTTGTCTGAAACGGCGAACCTGACTGAGCATGATGAATCGGAGAACTCCAGTGAGAAGTTCGACAGATCGGACACAACAGAGGCGATTTCAGAGATGCGCTTTGCCTGATCCGGGTTGTTCGCAGGATCAAAGTCCGCAGGCTCATCAAGGATCAGGATGCTCTCCCACTCCGCATACAGGGCTCCGGCGAACATGTTGTATCCTTTCTGCTCCAAGGTGCGCCTGTAAGCGTCCTTAAGGACGGAATAAAGCTGCGGGGAGACGGTAAGCTCCTGGCCCTGATTCTGGTTCAATGTGGCAATGCTCACAACTCCGTCATGAGTATTCTGATGGTCTAATTCCCTGTAGGCAGCTGATAAAACAGGCGAATATACCTCTGTCACGGCATTTATTCCCTGCTTTATCGCATTGGACTTACCATCAAACCAATATTTGAGAGTGACAGCTTTGTTCATCAGGATCGTGTCGGCGGACACCTTGGCCTCGATGTTATGGTAGCCCGGATCCTTGTGGCCTATACGGGTCACGCCATAGGTGAATGCAACAACAGCGATGACGAATGCCACCGCTGTCAATGCGATTCTGAGTCCTATGTGTTTCTCACTTACCGTAAGCTTCATGACTGATTACTGTCAGCTGCCGAACCTGATCTTCTTGTAGTTCTCGATCTCAGGGGCATTTCCGTAGATGAAATGTCCGTTTCCGAGATCGACCATGCTCGGCTTGTCCACGGAGTAATCGTGGAACTTGGCAGGATCATAGACAAAGAGCTTCTTCTGCTTCTCGATGATCGGATCGGGAACAGGAATAGCGCTGATAAGGCTCTTTGTGTACGGATGCAGAGGATATGCGAAAAGCTCCTCTGTCTCTGCGATCTCCACGATCTTTCCCTTGTGGATGACCGCGATCCTGTCAGATATGAAGCGGACGATACTCAGGTCATGAGCGATGAACAGGTAGCTGAGCTCCCTCTCCTTCTGGAATTTCTTCAGAAGGTTCAGGACCTGTGCGCGGATTGAGACATCAAGGGCGCTGATAGGCTCATCAGCGATGATGAACTCAGGCTCCATGACAATTGATCTCGCAAGACCGACTCTCTGTCTCTGTCCTCCGGAGAACTCATGCGGGTATCTTGTCAGATGCTCCGGCAGAAGTCCTACCTCGCGGATGACGTTCTCCACCTTCTGGATACGGTCCTTCTCATCCTTGTAGAGATGGAAGTTGTAAAGTCCCTCGGAGATGATGTACTCGATGGTGGCTCTCTCGTTCAGTGATGCCGCAGGGTCCTGGAAGATCATCTGGATCTTGCGCACGACCTCACGGTCATCCTTTCTCTTGAGCTTACCTGATATCTTCTTGCCCTTGTAGTAGATCGCTCCTGCGCTGCAGGGGTTGATCCTGACAATGGCTCTTCCGATCGTGGTCTTTCCCGAGCCGGACTCACCTACCAGAGAGAAAGTCTCTCCCTTGTAGATGTCAAAGCTCACGTTGTCAACGGCCTTGAAAACATGCTTTCTCTGCTTGAACACAACATCAAGGTTCTGGACGGAAAGCACTACTTCTCTTTTATTATCTTCCATGTCTTCCCTCCTCAACCTTCGACGTTTACGTAGCTCTTGAGCATCTTCTCATGCAGATTCTGGATGATCTTTGGCGGCTCAACCTCAGGAGCCCTCGGATCAAGCAGCCAGGTCTTTGCCCAGTGGTGGTCGTTGATCTGGAACATCGGCGGTTCCTTCACACGGTCAATGGCCATGGCATAGGCGTTTCTGGGTGCGAATGCGTCACCGATGATCTTGTTGTAAAGGCTTGGCGGTGTACCTGGGATGCTGAAGAGGTCATCGCCCTTCTCGGCAAGCTGGGTCAGTGAGCTCAGGAGCGCCCATGTGTACGGGTGCTTTGGCTCATAGAAGATATCCTCGACAGTTCCGAGCTCGACGATCTGGCCGCCGTAAAGCACTGCGACCCTCTCGGCAACGTTGGCCACAACTCCCAGGTCATGGGTGATGTAGACCGTGGTGTACCCGAGCTGATGCTGGAGGTCCTTGATCAGACGGATGATCTGAGCCTGGATTGTGACGTCCAGGGCTGTGGTCGGCTCGTCACAGATAAGGATCTTGGGCTGGCAGGACAGCGCGATTGCAATGACGATCCTCTGTCTCATTCCACCGGAGTACATGAACGGATAGTCATCATATCTCTTCTCAGGCTCAGGGATTCCGACCTTGGCCATGATGTCCAGGGTCCTCTTCTTTGCCTCTTCCTGAGAGCACTTCTGGTGCTTGATGATGACAGTCGAGATCTGCTTTCCGATTGTCAGGACCGGGTTAAGGCTGGTCATAGGATCCTGGAAGACCGTGGCGATACGGCATCCTCTGATCTGCTGCCAGTCCTTGGTGTACTTGACCTTGGCGCAGTCGATGATGGCATAGCCGATCAGGGTCTTTGTGGCCTCATCGTAGCCTCTGAAGGCAACCCTGAAGGTGCAGGTCTCGAAGAGCCTGTTCTTGACGGCGGACCTGTCAAGATCCTCACCGATGCTCATGGCAAGCTTGAAGGCCTTCTTGAGCTTCCTGGTGAAGACAACCTGGCTTCTGAGAGGATAACGGCCGATTGAGAGAAGTATCTCACGTGCGATGAGGACGTTTCTCTCAAGCACCTTGTCGGTAAGTCCGAACGGATTGCCCGGCTGGTCCTCTTTCGCGATCTTCTCGGCTCTTCTTGCCTCGAGATCCGCGATGACTTTCTCATCTGCGGCCCTGCGCTCCGCGTTTGCCTTGTACTCTGCAGCACGCTTTGCGATCAGGTCTGTCCTTTCCCTCTTGATCGCCTTGATCTGATCCTTCCAGGCCTTGATCTTCTGGCTTATCTCCTGGATCTCAACCGCATCCTGTGCGTTCCTGCGGTCCAGTGCTACCACATAGTTGGTGCGGTCGACGATGTCATCGTCAAGGTTCTTGATCCTGATGGCGAAATCTGACTCTTCCTCAGGAGTAAGACCCTGTGAATGCCGGATCTCCATCTTCTTCTGCTCAATGGCCACATACTCGGCTGCACCGCGCTCAAGGACGGAATACTCGTTGAGTGTGTTGATCATCTTGTCCAGGTACTTCTGGCGCTTGGCATCAATCTGAACGGTGGTCTTTGAGAGGCTGTCATCCGAGAAGATTATGCTTCCGTTGTTGATGAAGCCGTTCGAGTCCAGCATTCCGGCGAATGTCTTTGTCAGAACCGATTTTCCTGATCCGGACTCACCAACTATGGCGATTGACTCGTTCTCATAGATATCAAGGGAGACACGTCTGATTGCGGTGAGGATTCTTCCTCTGACGTTGAACTTGACCTCCACATCCTTCAGTGAGAGAAGCACTTTCTTGTTTTCGTTGTTTTCCATTCAGTGCCTCCTTCTCACATATGTGTCCTTGGGTCGGTGGCGTCTGCCAGGTTCTGGCCCAGGACATAGAGGATGATTGTCAGCAATGCCGCAATGGCAACCGGCGGCCAGAAAGCCCACGGATAGGTGCGGAATGCGACCTGACCTTCCTGGATCATTCTTCCCAGTGACGGAACCTTGGCCGAAAGACCGATTCCGATGAACGAGAGGAAGACCTCGACCGAGATGTATGACGGAAGCTCTGTTGCAAGCAGAGTGACGATGACTGATGTCAAGAACGGCATTATGTTCTTGGAGATGATACGCGGAATAGGAGTTCCGAGACATCTGGAAGCAAGTGAGTACTCGCGGTCACGGATGATCATGACCTGTGTCCTGAAGAAGTATGAGATACTCAGCCATCCTGTGATTGTCAGGGCAAAGACAAAGCTCCAGAAACCTGAACCGATGATATAGACAAGGACAGAGATCAGAAGGATATACGGGACATTGGCGATGATGCTGTAGATGACAATCATTGTCTTGTCCATCGTCTTTGAATAACCCCAGACGGCACCCATGATGATTCCGATGCTCATGTTGATCGCCGCACATATGGAGGCAAGCAGGAGCGATGTCCTGGCCGATGCCCAGATTCCGTAGAAGATCGAGTTACCGATCTGGCCTGAGCCGAGCAGCCACTTGAAGCTGAAGCCTCCGGTCTGCCTCATGGCCTGTGCGGGGCTCTGGTTGAACATCGTTGCGTTTGTGACGTTCTCATAAGGGTCATATGTGCAGAAAGCCGGAATGAGGAAGCTGCAAAGGAACAGAAGCACAAGCATGGTGATTGCAACCCAGTTGGACTTCTTGCGGAAGAAGACCCTGAAGACGGATCTCCAGTATGAGTATCTCGGAGCAATGATCTTCTCCGATTCTATTGAGTCGTTGCTGACAAAGGTAAATAACTCGTCTTCGTTGACGACTGCATCTTTCTTGATTGTGTCTGCCATGATTATCTACCTCCTTTTGAATCGAATGAGATTCTCGGGTCGAACTTGGCCATAAGGACATCGCCCAGAATCAGTGATATGAGTGACAGTGTGGTGTAGAACACCGTACATGCCACAATGACGCCGTTGTCATGTCCTGCAATAGCCTTTGTCAGAAGACCTCCGACACCAGGGACCGAGTAGACGCTCTCAGTGATGATGGCTCCGACCAGACATCCAAGGATGTTGCCCGGGATTCCATGGATGATTGGGATCATGGCGTTCTTGGAGATATGCGTGGAGTAGATCTCACGCTCTGACAGACCCTCTGCCCTGGCGAACTTGACGTAGTCGCTGTTCATCTGGTCTATCATGTAGCGGCGCATCCACTTCATCAGGCCTCCGATTGCCGGGATTGAGAGGGAGACAGTCGGGAGTATGTAAGCCAGAATCTTGACCGAAGCGTTGGCAAACTTGTACGGAAGTCCGAACAGGCTTGTTCCTATTGCGGCGAAAATGAAGATATATGCAAGTGACGGGACACTCATGAAGAAGATGATGTACCACATTCCGACCTTGTCGATCCAGGTGTCCTTCTTGCGGGCCATGAGAATTCCGAGAGGAAGACCGAATGCATACTGGAAGATTGTGGCGATGATTCCGATCACGAATGATGTGCCGATCATTGACAGTCCGTCACGCCTGTATGTTGCGTTTGTGTATTTGTCCGGGAACAGCTGCTTCTCGTTCTCCGTCAGCTCTCCGGTGTTATATGTGAGGGTATGGAAATCAATGGCTGTATCTGCCCACTGGTCAGTGCCTATCTGGTTTGGATACTGCTGCCTTGTGGTCTTGAGATCACCCTGTGAGTCCGTGATGACGCTTGAGATCTCCTGGCCTCTGTATCTTGTGAATGATACACCGAGGTTCATGTGGATCCAGTTCTGGTGGATGAACGGGAACTTGCCGTCAAAGTACAGAAGATACTTATGTGTGGTTCCGCTTCCGACAATGGCGAAGAGTCCGCTGTACGGATCCTTCTCAAAGCGGATGTATCTGTCGGTGAGCTCTGGATCATCGACATCCCTCTTGGTCTCGAAGGTGAAGAAACCCTTGATGTAATCCCAGAGCCTTACGATTATGAGCTTTTCCTTGGTGGCAAGAAGATAGCCTGTTCCGCCGGGCTTGAGCTGCTTGGCACCGGTGGAGTACCTGATGGGATCAAGCCTGACGATGGTGTATCCCCTGCTCTCATAGTACTGGATGAACTCCTGGACGGTCTGGTTCTTCAGATAGTCGTCACCGACCTTCTGGATCACATTCCTGTCATCAGTGTACTCTTTTGAGCTGTCAAATGAGTCTCCATATACCCCGGCCCATTTCGCCTTGCTGAATGCGGTGAAATTCACGAACTCAAGGTACCCGTATCTCTGATACTGGGTGTACTCATAGAGAACTCGGTCATTGTTGCTTCTCTTGTTCCACACGTCATCTGTCTGGAATATGGCGCTTCTGTCTGTCAGCGAGAAGACAAGGAGCATGACAATCCAGGTGACCGCAAGGAGCGAGAGAACGGAGAAGAAGATTCTTTTCCAGATGTATTTTCTCATGGCATCCCTTTTGGAACTGTCTGACAGTCCCGTTTTTATTTCTCCTTTTCGGATTAAGACTCAAAAAAATACTATATTTATATGTTTTTGAGCCTTCATTCAAAAAGAACTCATACAACAAGCATGGGACTGCCGTGAAATCACAGCAGTCCCACCCTCTAGGTTAAACTTCAATTGAATTATCAGAACAGTCCGATAACCTTTGTCATGTAACCAGCGCCATTGCCTCTGAATGTGTCGAGGTATGTGCAAGGATCTCCGAAGTCCGGGCCCCAACCAGAGCCGTAGAAGATATCGAAGTTTCCGGCCTCTCCATTGGAAGCTCTGTATCCGCAAGCATAGAAGTCTGCAGATGTTGTTGTCTCAATCAGGTTGACCGTGACGTTCTCAGCACCGAGAACACCCTCGATTGACTGCTTGTAGGCGTTAGCCTGAGCAACCTGTGAAGCGCTTGGTGAGTAGTAGACATCATCAATGATGATCGGCCACTTGACGCTGTCGCCGAGCTCCTTCTTGGCGAGCTCGAGATACTTCTTTGCCTCTTCCGGATGATACCATCCATCAACACCGTCCTTGACGACGACAGGGCATCCCATCTGGTCAAGGTAGTACTGGACGATCTCACCGTACATTGTACCGGCAACGAACTTCTTTCCGTCAACAGTGACATCCTCAGCGAGCTGGACGAACTCAGGATGAGTGTACATGTTTCTGAGGTTTGTTGTTGCGAGGTCAGCACCACGGCTTGTTGCGTTCATGGTTGCCTTGTCAAATGCGAAACAGATAGCCT
>CACZJR010000048.1 GCA_902781545.1 uncultured Spirochaetales bacterium | reverse complement strand
TTGCATGTGCTAAGGCAACATGCTCAGTTGTATTCATCCTAAGTATGCTACCGAACTCACGTCTTTGCAAAACTCAGGAGGTCACTTCATATTGTCTAGATCAGAGAGGCACACTGACAAAGCCATTCTCGGTCAGGCGCATCTGCTCGGTGAAGCCGATTTCCTTGAGCATCTGCTCGGCCTGGTCGAAATAGCAGTTGATCGTGCTTGTGCTGTGGGAGTCGGACGAGAGGATGATGGGGGCATTGAGCTCGAGAAGCCTCCTGAGGATGAACGGGGAGGGATAGGGGGTGTCCCTGTAGCCTTTGCCTATGGCACCTGTGTTGATCTCGAATATCTTTCCTGTCCTTGCAAGCCTGTCTATGTAGTGCAGGGCAAGGTCCTTGTATTTCGGGAGGCTCTCGTCGAAGAGCTTTCCGCCTTCATTGAACTTGGTGTACAGGTCCACGTGTCCTATGATGTCAAAAGGGACTTCCTCCGCAAAGGAGCAGAGCTCCTCATAATAACACTCAAGTAGTTTTTCAATCGAACCTGTGGCTTTCAGGCCATTGTTCCACTCCTCCGGGGTGTAGTCCACAGAGTACGGGCCCTCCTTTGTCCAGAAGAGGTGATCCGATCCTATGGTGTAGTCACAGCGACCGTCAATGACAGGTCTGCCCAAGCCCTCGACCCTTGATTCCAGCTCCAGGCCCTTGAAGATCGTTATCACTCCTGCATATTTGCGCTTCTCGGCATCGAGCTCGTTGAAGTAACCGTCGATGTCGGTGATCTGACAGTCATCGAAGGAGAATCCGGTGTGGCAGTGGCCGGAGAATCCCAAGGATTCGAAGCCTGCGCGGATTGCTGCTTGGATCATCTCGTCGATTGTGTTTCTTCCGTCGCAGTAGAGGCTGTGCGTGTGGAGGTTGGACTTGGTTGTCATGCTTTCATCTTACATGCAGTGTGGGGTATTGTTCTACTATCTGCGGAGTGATAAGATTTAGTTCACCTAACGGATATATAAGGAGTACGGTATGAACTTTGATCAGCGTACAGTGACATGCGGACAGCTCAGAGCCGCCGATGCGGGCAAGACAGTTGTCCTGAACGGATGGGTACACCGTGACAGGAATCACGGGGCACTTCACTTCATCAACCTCCGCGACAGATACGGAATCACTCAGGTTGTTGTCGATGATGATGCCAGCCCTGAGCTCCAGAAGACAGCTTCAGAGCTCAGGATGGAGTACTGCATTGCTGTGACAGGTCTTGTCAGACTGCGCCCGGAGAACATGATCAACTCAGACATGGATACCGGAGAGATCGAGGTAAAGGCAGAGAAGATCGCCATTCTCTCACGCTGCGCCACGCTCCCGTTCATGATTGACGGAGACCAGGTGGTCAATGAGGACCTCCGCCTGAAGTACAGGTTCCTGGACCTCAGATCCAGCGGCATGCAGCAGCGCATCCGCCTGAGACATGAGTTCATCAAGGCAATCAGGGATTTCCTCTGTGACGAGGGTTTCTATGAGATCGAGACCCCGACCCTCATCAGGTCCACTCCCGAGGGAGCAAGAGACTTCCTTGTTCCGTCAAGAAAGTACCCCGGAAAGTTCTACGCGCTGCCGCAGAGCCCCCAGCTGTACAAGCAGCTTCTGATGGTCGGAGGATTCGACAAGTACTTCCAGATCGCACGCTGCTACCGTGATGAGGACTCCAGGGGAGACAGGCAGCTCGAGTTCACCCAGCTGGACCTTGAGATGAGCTTTGTCAAGCGTGACGATGTGCTGGGCCTTATGGAGAACCTCTTCGGCTATGTGTTCAAGAGGGTCATGAACTATGAGCTTCCGGCACATTTCCGCAGGATCGATTACTACGACTCAATGAACACATACGGCTGCGACAAGCCGGATCTCCGCTTCGGATGTGAGATCAAGGATATCTCTGAGATTGTCTCAAAGTCCACGTTCGAGGCTTACAAGGAGATTCTTGCGGCCAAGGGTTACGTGAAGGCCATTGTGGCTCCCAAGACAGAGGGCTTTGACTTCACCAGGAAGTACCTTGATGAGGTGGGTGAGGCCGCCAAGGTCTACGGCGCCAAGTTCGTCCCGTTCCTCAAGGTAGGCGCAGGCAATGCGCTTTCCGGAAGCGCGGCCAAGTTCTTCACGGGACTTGAGGCCGAGCTCTGCTCCTTCATGGGCGCAAAGGAAGGCGATGTGATCTTCATGGTCGCACAGGAGTCCTGGAAGAAGTGCTGCGCGTCAGCCGGTGCAATCAGGACTAAGCTCGGAAAGGACCTCAAGCTCATCAGACCGGGCTTTGAGTTCTGCTGGATTGTGGACTTCCCGCTCTTCGAGTACAACGAGGACGAGGGCCACTGGGAGGCCGCGCACCACATGTTCAGCATGCCTCAGGCGCGTTTCATCCCGACTCTCGAGGAGAACCCCGGAGAGGTCCGCGGAGACCTGTACGACATGGTCTGCAACGGCTATGAGTGCGCGTCAGGCTCAATCAGAATCCACGATGTCGAGCTCCAGAAGAGGATCTTCCGCATCTGCAACTTCTCGGATGAGGAGGCGGAGAAGAAGTTCGGATTCCTGCTCAACGCGTTCAAGTTCGGACCGCCACCACACGGCGGAATCGCTCCCGGCATCGACCGTCTTGTCATGATCATGAGCGAGCAGAACTCAATCCGTGAGGCAATCGCGTTCCCGAAGAACAGCTTTGCAGTCTCACCGATGGATGACTGTCCGAACGATGTCGACCAGAAGCAGCTGGACGAGCTGAAGATCACATTCAAGCTTGATAAGTGAGTAAGCTCTACATTGTCGCCACACCGATAGGCAACCTCGATGACATCACGCTTCGTGCGATAAACACGTTGCGTGATGCCGATGTCATTGCCTGTGAGGACACGCGCCACACTCAGAATCTGCTGAATCACCTTGAGATCACAGGAAAGCGCCTTATTGCATGCCATGCACACAATGAGGCGGCTTCCAGCCAGGGGATAATAGGGCTGCTTTCACAGGGCCTCTCAGTGGCATATTGCTCTGATGCCGGAACCCCGGGTGTGAGTGACCCGGGCAGCCGCCTTGTGCGTGCCGTGCGTGAGGCAGGCTTTGATGTCGTACCCATTCCAGGGGCAAGCGCCTCAGTCACCCTTATCTCAGCAAGTGGACTTAACGGTAAGACCTTCACGTTCGAGGGCTTTTTGTCTCCCAAGAGCGGGCGAAGGAAGAGCCGGCTGCAGGAGCTTCTCTCTCGGGAGGAGGCCTTCATCATCTATGAGTCCCCGTTCAGGATCCTCAAGACCCTGGGTGAGCTCCGTGACCTGGATGACACGCGCCACCTTGTCCTTGGCCGTGAGATGACAAAGGCATTCGAGCAGTTCATCTACGGTACCCCGTCCGAGGTGATATCCCAGCTCAAGGTGGTGAAGGGCGAGTTCGCCCTTGTTGTTCTTCCGCCGTCAAAGAATGATTCTTCTGAGGATGAGGAAGAAGAGTGATCACTGTCAAGAAGCTTCTGACACTCAAGGAACGTACAAGACTCAGAAAAATCTCAATGATACTCCATGAGGCTGCCGTTGATCTGAGAAACGGCAATCCTGTTGATTTAGAGTATATCAATGAGGTTCTGCCTGTTGCGGGATTCGAGGCCCTGGATGCTTCGGAGCTTTCTGCTTCTGATACGCTGGCGTTCAGGCTGGAGGATGTGAGTCAGGCATTGCTCTCGAAGCTTGGCGCAGAGCCGTCCGACTGGGACTTCAAGACCGCTGACGGATCTCTGGACTCTTCAAAGCGTGTGGTTCAGGACAAGGTCCTTGTCCTTGACAGGATCCGCAGCCCTTACAACGTCGGTGCCATTTTCAGGAGTGCGGAGGCTTTCGGGATATCGAGGATAATCCTTGTTGAGGGGACCGCCTCCCCCGAGCATGTTCGTGCGTTAAGAACCTCACGCGGTACGACAACTGTCGTGCCTTGGACTTTCATGCCAGAATCTGAAGTTGTCTCTTTCTTGCATGGCTATGATCCTGCATGCGTGATTGCCCTTGAACTTGGCGGGACTTCAATTAATGAGTTTGCTTTCCCCTCACGGGGTGTGGCGGTTCTTGGCTCAGAGGAGTTCGGGATTAGTCCTGAGGTGCTTTCCTGCTGCGGAAGCAGGGTGACCATCCCCATGGGCGGCTCAAAGGGCTCTTTGAACGTCTCGGTGGCCGCGGGCATTCTCCTCCAGCGCTGGTTCTGATTTTTAATGTGGTAAATTTCGCCACATCTGTTGACAGGTGAATGCTTCTGGTTTTGTAAGTTGTTGAAAAACAGGGAATTAAACGTACTTGGCACGCCTTGTGCTATTTAGTGAGTGTCCGGAAACGGGCAGAACTAAAGCGAATAAGGAGACGTGCTATGAACGTATTTAAAAGAATCCACGACATTTTCAGTTCCAATGTGAACCATGCCCTCGACAAGATGGAGGATCCGGCAAAGATGATCCGCTACACCATCGTTGAGATGGAGAACAGCCTTGCAAAGGCCAAGGACTCTGCAGCCCAGACACTGGCCAACATCAGGGCGCGTGAGGTGGAGCTCAAGTCAGAGAAAGAGGCGGTTGCCCGCTGGGAAGTCAGGGCACAGCTTGCAGTGAAGAACGGCAAGGATGATCTGGCACGTGAGGCCATCTCAGAGAAGCAGGCAGCCGGTGCCAAGGTCACAGCCCTTGAGACTGAGATCTCCGAGCTTAAGAACATCAATGCAAGCCAGGAGGCCCAGATTGTCAAGCTCACAGAGAAGCTTGAGGAGGTCAAGGGCAAGGAGAGGACCCTTGTCGCAAGGGCACAGCATGCCAAGGAGAAGATCAAGATCGAGAAGCAGATCAGCTCAACTGACTGCGGAGCAGCCATCAAGAGATTCAACGAGATGGAGGAGAAGGTCGAGCGCCTTGAGGCAGAGGCTGCCGTTGCGTCAAAGAACTATGAGAACGAGGCGAAGTT
This sequence comes from uncultured Spirochaetales bacterium, assembly GCA_902781545.1. Classification (GTDB taxonomy): domain Bacteria; phylum Spirochaetota; class Spirochaetia; order Sphaerochaetales; family Sphaerochaetaceae; genus UBA9732. The sequence continues at coordinate 11,244 of CACZJR010000048.1, read as the reverse complement.
CACTGAGATGGAGTCAAATGACAGCATCGACAAGGAGCTTGCCGAGCTGAAGGCCAAGATCAACGGCTCAGTTGTGGCCGCAGAGCCTGCAGAGGCTCCTGCAAGTCAGGCTAAGAAGGGTTGACCTTGTTATGCTTGCGGTACAGGCCCCTGAACTGGTCATAGGTGATCTTCATGAGCTTTGCAGCCTCACGCTGATTACCCTGTGCCTGCTTAAGTGCACGCTGTACAAAGCTTGCTTCAAGAGCATCCTTGGTCTGGTCAAGGCTGTCAAGAGGAAGACTGTCAAAAGAAAACTCCTTCTTGCCTGCCTGATCTGACTTGATCATATCGGTTTTTTCATCTTCCAACACTTTTCCGGCATTGGAAATGCCGCCGGGGACATCGTTTGCTTCATTAGTGTACGGATTACTGAACGGATCCAGCACGATGGAGGAGATGATGTCCCCTTTGCTTCTGTAGACGGCACGCTCAATTGTGTTCTTGAGCTCACGGACATTGCCCGGCCAGCTGTAGCTCTTGAGCATCTGCTGGACCTCCTCGGTGAACACCGGGATGTCCAGTCCGCATTCCATCGCCATTCTCTGGGCAAAGTAGTTCGCCAGAAGCAGTATGTCATCGCCACGCTCCCTGAGAGGGGGTATGAACACGACCTCAAAGCTCAGGCGGTCCAGGAGGTCCTCCTTGAACTTTCCCTCCCTGCACATCTGCTTCAGGTCCGCATTCGTGGCACCGATTATCCTGACATCTGCCTCATGAGTCACTGAAGAGCCCACGCGTTCATATGTCCCGTACTCAACGACCCTCAGGATCTTCTCCTGGACCTGCATGGGGATGTTTCCTATCTCATCCAGGAACAGTGTGCCGCCCTGGGCCTCCTCGAAACGGCCTTTTCTTGTCTTGTTGGCACCTGTGAATGCTCCCTGCTCATATCCGAAGAGCTCACTCTCAATGAGTGATGGGGCAAGGGCGGCGCAGTTGACGGTCACAAGGTTCTTCTGCCAGCGCTTTGATAGGTAATGGAGCCTGCTTGCCGCCATTTCCTTTCCGCTTCCTCTCTCTCCGATGACAAGCACGCTCCTGTCTACCGCCGCGGCGTCCGCTATTCGCTGCTGGAAGTCCAGGAAAACCTCTGATTCACCTATGTAACTGTCATTATAGCTGCTCATGTGGTAAAATTTACCATATTTTGGTATAATTTGCCAGTATGCGGATGCTGGTTTTGTCGTGCACCTGGGCTCTGCGCCTTGGTGTACACTCTGCAATATACTTTTTTGCCCGAAAAAAGAGAAAAAAGTCTATCAAATATACTTTTTTGCTCAAAAAAACAGAAAAAAGTATATTTCTATTCTCCTCTCCCCAGGCCAAAGACCAGGTCCGGGCATACTTGGCACGCTCTTTGCTATTACTCTTGTGTGGACGCCGCAAGGTGAACATAATACTAACGATTAAGGAGATTGGACTATGGGAGTTTTTTCAAGGTTCATGGACATAATCAATTCAAACATCAATTCCCTTCTTGATCATGCTGAGGACCCGGAGAAGATGGTGAAGCTCATGATCAATGAGATGGAAGACACCATCATAGAGATCAAGACCAACTGCGCCGCAGCAATCGGAGCTGAAAACACCGCAAAGCGCAAGGTCATTGAGCTTGAGGGACTTGTCGAGCGCTGGCAGAAGAGAGCTGAGCTGGCTATCTCCCGCGGCCGTGATGACCTGGCACGTGAGGCGCTTCTGGAGAAGAAGAGGCTTTCAGCTGAGCTCGAGAAGCTCAGAGCAGAGAGCGACCGTTATGACCAGCTTGTCAAGAAATACAAGGATGACATAACAAAGCTTGAGGAGAAGCTGGCAAGCGCAAAGGCCAAGTACAAGGCAATGCGCGAGCAGGCAGCCAAGGAGGCTGAGGCAAGACGCAGCTCATCCGGACCATACACCTACACCTATAACTGGAGCAGCAAGAACAAGGACGCAGATCCGATAGACCGCTTCAGCAAGATGGAGGAGCACATCGACAAGATGAGCGAGCGCAAGAACCAGGCTTCAGAGCATAAGGACACCGAGATGAAGTTCAAGGACCTTGAGGAGCAGGAAGAGATTGAGAGCGAGCTTGAGCAGCTCAAGAAGAACATGAACGGCTGAGACCGATTAGAAATAAGAGGAAAAAACTATGGCTACAAGAAGACTTTACAGATCAAGGCACGGAGAATGGCTTGGAGTTTGCAAAGGTATTGCGGAATGGAGGGATCTCCCTGTGGACACAGTCAGGCTGATTGTGATCCTGATTGCCGTTTTCACAGCAATCGTACCAAGTCTCATCGTATACTTCCTGGTTGGACTGGTTCTCCCGGTGAACCCCTATGATGATGACAACTATGAGAGAGGCTACCGTGACGGGCAGAAGGACGGCCGCAGGGATTACAAGAGCTCCGGCAAGAACGGCAAGACCTACTACTATCATCCGGAGCCGGAGGATTTCGTAGATGAGCAGGCAAGGGCGGAGTCCGCGGAGGAGGCGGAGAGACGCAAGAAGGAGTCCGACTGGGACAACCGCTTCACCAACAGTTAATTCATGGTGATTCCGGCGTCACTGCGTTCGGGCCGTACAAAGAGTACTGTCCCTCGCTGGCTCCTTGGAATCCCTCATGACTGAACAGTTGGACCCAACAGTTAATTCATGGTGATTCCAGCGTCACTGCGCTGGAAACCGAATGAGAATATAAATGATGCCCGGAAAACTCTGGGCATTTCTTTTAAGCGCTCAGCTTGGCTTGGACAGCTCGTACAGCTTCTTCAGGCGCTGCTCTATAGTATGGTTTATCGTATCCGGCGGGAAGTTGCCCTTGACGTTTCGCTTTCCGCTCTGACGCAGGGTCAGGATCTCCATGCCCTCGTCGATCGTGGAGATGGGATAGATGTGGAACTTCCCGGCCTCAATGGCGGAAAGCACATTGTCAGGCAGAATCAGGGTCTTGATGTTCTGCTTTGGGATAATCACACCTTGGCGTCCTGTCAGGCCCATCAGGTTGCAGATGGTGAAGAAGCCTGTGATCTTCTCGTTTATACCGCCGACAGGCTGGATGTCACCGAGCTGGTTCACAGAACCTGTGACGGCGATGTCCTGGCGTACGGGAATCTCGCCGATTGCAGAAAGGAGCGCAAACAGCTCCGCAGATGATGCGCTGTCACCGTCGACCTCCGCATAGGACTGCTCAAAGCAGATTCCCGCATAGACGGAAAGAGGGAAGGTCCTTGCATACTGTTTTCTGAGATATCCCTGCAGTATCAGAAGACCCTTGTCATGGATCTCTCCTGAGAGGCCGGCCTCATGCTCTATGTTCACTATTCCCTCGGAGCCAGGGGCCACAGAGACTGATATGACGGTCGGGGTTCCGAACGAGGCAAGGCCCCTGTCCATGACAGCCAGGCCGTTGATGACTCCGGTCTTTGATCCCTCCAGGGAGATCACCATCTCTCCGTTCTGGATCTCCTGGTTGATCTTCTCCTCGGTAAGGCTGTTGGCGAAATCCCTTTCCTCCATCGCGCGTTTTATGCAGTTCGCGTCAATCTCGGAAAGACCCTCTCGCTGTGCCACATAGTCTGCTTCTGCCAGAAGATCCCCGAGGAATGAGAGCTTAGTTGTAAGCTCGTCGCGCATCTCGGCATACCAGGAACTGTAGACCAGAAGCTGGCATATCGCAGAGTCAGAGATGTCCCTGAGGTTGTTTTTCTTCCCGATGTTCAGGATATAGGCTATTGTTCCGCTGATGTTCTCATCGGATGCCGGCATTGAGAAATCAAATTCCGCTGAGACCTTGAAGAGGCGCAGGAACTCATCGTCTTTCTCGCAGAGGCTGTCGTAAAGCTCATCGCTTCCGATCAGAATCAGCTTTGTCCCTGCGGATGCAGTGACCGGCCTGATGAACGGAATGTCATGGTCATTGCTGCCAGGCACTATGAAGCTGGAGCTTTCTGCGTAGAGCTTCAGGCTCTCCCACAGGCCTTCCTGGGCAAGCACCTTGTCCGCACGCACGACAAAGAAGCCGCCTGCTGCGTCAATCAGTGAGCCTGATGTCAGGCGGAGGTGCGCATAGCCGCTGGTTCCGGTTATCTGTCCGAAAAGGTTTGTCTGTGTGGGGTGGTATTCCTCCACAAGGGCGCATCTCTCATGGCCTGCGTTGTCGCAGACAAGATTGATGCGGTATTTGTCTGTCTCCTGCACATGTGAGCGCAGGGCATCCCTGACCTGAAGGAAGTACTGGTCAAGAAGGGTGTTGCCGCAGACCTTTTCCTGCAGCATCCTCAATGACTCCGACGCCTGTTCCCAGCTGCCGCTCTGGACATATGAGGCAATATCCTCCATTCCGGATCTGATCTGTGACCCGCAGGGGGAGATGATTGAAATCAGGAACGGGCTCTGTGGGCGCTTGAAGTTGTAGCAGTACATGACATCAAGGACAGACCTGCTGCCTGAGATTCCAGCTGCAATCTCCCTTACAGCAGAATGCCTTCCGGTCCCGTCCTCACCGCTGATGTAGATGTTATACCCCTTGGTGTTGACGTTCATGCCCATCTCAAGGGCCTTCATGGCACGCGGCTGGCCTATGATTCCTGCCTTGCTGCATCTCTTCCTGAGGCTTGCGATTCTCTTTATGTCATATGTGAATTGTGCCTGTGCGGCACTGAGCTCTTCCATTTTCATGATGTAATATTAGTTTTGCAGTACAGTTGATGTCAATGAATCAATAAACTACAATAATTGAGATATGAAGCTAGCACAGTTTGAACAGATAATGAAGGATACTCTCGACATCGAGAGATTCTACGGTGCCGATTCCTCACAGAACGGAGTTCAGGTCGGCGATCTTGATGCCGACGTCAGGAAGATCGCCTTTGCAGTCGATGCAAGCCTTGCCACAATCAAGGCGGCGGCAGAGCAGGGTGCCGATGTCCTGTTCGTGCACCACGGCATGTTCTGGGGCCGCTCTCTGACGGTCACGGGCCGTCATTACAACAGGGTAAAGGCGCTCTTGGACAACAACATCGCACTGTTCGGCTGTCATCTGCCGCTGGATGCCCATCTTGTCTACGGCAACAATGCGCAGATGGCCAAGAAACTGGAACTTCAGGATATCCTGCCGTTCGGGCTCTATCACGGGGTGTATGTCGGCGTCAAGGGCCAGTTCCCGGAGCCTATGGATTCCAAGCAGATCATCAGGAAGCTTCAGGTCAGGGAGAACGACACCAACTTCGAGCTCAACTGCGCAGGCAGGACCTTCCGCACCGTGGCGATTGTGTCCGGAGGCGGAGCCGGTGATGTGTATGCTGCCATGGACGAGAACCTTGACCTGCTGATAACCGGCGAGAGCAGCTACACCACCATCAACGACTGCAATGAGGGCGATATGAGCATGCTGTGTCTGGGGCACTACGAGACTGAGACCTTCGGAGTGAAGGCCGTGATGGAGATGGTTTCAGGCACGATGGGCCTTGAGACCTGTTTTATTGATATACCGCTTGGTTTGTAATAATATTCTGCCCATGAAGGAAGCAAAACGTTTTCTGCCTTTTATCCTGACAGCTGCCCTTGTGGTGGTTGACCAGATCTCAAAGCTTCTTGTGATGAAGTACATACCACTGAACACAATAGGGGCCCAGTTCTTCGGGGATTTCCTTATCATCTGCCATGTGCGCAACACTGGAGTGGCATTCAGCCTGGGTGCAGGCAGCTCAATGTTCGTGCGCGTGCTTCTGTTCGTGGTTCTGCCCCTTGCACTGATGTGCTTCATGTGCTATCTGATCGCATCCAGGAAGAATCTTTTGACAAACACGCAGAAGTGGTTTGTGGCCGGTATTGCCGGCGGCGGTTTCGGGACACTCGTTGACAGGATCTTCCGGTTCAATGAGGGTGTCGTAGACTTCATAAGCGTGAAATTCTATGGTATCTTTGGCATGGAGCGTTGGCCCACCTTCAACCTGAGCGACAGCTTTGTTGTGATCTTCGTGATCCTGTTCGCTGTCTCGGTGATCTTCACCAAGGAGAAGAAACGATGAGAGAAGAGACAAAGAAAAAGAGAAACACCGCGATTTTCGTCATAATCGCCACAATAATAAACCTGCTTCTGATGATGGTATTCATGATCGGGGGCTATGTCCTTCTTGCAAGGTTCGGCAATCCTGAGAGCACTACCGCCAACCAGATCTGGCTTGTCGTGATATTCCTCGGATCAATCGGCCTCTCATGGTTCATCTACAGCAGGATGGTCAAGTGGTACGCAAAGCGTGTGGATGTGGACAAGAAGTTCGCTCCGCTTATAACTCCCAGGAGAAAGAAGAGACCCACATATGACGATGACGAGATGTCCAGCATGAAGGGGTGAGCGTGCAGGCACTTGAGAAATGCAGGTGGTTCCCGTTCAGCGACGAGCCGCTGCTTGTAGGAAAGGAATACATTCCAAAGTTCTGTGATCCTCAGATCCTGCTTCCGGAGCAGAGCTGCGACGGAAAATGGCACATGTTCTTCCATTCATGGATAGGGCTTCACCATTTCATCTCCACAAGCGGTATTGCCTGGGAGCCCAGGAAGATGATAGAGCTGCGCGGCCATTCTCCGTTCATCTTCACCGAGGACGAGAACTACTACCTGATCTATGAGAAGCATGACCGCAATATCCCGTTTATCAGCAGAAGGACAGGAGAGGGTAAGCGCGACAGCTACTCATGCATCGAGATGAGATCCTCAACCGACCTTGTGACATGGAGCAAGCCCAGGCTTCTCCTTGACGGACGCACAATCCCGTTCGCGGGCGACTATCTGCGCTATCCACGCATCTCAAGGCCTCAGCTGATCAAGGCAGGTGATGAGTACAGGCTCTATTTCGGGGCCTCGCACCTTGTGTTGCCGGATACCGGGCAGAAGGTGTCCAGGTACTTCGGTTCTGTCTCATCAACATCACTCAACGGTCCCTATAAGCTCAATAAGCCCGAGCGTCCCATACTGGAGCCGATTCCCGATGACCGCTGGTCCAACCTCGGCTGCGGCAGCATCCGTGTGGTGCCCTGCGGCGATGTCCTTTACGCATTCCAGTGCCCGGTGTACTGGGACTCCGAGAAGAAACGCACAAGCTCATGCATGCTTCTTCTGAAAAGCTATGACGGCTATCAGTGGGAGCGCTGCAGCAACGAGCCTATTCTTGTCCCGTCCGAGCGTGGCTGGGCAAGCTCATACATCATGGGCTGCGATGTGCATTACAAGGCGGACGAGAACTGCTGGTACTGCTATTTCTCTGCAAGCGGCAACAAGAAGATGTTCTTCAAGATGGAGTCGATAGGTCTTTTGATCGGAAGTGTTCCCGAGAAGAAATCAATTCACTGAACAATAAGATGAGGCCTGCGCTCAAGCTTTATCCTGTCGCTCTTTGACAGGAGCTCAATGCCTGAGACCGCTCTTCCGCCTATGAAGGTGGCAACCGCGTACATGCTGTCCTTCCAAGCCTCAAGGTCAGGGAAATCAATGAAGCTGTGGATCATGCCCTTGCACACAAGGCATTTCGCGGTGGAGTCGGCGCTTGAGAGCGCCTGTGCGTAAAGCTGAGAGTCATCCAGAAGCGGGTCATACTCCCCGCAGATGATCAGGGTCTCCGGAAGCCTTGAGTGGTCCTTTGCGAGAAGCGGTGAGAAAAGCGGGTCCAATATGTCCTTTGGCTCCCTGGAGTAGTTCTGGATGTAGAACGTCATGGCTTTCTGCGTGAGGGTTGGACAGTCCTTGTATTTCTCAAAGCTCTCCGTCCTCATCCTTCCGTCGGCCACCGGAGAGAACAGAATCTGCCCTGCGATCTTGGGACCCTTGCGGTCTCTGGCAAGCCTGCTCACGCTTGCGGCGAGGTTTCCTCCCGCGCAGTTTCCCATGACGTAGATCTTGTCAGGGTCCACCTTCCAGTAGCGTGCGCCCTGGGCCGCCCAGATGAAGGCCTCATAGCAGTCCTCAAGCGGTATGGGGAACTTGAACTGTGGGGCAAGCCTGAAGTCAATGGCAAGAACCGAGGCACCTGTGGCATAGCAGATGTTGCTGCACACGGCGTTGCACTTGCGCATGTTGCCCAGCATCCATCCGCCGTCATGGAAAAATATGATCAGTGAGTTCTGGCCCGAGATGGCCTTGTCCTTGACCTTCTCGAACAGGTAGCCTGTGACAGCACCGTCAGTGACAGGGATGATGAATGTCCGTGAGATTATGTTTTTTGTCTTTGGCCTGTAAAGGCTCTTGAATACGGACTGCTTGAACTCCGATCTGTTATAGGAATCAATGTCCGCCGCAGTGGCTGCGGTGACATCTCCTATGCCCAGTTTAGCTCGCTTCTTGAGTAGGTGTCTTAATGCCGGATCCAAAACGTACTCGTCCATATTCAGACAATATGATATAATAATTCACGCGTTGGTTCAACTTTTTTAAGCTGTACCATAACAGATGCTTATAAGTAAGCTTTCAACTAACATTTTACATTGTTTAGCAGAAAACAGGGTATTGTTTTAAGAGGTGAATTATGATTTTGGTAACTGGCGGAGCGGGTTTCATAGGCAGTCACGCATGTGTGGAGCTGATCAATGCGGGCTATGATGTGGTGGTTGTGGACAATCTGGTCAACAGCCATGAGAAGTCCCTTGACCGTGTCAGACAGATAACGGGGAAACGTCCCGAGTTCGTGAAGGCTGATGTCTGTGACGAGAAGGCAATGGATGCTGTTTTCAGCAAATATGACATTGACAGCGTCATTCATTTCGCCGGTCTGAAGGCGGTTGGAGAGAGTGTGCAGAAGCCGCTTGAGTACTTCTCCAACAACCTTGATGCGTCCATGGTCCTCTGCAAGGTCATGAGAAAGCATGGTGTGCATAACCTGGTGTTCTCCTCAAGTGCCACGGTCTACTCCGGTGACAACGAGATGCCCCTCACCGAGTCCAGCAAGACAGGCAACTGCACCAATCCGTACGGATGGACGAAGTATATGAGCGAGCAGATCTTCAAGGCTCTTTGTGTTGCGGATCCGGATCTGTCAATCGTGCTCCTGCGCTACTTCAACCCGGTTGGAGCCCATGAGAGCGGCCTGATCGGAGAGGATCCGCAGGGAATCCCCAACAATCTCATGCCATATGTCTCACAGGTTGCAATAGGCCGCCGTGACCACCTTACCGTGTTCGGTGATGATTACGATACGACTGACGGGACCGGAGTCAGGGATTACATCCATGTCGTTGACCTTGCAAAAGCGCATGTTCTTGCAATCCAGTATGCATCAGGCCACAAGGGCTGTGAGGTCTTCAACATCGGAACCGGAAAAGGCTCCAGCGTGCTGGACATCGTCCATGCCTACGAAAAGGCCTGCGGAAAGAAGATCCCGTATGTGGTCGGACCCCGCCGTGCAGGTGACCTTGCCACCGTCTATGCCGATACCCAGAAGGCAAATAAGGTTCTGGGATTCAAGGCCCAGTACGATCTTGAGCGCATGTGTGCCGACTCCTGGAGATGGCAGACGATGAATCCCAACGGATTCGGTGACTGAAAGGGTATTCTGAAAGACACTTTTCGCTATAATTCCTTATATCGCGCACAATTTGTTCTTGATAAATGGACAAGAATGTGATTTTATAAAGAAACGCGATCAGAAAAGACCGTATGAATTTGCATTTCTATTCTAAATGGAGGAAGAAAAATGAAGAAACTGACAGTTATCATGTTGATTCTCGCAGTTGCTCTTGTTTCTGTCTTCGCTCAGGGCGCAGCAGAGGCTGGAAAGCAGCAGCAGACAACAACCGCTGCAGCACCCGTTCAGAAGCCCAGCACATATGTCCGTGGCGATGACGAGGCTATCTATGCACAGGTCCTCGGTGAGTATGAGGCTCTCCTGGACAAGGCAAAGGCTGCAGAAAGTGACTCAGAGAGATTCGTGATCTACGCTCAGGCCGAGGCTTACCTGCTCGATGCAGCAGTCATGGTCCCGAACACAACACAGGGCGGCGCATATACAATCTCAAGAATCGCTCCGAGAACAGTTCCTTACGTCCAGTGGGGTAACGATGATGACAGATGGAAGGGAACCATCATCTCCGGCGACACATTCCTGACACCGGCAGAGAGAGACGAGCTTCTCTCAATCTGGGCAAAGGCAGTCAAGGGCGAGGCAACATATGATCCTGAGGGATGGCTCAAGGCTCACGGCCACAGCATCAACAAGGATTACAAGACAACATTCTCAACAGCTCCTGTCACACTCGACACACTGAATACATCAAGCCAGTCTGATACCGAGATCCTGGTCAACTGCACCGACAACCTGGTCCAGTACAACAACCTCGGACAGATGATTCCTGCTTGTGCAGAGTCATGGTCAGTCTCCGATGACGGCCTTGTCTACACCTTCAACATCCGCAAGGGTGCCACATGGTCAACATCAGAGGGCGTTGTCTATGCAGAGGTCAAGGCCAAGGACTTCGAGGCCGGCTTCCACCACATGCTGGACGCTCAGGCAGGTCTTGAGTGGCTGGTACAGGGCGTCATCAAGGGCGTCAACGAGTACCTTCTTGAGGGTGGCTCATGGGATGCGGTCGGATACAAGGCTGTTGACGACTACACACTCCAGATCACACTTGAGGCTCCGACAAGCTACTTCATGACAATGCTGACCTACAGCTGCTTCGCTCCTATCTGCGAGAGCTTCTATCTCGCACACGGCGGAGTCTTCGGAATCGAGGAGTATGCAGCAGCATACGCAGACACCAACAAGTACACCTATGGAAAGGCAACAGATGTCTCATCACAGGTCTACAACGGCGCATTCCTTCTCCAGCAGCTCAACGACGCATCAATCATCAAGGTCGTCAGGAACCCGAACTACTATGATCCCGAGTCAGTCAAGCTCGATTCCATCACATGGATCTACGACAACGGCGAGAACATGGCTCAGTTCTACAAGGATGTCTGTGACGGTGTTTATGCAGGTTGCGGCCTGACAGAGGCTTCCGGAACCCTCGCATGGGCAAAGGCAGATGGCAACTTCGACAAGTACCACTACATCTCAGACACAACATCAACATCATACTTCAAGGGCCTGAACCTCAACAGAGGAACATTCGCTCTTGCATCCGGTGCTGCAGCATCCCCCAAGACAGAGGAGCAGAAGATCGACACCGAGACAGCTATGATGAACAAGAACTTCAGAAAGGCTATCTGTTTCGCATTTGACAAGGCAA
>CACZJR010000047.1:16465-31693 GCA_902781545.1 uncultured Spirochaetales bacterium | reverse complement strand
TGCCTTTGTTCTCCCAATCTGACAGCTCCTCAACCACGCCCACGAAGAAATCGTCCACGCACAGATCCACGTGGTTCTTTCCCGGAACGGCCTTGGCCTGGGTGTAATCCCCGGTCAGGGTGAGTTTCTCCGCCACCACGCAGGATGACATCATCAGAATGCACAGGACAGAAACAAGCGCTAAGACTAAGGACTGCTTTCTCATAGCAACATAATAACCCAGTCATGCTCCGTTTAACAAGATTGCTGTTTTTTCTTAATCTATGATTAAGGTCCTGAAACACAGAAAAAAACTGCCGAAACGTTGTTGACAACCGTCGGTTTCTTTTCTATATATTATGCACGGTAAGGAGACCTTTATGGCAGACAAGAAAGTTATAATAGTTGAGTCCCCGACAAAGGCAAGGACAATCAGACGTTTCCTGGGTTCGGACTGCACGGTTGTTGCATCGAACGGACACATCAGGACACTTCCGAAGAATGACCTTTGCATCGATGTCAAGAACGGATACAAGCCAAAATATATCATAGATGAGACCAAGGAGAAGGTGATCTCCCAGATCAAGAGCGAGCTCAAGGGAGCTGACGAGCTGATACTGGCAACTGATGAGGACCGCGAGGGAGAGAGCATCAGCTGGCACCTGGTGGAGGTCCTCAAGCCCAAGATGCCCACACGCAGGATGGTGTTCCACGAGATCACCAAGAAGGCCATTCTCGAGGCATTCGCCGGCGGACGCGACCTTGACATGAACCTTGTGCATGCCCAGGAGGCCCGCAGGATCCTGGACAGACTCTTCGGATACACCATCTCACCTGTTCTCTGGTCAAAGCTCTCGAACAAGAGCCTGAGCGCAGGCCGTGTGCAGTCCCCGGGACTGAGGCTTGTCGTAGACCGTGAGCGCACAAGAATAACATTCCAGAAGTCAGAGTACTGGGACCTGCGCGCCAGCTTCAGGGAAGGTTTCTTCGCATCAATCGACACAGTCAACGGACTCAGGGTCGCCAACGGAAAGGACTTTGACAGCGAGACCGGTAAGTACATGGGAAGCTCAAAGGTGCTGCTCCTGTCAAAGGAGGCTGCAAAGGCTCTTGTCGATTCCCTCAAGGACAGCGACTTCACCATCTCAGATGTGAAGGAGAAGCAGGTCACACAGCGTCCGGCACCTCCGTTCATCACAAGCACCCTTCAGCAGGAGGGAAACAGAAAACTCCACATGTCCGCCAAGGACACCATGCGCATCGCGCAGAGCCTTTATGAGAACGGATTCATCACATACATGAGAACTGACAGCCCGACATTGAGCCAGGAGGGTATCCGCGCCGCAAGAGAGGCTGCCCTTGCACTCTACGGCAAGGACTTTGTCCCGGCTGAGTCCAGGCAGTACGCCGCGAAGAGCTCCAACGCACAGGAGGCCCACGAGGCCATCAGACCTGCAGGCGAGCACTTCAGGACTCCGGAGAAGACAGGTCTCTCAGGCAGGGAGCTTGAGCTGTACACTCTGATCTGGAAGAGGACACTTGCCTCCCAGATGACAAACGCACTCAAGCTCAACACAACTGTCACAATCGCTGCCAAGACATCAGACGGAAAGGATGCCCAGTTCACCGCAACAGGAATAAGGATCGAGTTCCCCGGTTTCATCAGGGTCTATGTCGAGGGTTCCGATGACCCGGATGCAGCCCTTGAGGACAAGGAGACCCCGCTTCCGGCACTTAAGGCAGGACAGGTCCTTGGCCTGAAGGAGCTGGAGGAGCTTCTGCATGAGACAAAGGAGCCCAACAGGTACACCGAGGCATCGCTTGTCCAGACACTTGAGAAGCTCGGAATCGGAAGACCTTCCACATATGCAGCGATCATCGACAGGCTGTTCGAGAAAAACTATGTGATCAGGGACAACGGAACCCTTGTTCCGACATTCATCGGATTCGGGATCATCCAGCTTCTTGAGAAATATTTCGCCGACAGGATCGATTACGGCTTCACAAGCGACATGGAGACAGGCCTTGATGAGATCGCAGAGGGAAAGCTTGACGAGCTTCAGTTCCTGAAGAACTTCTACGAGGGAGAGAAGGGCCTTGACCAGCAGGTAAGGGGCAACAAGATGAAGATCAACTCCCGTGACGTCAAGTGCCTTGAGCTCCCGCAGCTCAGTGAGGAGAACTCCATCTTCCTCGGACCTTACGGACCTTATGTCAGAAGCGTGGACGGACGCTTTGTCTCAATCCCGAACGACTGGATTCCAGCGGACGTCACCAACGAGATGGTCGAGAAGCTACGCACAGAGGGCAATCAGGTCTCAGAGGCCAAGTCCAATGCGCCTGAGAAGATCGGCTCCTCATCTGACGGACAGCCGATTCTGTACTGCACAGGTAAGTTCGGTGACTACTGGCAGCTCGGTGACCGCGCTCAGACAGAGGATATCAAGCGCTTCAAGGTTCCTAAGGAGTTTGTAGGAAACAGAAGCCTGGATCCGCAGATTGTTGAGAAATTCTTTAACCTTCCCAGAACTGTAGGCACTAATGAGGCTGGTGAGGCCATCACTGCCGACATGGGAAAATACGGTCCGTACATCAAGTGCGGCAACGATTTCCGAAGCGTCAAGAGCTCTGTCGAGCTGTTCAATATAACAGAGGCAGAGGCAAGGGAGATATTCAACGCACCGAAAGACAGCGGCAAGAAGACGGCCGCAAAGGGCAGAGCGGCTTCCTCCGCAAAGAGAAGCAGCAGCGCCGAGGCGGTGGTTGATTTCGGAGAGTATGAGGGAAAGAGCCTTGGGATCTATCATGGCAGATACGGTTATTACCTGCGCCATGGAGAGAGCAACGTCAGGATCTCCAAGGAGTATCAGCAGGACGAGGAAGCCTGCAAGGCAATGAGCAGGGAGACCGCCATCTCATTCCTTAAATAACTTCCTTCCGAGGGTTATGAGAGAGGGGCCGCAGTGATGCGGCCTCTGCTTTTATTCAACGTCTGTTACGGTAAGAGTTCCGCCGCTTACCTTAAATAGTATGTTCCGGTCTCCGAACAGCATCCCGTAGACCCTCTCCGGATCATCCTGATAGTGGGGCCTTGGGTCCTGCCCGAGGGCCTGAACCAGAGGCTCCCTGTCCTGGACCGGAATCATATCCAGAAGCTCTTGCGGGAACACGACCTCAAGTGTGTTGTACTGCCTGTCATCTGCAAAGCCCGAACGGGCATCGCTGTGGCAGTCAAAGTCCCTCAGATATGGTTTTATGTCATAGATCGGGGTCCCGTCCATCAGGTCCGCGCCTCTGACCACCAGCACCGGCCCGTCATCCGTCATCTTAATGCTCTCGAGCATCACGCTGGAAAGGCCTATGGGATTGGGGCGGAAAGGGGACCTTGTGGCAAACACACCGACTCTCTCGTTGCCTCCGAGCCGCGGTGGCCTGACCGTAGGCCTGAAGGAAGCCTCATCAGGCTCTCCGTTGCCTGAGAAGCCCCACAGTAGCCAGATGTGGGAGAAATCCTCAAGCCCGCGCACTGCGTTTACGTCGCGGAACTCCTTCTCGAAGACAATCTCCGAGACAATGTCCGCAAGGCCGCTCTGGCGCGGGATCCCGAACTTCTCCCTGTAGCTGTTATGGATGTAGGCTATTGGTCTCAGTTGCATGATTGGATTCTACCATGGATTTCGGAGCGCAGGATAAGCCTGAAATCCTCTTTTTCCACCAAAAAACGGAAAAAACTTGGTCCTTTCCGCTTAAACTTAGTTTGGTTGGTATTTTAGCGGAAGATTTTGATGTGAACCCCATTTATTGGACACAACATCTACGAAGCCATCTTATGATGTGAACCCCATTTATTGGACACAACATCTACGAAGCCATCTTAAAGGCTTGTCTCCTGAATTGTAAAGGAGTCAGGCCTTTCAATTTGACCTGGATCCTTTCCTCGTTGTACCAGCGGATGTACTCATCGATTGCAGCAATCAGCTCCTCCGGGCTCATGTAGCTTCTCTCCCTTCCGAACCAGATGGCTTTCTTCAATGTGGAGAAGAACGTCTCCATCTTGCTGTTGTCCAGGCAGTTCCCCTTGCGGGACATACTCTGGATGATGCATCTGGAATCCAGTCTCTCCGTCCACAACCTATGCTGGTACTGCCACCCCTGGTCACTGTGGAACACCAGCCCTGAAAGACACATGTTCTTGTCCAATGCCTTGTCCAGCATCCCCATCACCAGCCTCATGTCAGGAGAAGTCGAGCATGAATGGCTCACAATGGAGCCGTCACAGAAATCCCTGATCGGTGACAGGTAGACCTTGCACCCGCACGTTTCCAGATTGAACTCGGTGATGTCCGTGGACCAGACAGTGTTCGGACGACTCACATTGAAATGTCTGCTGACGATGTTGTCCGCAGTCTTCCCGACCTTGCCCTTGTAAGAGGAGTACTTCCTTCTGCCGTTTCTGGAGATGTATCCGCAAAGTCCCATCTCCCTCATCAGGCGCTGCACTCTCTTGTGGTTGACATTCTCCCACTCCGCAGAGTTCCTCAGCTCCAGGCACACTCTCCTGTATCCGTACTTCTCGTTTGCCTTGCCTTTTGTCATGTGGATCTCCGCGATCCTGACCTTCAGCGCCGTATCCTTGTCGCCCTTTCTTCCGGCACCGCGAATATAGAAGAAAGTGCTCCGTGGAATCCCTGCCAGAGTCAGCAGGTCCTTGAGAGGGTATTCCCGCCTCAGTTCATCGATCACGCGGACTATCTCTGTCTTTCGCGCTCGATCCTCTCCCGAACCAAGGCATCGAGTTTTTTTAGGAACTCGTTCTCCATCTGTGCATGCCTGAGTTGCCTCTGCAGTTCCCGGAATTCTTTTTCGGTGTGGACATTCTCAGTCTGCTTTTTTCCTTCCTTCCCGGATATGTCATCTTTCAATGGTCTGGACCTCCTGGCATTTGACAAGCCCTCAATGCCTTTTTCAGAATACCTTCTGACCCATCTTGCGACAAGCGCGAATGACAGGTTGTATTCCAAGGCTGTCGCCGTGATTGTGTTCCCGGACGCGACGTGTCTGACCACATTGACCTTGAAGGACTCGGAGAATGTGTATTTCCGACCACCGTGAAGTATGCTCTCAATCCCATGCCGCCTTGCGCATATTACAAGTCGTTCCAGGTAAGAACGATTAATCCCGTACTTGAAGGCGACATCCTTGATTGAAGTGTTTTCTTTCTTCAATCACTTCCTCTAGCATTCTTCTTTTCTCTTCATCATTGAATCGCATATTCTGCCCCTTTGTTGTGTAGTCCAACATTTGGGGTTCACATCACTTAAAATTTGAACTCTTCAGCCTAAACTTGGTTTAGTTGGCGTTTTTTTTGAACTTCTTGTCTGAAGAGAAAAAAAACCGACCTCTCAGTCGGTTTATGTTTTTGACCGCGGTTGGGATTGAACCAACGACAACCAGTGTGTAAGACTGGGGCTCTCCCGCTGAGCTACACGGCCGTGCTGGTAAAAGTTAGCATTTTGCCCTGATACTGTCAATATTGTCTTAACTACCTTATTAAGCTAGAATCTATGCTATGGTAATGGATTATAAGAGTGTGATTCAGGATATAGAAAGCTCAATAGGATCTGCCCGGCTGATGGCCGTCAGCAAGACCCGTACCATAGAGGAGATAATGGCCGTCTATGAGGCGGGTGTGCGTCTTTTCGGTGAGAACCATGTCCAGGAGATTGTGGCCAAGTTCAAGACAAAGCCTGCTGACCTGGAGCTTCACATGATAGGGCACCTGCAGTCCAATAAGGTGGGAAAGGTTGTTCCGCTGGTTGATATGATTGAGAGTGTTGATTCTCTTCATCTGCTTCAGAAGATCAGCAATGCGGCTGAGAAATGCGGCAAGGTGATGGACGTGCTTCTTGAGTACAACACCTCAAATGAGGCCGCAAAGAGCGGTTTTCTGACAAAAGATGAGCTGTTTGAGTGCATTGAGGCATCGGCCTTTATGGCTGGTGTGAGAATCCGCGGTCTGATGACGGTGGGTCCTGTGGACTGCGACGCATCTCAGAAGGATGAGCTGACGGACAGGGCGTTCAAGGAGCTGGCGGCGCTGCGTGATGAGTGCAGGAGCAGGTTCGCGGATGTGGATTTCAGTATCCTTTCAATGGGGATGAGCGGGGATTACATGATCGGCGTCAGGAACGGCTCGACGGAGGTGCGCATAGGAACAGCTATCTTCGGAGCAAGGGATTACAGCAAATGAAGAGATTCATCGCAATTGTCATACTTGCATGCATGATGCTCTCAATGCCGCTTTTCAGCCTGTCGCTGGAGGGCTATGAGCCGTACAATAATGGGGAGTTTCCCAAGTGGTCGCTGGACCTCAGGCGCGCAGAGTGCATCTTCTTCGGCGGGATTCCCATCACTTTCCCTGTGAGTGCGCTTGCGTTCAACCTCGCAAATAAGGATGCGTCTTTTCTGGAGACGCTGGGGGTTGCGTGCGCCATCTCCGCGGTCATCACCGTTGTGGACTATGTCCTGGGGGTGATCAATGCGGATTGAGAGAAGCTATGACCTGACCGTGGAGGAGGCTGACCTCTCCGGCGGCAAGCTCAGGGTGGATGCCTTTCTGGCACAGCGAATCACTGAGCTGTCCAGGTCCGCGCTCACAGGTGATGAGTGCAGCATCCTGATTAACGGCAAGAAGGCGAAGAAGAGCGACAAGGTGGCCCTGGGTGACCGCGTTGAGCTCAGCTATGTGGCTGATGTCTTTGAGAAGGTCGAGCCTGAGGATATTGAGCTGGACGTCCTTTATGAGGACTCCGACATGCTTGTGATAAACAAGGCGCAGGGGATGGTTGTTCATCCCGGGGCTGGAAACACGCACGGGACCATTGTCAACGCGCTTGCATACCGCTACGGACAGGACTTCATTGACCAGATGGCTGATGAGTGCGACATCTCAAGGCCCGGCATCGTGCACAGGCTGGACAAGGACACAAGCGGAGTGATGGTCATTGCGCTTAACCCACGTGCCCATGCCGCATTGAGCGAGCAGTTCCAGAACAGGGAGATAGAGAAGTACTACTATGCCTTCTGTGACGGGATCTTCCAGAATCATGAGGATGACATAGAGTGCATGATTGCCCGTGACCGCAATGACCGCAAGCTCTTTGCGCCTGTAAGGGAGCAGCGCGAATATATCATTCAGGGCGGTCTCTCTGCGAAGAGAACCGCGGAGATCGAGAATGAGGTCTACAACGATCCCAAGTACAGGATAGGCGGATCTTTGGACAGGGTGCAGGGGAAGTACAGCAAGAGCCATTATGAGGTTGTCAGGCAGCTTCCGCAGGCTGCGTTGGTGAAGGTTCGCATCTTCACGGGAAGGACTCATCAGATAAGGGTGCACATGAAGTACATCGGTCATCCTGTGATAGGGGATGTGATGTACAACAACAGGCTCTCGAGGTTCCCCGGCGAGCCGCTGATGCTTCATAGCGCCATTTTGGAGATAGCTCATCCTACAACTGGGGAGATGATGCGCTTCGAGGCTCCGCTTCCGGAGAGGTTCAGGGTCCTTGAGGAGAAACTGAGAAACAGCTGATATGGAAGGAATTGTATTAAGGTCCATCAACAATATATACTCGGTGCGTTCTGACCAGGGTGATGTGTACAGCTGCAGGATCAAGGGAAAGCAGCTCGCCCAGGCAAAGGGAGAGTACAATCCCATAGTGGTGGGTGATGTGGTTGACTTCACCTTGTCCGGTGAGGGGTCGTCAGAGGGGCTTGTGACATTCCGTCATGACAGGAGAAGCGAGTTCTCCAGATGGAATGACAAGAGGTCTCTTAACCAGACAATCTGCGCCAACATGGATGTTGTTGTCTGTGTCTGCAGCGTGGAGAGCCCGCCGTTCAGGCCACGTTTCATAGACAGGGTCATAGCCTGCTGCAAGAGCGTTCCTGTGATGATAGTGCTGAACAAGTGCGATATCCTACTGACTGAAGATGAGCTTGAAAGGTTTGAGTTATATAAGAAACTGGGCTATCAGACAGCCAGTGTCTCAGCAGAGACTGGTGAGAATGTTGAGCGCTTCGTGAAGATGCTGGAGGGTAAGACAGCGGCCTTTGTGGGACAGAGCGGAGTGGGTAAGAGCTCATTGATCAACCGCATCCTGGGAACCGACCAGAGGGTCGGGGACCTGAATGCCAAGTACAACAGGGGCAACCATACCACCAACCATGCGCTGATGCTGGACGGCCCGGGATTCACGCTCATAGACACTCCGGGCTTCAGGGAGATATCGGTCCCGCATGATGATCCGCATCTTGTGGCCCAGTCGTTCCCGGAGTTCGTGAAGGCATCTGCTAAGTGCGCCTATGACGGGTGCCTTCATGTCAATGAGCCGGACTGCGAGGTCAGACGTCTTGTCGAGAAAGGAAAAATCAACGCTGACAGGTATGAGAGTTACCTGCGCATGCTCGATACAATGGAAGACAGGCTTCCCGTGTGGGGAAGGAACTGGGGCAGAAAATGTTCAAAAGGACAGCAGTAGATCTGGGGCTTGACCTGGTCCTGAAAGCCGTCTCGGGCCATGCTTTGAGTCCGAACGGGTCTCAGGCGGTCATTAATGCCATACCTGTATTTCACCAGGAAGAATATCTTAAGAGGCAGAGCCAGGTGTCTGCCGTCATGTACGCTATATCCGAGGCAAGTTCTGAGAACGACATGAGGGTGGAGGCTTTTCCTGACCTTGGCCCTGTGTTTGACTCAATAATGCGCAATCCCACCATGTCCCTTGAGGGGGAGCAGGTGTTCAATGTGGGTCTGTACATCAGAAGCGCAAGACTTCTCAGGACCCTTATGGGTCTGTCCCTAAGGCTCGGATGCAAGGACAAGGACAGCGGTGTTGACTCTATAATCACTGAGATTCCTGAGAACCTGCTTTATCTTGAGCAGGAGATATTCAGGATCCTGGAGTCCCCGGGTGTGGTCAAGGAGAACTATCCCACGATCAAGGCTCTCAGGGAGAAGGCAGACTCTAGACGCATGGAGAGAAGCCGCCTGGCTGCGGACCTGATGAGGAGTAACTCATCCATCATGCAGTCTGACGCCGCCGTCATGCGTGACGGCAGGATTCTTCTTCCGGTGCGCAATGAGTCAAAGTCCATGCTTGACGGTTATGTGCAGAGCGCTTCCTCAAGCGGCGGTACAGTGTTCATGGAGCCTTTCAGGCTGGTGGACATGAACAATGCCGTGATCATGGCTCAGGAGGAGATCCAGCTTGAGATCGCGCGCCTGATCGGAAAGCTCTCCGACATGGTCAGGGAGTCCGAGGAGGACCTGAGGATCCTGAGCTCCCAGGTCACAGAGGCCGATTTCCTCTATGCTTTTGCATCCTGGGCGAAGTCGAATGACTGCTGCAGGGTCCAGATAGGAGAGCCCTCTGTCCCCGGTGATTACAGCTGCAACCTCATACATGCAAGGCATCCGCTTCTGGGGGCCAAATGTGTTCCGATCGACCTCTCAGTGCCGTCCGGAATTAAGGCCGTGGTGCTTACCGGACCGAACGCAGGAGGAAAGACAGTCACCATGAAGACGGTGGGGCTGTTCTCCCTGCTGAACCAGATCTGCGGCTATGTGCCTGCGTCTGACGGAAGCAGGATGGCCCTGTTCGACAGGGTGTTCACCGACATCGGAGACGACCAGAGCATAGAGAACCACCTGTCCACGTTCAGCGGCCACATGAAGAGCATAGGCTTCATACTGCGCACCATGACCAAGGATTCTCTTGTGATCCTGGACGAGCTGGGAAGCGGTACCGATCCTCAGGAGGGAGCTGCTCTTGCACGCTCAATTCTTGAGTTCTGCACTAAAAAAGGCAGCCTTACCCTTACTACAAGCCATCATGGAGTTTTGAAGCAGTATGCCTACGGCTCTGATATAGTCCTGAACGCCTCCATGGAATTCGACGAGAAGACTCTTGAGCCTACGTTCCGCGTCATAGAGGGTCTTCCCGGTGAGAGCCATGCCATTGACACGGCCCGCCGCATGAGGCTGCCCAAGAGCGTGACACAGTCCGCCCAGAAGTACATGGGCCAGGAGGCCATGAAGATATCCTCCATCATACGTAACCTTGAGACCCTCAGGCGTGAGGCCGACGAGAGGAAGGCCGAGCTTGAGAGAAGGCTCCGCGGAGTTGAGAACGATGAGAACCACATAGCCAAGGAGAAGCGCAGGCTCCAGGCCTACGAGAACAGGCTCAAGCACCAGAAGCTCAACGAGTTCGATGACTTCATGCGCTCATCACGCCGGGATATGGAGAACATGGTTGCAGATCTCAGAAGCGGTGAGATAACACGTGAGAAGACCTTGAAGATGAAGGCCATGTTCAATGAGCTTCAGGAGAAGGAGCAGGCCTTCAAGGCCGCCCTTGATGCTGAGGCTGAGGAGCTGGATGCAAAGCAGCTTGAGGAGGATAACTCATCTGCTGACAGCGTTGAGCTCAAGGTCGGAATGGATGTGCTTTGCGGCCCGTCAAAGAGGGAGGGCACAGTAGTGCGCAACCTCGGAAAGGGGAAATGGCAGGTTGCAATCGGTCCTATGAAGTTCACCTTCAAGGAAACTGAGCTGACTGTTCCCAGACGCAGCCAGTCCGTGCGCTCTTATTCCTTTGACTCAGGCTCCAGGGCACCGGCTCCGAAGATGAGCCTTGATCTCAGGGGTTACAGGCTGCTTGAGGCCCTGGATGCCATTGACTCACAGATTGAGGCCTGCTGCGTCCATGGAATAAAGAGTTTCTCCATCATCCACGGTTACGGAGACGGAATCCTGTCCACCGGAATCCACAAGCATCTGGGGCAGAACTCACTTGTTGAGAGCTATAGGTTCGCACTTCCTGATGACGGAGGGCAGGGCAAGACCTATGTCACGCTGAAATAGGAGAGGCCATGGAAAAGGAATCAGGTGTTGTTGCACTGAGAAATCTCAAGACGGATAAGGTTTATCTCTTTTTCTCAAAGGATATCAAGAAGGACTGCGTGGACATGCGCTTCAAGCTGGACCTGGGCATGCACCCCTGTGCGTCTCTTCAGAAGGATTATACCCAGACAGGTCTTGAGGTCTTCAGGTTCGACACCATTGAGCGCACTGATGATGAGGGCAGGCTTTCTGCTCTCTCAGAGGGTCTTGATCTTTATAAGTGATCAGATTCTTCCGGTCTTTATGTCGTGCTGGATCAGGGTTCTGATGGACTCAACGGCAAGGTGACAGATCTGTGTGGTGTCATGGAGTTTGGGGTTGTCCATTCCAAGGGCCTCACGCTCCTGGTTTCCAACCACGAAGAACACAGAGCCGCAGCGGGCACGGAGGAAGCTTGCCACGGTGAAAAGGGTGGCGCTCTCCATCTCCGAAGCAAGGACGCCAAGGCGCTTCCAGGCCTCCCACTTGTTCTGAAGCTCATAGCTTACCGGCATGATCTCAGGGTTGTGCTGGCCGTAGAAGGAGTCCTTGCACTGCACAATGCCCAGATGATGTCTTACTCCCATCTTCTCTGAGGCCTCTTTGATTGCCGTCACCACCTCATAGTCAGCGACTGCCGGAAACTCGATCGGTGCATACTCACGGCTGGTTCCGTCCATCCTGACGGCACCTGTGGCTATGACGGCATCGCCTCCCATGACAGGAAGGGCTATTCCTCCGCAGGTTCCCATCCTGATGAAGGTGTCAGCTCCGCATTTGTAGAGCTCCTCCATGGCAATTGAGGCGGAAGGTCCGCCGATGCCTGTTGAGGTGACGCTGACAGGAGTCCCGTCAATATGGCCGGTATATGTCAAATATTCCCTGGAGTCTGCAATCTGTTCGGCATCGTCCAGAAAGCCTGCTATCACGGGGACACGCTTGGGGTCTCCGGGCAGGATGACGTATTTTCCGACATCGCCTTTCTTTATCCTGAGGTGGTACTGAATACCGGTTCCGTTCATGTAATCTGACATATTAGGCCTCCGTATCTATTATTTGAGCAGCTTCTCCAATTTGTCTAGGTCCTCATTTGTCGTGGACCAGCTGGTGGCGAATCTCACAGCGGTGTGATCCTCGTCAACAATCTCCCAGCGCTCGAATCCGACATCCTTCTTGAGCCTTTCGATCGTGTCGTTGTCCAGGATGACGAACTGCTGGTTTGTGGGGGACTCCAGGAAGAAGGGAATGCCTGCATTCCTCATGATTGTCTTGATTCTCTCAGCCATGTCTATGGCATGTTTTGCGATCCTGAAGTAAAGGCCGTCGGTGAAGAGGGTGTCGAACTGGACTCCGAGAAGGCGTCCCTTCGCAAGGAGGGCTCCGTTCTGTTTCTTCATCGTAAGAAAGTGCTTCGGCCTGTTGTTGTGGGTGAATACCACGGCCTCACCGCAGAGTGCTCCGACCTTGGTCCCTCCGATGTAGAAGACATCGCAGAGGCGGGCGATGTCTGGCAATGTGACATCTGTCTGATAGCTCATGAGGCCGTAGCCGAGCCTGGCTCCGTCCAAAAACAGGTTCAGGCCGAACTCGTGACAGGTCTCAGATATCTGACTCAGCTCGGAGAGGGAGTAGAGTGTGCCGTACTCCGTGGGGTGTGAGATGTAGACCATGCCCGGGAAGACCATGTGGTCCTTTGCATCCTGCTTCTCGAAGATCTCGACAAAGTTTCTGATGTCCTTGGCCTGGAGTTTTCCCATCACCTGGGGAAGCTCAAACACCTTGTGCCCGGTATACTCAATGGCACCTGCCTCATGGCAGCTGATGTGTCCGGTCTTGGCTGCAATGACGCCCTGATAGCGCTGAAGCATTGCTGCAATGATGGTCTGATTTGTCTGAGTACCTCCGCAAATGAACTCAACTTGAGCATATGGGGCATTGCAAGCTGCTTTTATCTTTTCTTCCGCTGAGGCGCAGAACTTGTCGGCGCCGTAGCCTGAGACCTGCTCCAGGTTGGTTTTCTCAAAGGCCTTGAGGATCTCCGGTGTGCATCCTGTGGTGTAATCTGATTCAAATGTCAGCATCTTTCTCTCCCTGCGAATTGCAGGAAAATGATTGCATTACGGTAATCCTTTGTCAATAAAAAAAGAGCGTTCCATAAATGCCCACTTGGAACGCTCAACTTCACATTGAAAAAAATTAAGAGAGTTATGAAGTGATTACAGTGTATAGGTCCGTCAAATTTATGTCAATAATTTTTTTAAAAAATCTCAAAAAAAAGAATGAAAAAATTTTTATGTGATGTGGCTGACCTTTTTATAAATAGATTTCATTTTACAAGAATAAGTGTTGTTTAAAATTTCCCATTAAATTAGTATTAAAAAAGATTATTCCAAGGATGGTTCAGAATGGAGATTCAGATTCAGGATTTGGTCCAGTCGATCAAACGTGACGGCATTGAGGAGGCCCGCAAGGAGGCCGATGCCATTGTTGCCGCAGCAAAGGTCCAGGCGGAGGAGATCATAGCCGCATCAAAGACCGAGGCCGAGAAGAACATAGAGAATGCGAACCGCGAGATAGAGAGCTCAAAGGCACTGATCAAACAGGCCGAGCGTGATGCTGTTCTTTCAGTCAAGAAGGAGCTTGCACTTGTGATCCAGCGCATTCTTGCTGAGAAGGTGGCAAAGGAGCTTACTGAGGAAAGCCTCGCGAAGCTCGTTGTTGCAGCCATCAACGGAGATGACCCGGCAAAGTATTCTGTCGAGATCGGTAGCGCTAAGGCCGCTCTGAAGAGTGCCCTTGCCAAGGAGATAGAGAAGGGCCTTGAGATCCATCCTGTGAAGGGTGCTGGAATGAGGCTCTGCTGCAAGGACGGCTCGGGCTTCTATGATTTCTCCGACGACGAGATTGCAGCTCTTCTCAGGCCGTTTCTTGGCGAGATGAAGATCTGAGGAGGTCAGATGCCTTCCAGGTATTATTTTCTATCAAGTGTCCCCATGCTCAGGTTCCAGGACCATGCCCCCATCACTTGGGAGAGGTTCCTGTCCGAGGCGAGGGGAAACATCTCCGAGGCTGACTACAGGCTGCTCTGCGCGCTTGATGGCGGCTCTGACTGCGGCAATGCTTTCCTCAAGTCATGGTACAGCATGAACGCAAGTCTGGACACTGCCATCAATGACCGGAGAAAAGCCTTGCTGGGCCGGGATGACACATCCGGCATCATGTTCAGGGACCTGGACATGGAGCAGGCGTGCAATGCGGCCATGTCGGCTAAGAATCCCCTTGAGGCGGAGCTTTTCCTGATGAGGTTCAGGTATGACTGGCTTGAGGGGGAGAAAGGCTTTGATCCCTTCTCGGAGAAAGCGCTTCTGTGTTACGCGCTTCAGCTGAGGATCCTGCTGAGAAAGGATCTGTTCACTGTTGAGTCGGGAAACCGTGAGTACAGCGCGGTGTTCGACAAACTGCAGAAAGAAATTATTACGGATTAACGGAGTGAATATGGCAAAGACAATTGGACATGTGGCCGGCGTGAACGGAAACCTTGTCACTGTTAGCTTTGAGGGAGCCATCTCCAAGAACGAGGTCGCGTTCGTGCATACGGGCGACACCAGGCTCAAGGGAGAGGTCATCAGGGTCAACGGAAGCAAGGCCAGTATGCAGGTCTATGAGATGACTAACGGAATCCAGGTCGGCGATGAGGTGGAGTTCACTGGCGAGCTCATGAGCGTTGAGCTCGGGCCGGGACTTCTGACCCAGATCTACGACGGACTCCAGAACCCGCTCCCGTCACTTGCGGAGAACTGCGGATTCTTCCTTCAGAGGGGTGTCTACCTTGACCCGATCCCCAACAAGGACTGGGAATTCACTCCGGTTGCAAAGGTCGGTGACACACTCAGGCCTGGCGACACGTTCGGAACAGTTCCTGAGGGAATCTTCACCCACAGGATCATGCTTCCGTTCGGTTTCGAGGATGTTGACTGGAAGATCACCGCTATTGCGGAGAAGGGAACATACAACGTCAGGGACAACGTGGCCACGGTCGTCAGCCCCAAGGGCGATGAGAGAAAGCTCACCATGGTCTTCAGCTGGCCGGTCAAGAAGGCAGTCAGCTGCTATGACGAGCGCCTCAGACCTGATGAGACACTGATCATGAAGATCAGGATAATCGATACCTTCCTTCCTGTCGCAAAGGGCGGAACATTCTGTGTCCCGGGTCCTTTCGGAGCAGGTAAGACAGTCCTCCAGCACATGGAGAGCCGTAACGCGGACGTTGATATCGTAATCATCGCAGCCTGCGGAGAGCGTGC
>CACZJR010000047.1:0-16400 GCA_902781545.1 uncultured Spirochaetales bacterium | reverse complement strand
CGAGCTGCTTGACCCCAAGACAGGCCGCTCACTGATGGAGAGGACCATCATAATCTGCAACACATCCTCAATGCCGGTCGCGGCAAGAGAGGCATCGGTCTATACTGCCATCACAATGGCTGAGTATTACAGGCAGATGGGACTGAACGTCCTGCTTCTGGCTGACTCAACAAGCCGTTGGGCTCAGGCCATGAGAGAGATGAGCGGACGTCTTGAGGAGATTCCGGGTGAGGAGGCTTTCCCGGCATACCTCGAGTCAGTCATCGCCGCCTTCTATGAGCGTGCCGGTAAGGTCCGCCTCCATGACGGAAGCATCGGTTCGGTCACCATCGGCGGTACGGTCAGCCCTGCCGGCGGTAACTTCGAGGAGCCTGTCACACAGGCCACCCTGAAGGTCGTGGGAGCATTCCACGGTCTCTCAAGGGAGAGGTCCGATGCCCGTAAGTATCCTGCCATCCACCCGCTTGAGTCATGGTCCAAGTACAAGGGAATCATAGACCAGAAGCTTGTGGACAACGCACGTGAGGTCCTGTTCCGCTCCAATGAGATCAACCAGATGATGAAGGTCGTCGGAGAGGAGGGAACATCCATCGAGGATTACATCGAATACCAGAAAGGAGAGCTCCTGGATGCGGTCTACCTGCAGCAGAACTCGTTCGACCTGGTCGATGCCGCTGTTCCTGTAGACAGGCAGAAGAAGGAGTTTGACCTACTTTATAAGGTATTGATGGCCAAATTCGGAATAGATAGCAAGAAGGATGTCAGAGCTTTCTTCAACCAGCTGAGGCAGAAGTTCCTCGACTGGAACAGCGTCCTGACAACCGATGAGCGCTATGAGAAATATGAGAATGAGATCAATGATCTCTACCTTTCCAAGGTGAAGGAGGGCTGAGATGAACAAGGTCTACACAAAGATTGAGTCCATTGTCGGAAACGTCATCACCGTCCGTGCCACAGGCGTCAAGTACAACGACCTCGCGATGGTCGGAAACAGCTATGCCAACGTCATCAAGCTTGACGGCGATCTTGTCAGCCTGCAGGTGTTCGCAGGCGCGCAGGGCGTCAGGACCAACGATCCGGTGAGGTTCCTCGGCGTCCCCATGCGTGTCAGTTTCTCTGACAACCTGATGGGCAGGGTATTCGACGGTTCCGGCAAGCCCAGGGACAACGGTCCTGAGCTGGACGAGAACATGGTCGAGATCGGCGGACCGTCGGTCAACCCGGCTAAGAGAATCGTCCCCAAGAACCTGATCCGCACCGGTATCCCGATGATCGATGTGTTCAACACACTGGTCGAGAGCCAGAAGCTTCCGATCTTCTCCGTCTCCGGAGAGCCGTACAACGAGCTTTTGGCACGTATAGCCATGCAGGCTGAAGTCGACCTGATCATCCTCGGCGGCATGGGCCTCAAATATGATGACTACCTTTTCTTCAGGGACACCCTGGAGCAGAGCGGCGCCATGTCAAGGACAATCATGTTCATCCACACCGCAAGCGACCCGACTGTCGAGTGCACCATGATCCCTGACATGTCCCTTGCCGTAGGCGAGCGCTTTGCCCTTGAGGGAAAGAAGGTTCTTGTTCTCCTTACTGACATGACGAACTTCGCCGATGCCCTGAAGGAGACTGCAATCACGATGGAGCAGGTCCCTTCCAACAGAGGATACCCGGGAGACCTTTACAGCTCACTGGCAAGCCGCTATGAGAAGGCGGTTGACTTCGAGGGCGCAGGCTCACTGACTATCCTTGCGGTCACGACAATGCCAGGTGACGATGTCACCCATCCGGTACCGGACAACACAGGTTACATCACAGAGGGCCAGTATTACCTGAAGAACGGCCACATCGAGCCGTTCGGAAGCCTGAGCCGTCTGAAGCAGAACGTCAACAAGGACACCCGTAACGACCACAGGGCCCTGATGGACGGTCTGATCAAGCTTTATGCCTCATATAAGGAGTCCCTTGAAAAGAAATCCATGGGATTCATGATGACGGAGTGGGATGAGAAGCTGCTCAAGTACGGACAGCTCTTCGAGTCCCGCCTGATGGATCTCAGCGTGAACATTCCCCTTGAGGAGGCGCTGGACCTCGGCTGGGAGATCCTTGCCGAGTGCTTCGAGCCGAATGAGACAGGTCTGAGAAGTGAGCTTATCGCCCAGAGATGGCCGAAGAAGTTGGAGGCATAAGTAAGTGGCTGTTAAGCTGACAAAGAATGAACAGAAGAAGCAGAAAGACGCGCTGAAGCAGTTTCAACGGTACCTGCCCACGCTTTTGCTCAAGAAGCAGCAGCTCCAGATGGTCATTCGTCAGATAGAGACAAAGCTTGCCGGCTACAAGGCCGAGCAGGAGGCGCTGGTCAGCGGAGTCCAGGACTGGATCTCCGTATTCGGCGAGAACAGTGCCTTTCCGGAGGAGCGCCAGCTGGACAAGCTGGTGAAGACCGACAAGGTCATCCGCTCGGAAGGCAATATCGCCGGAGTGACCATCCCTGTCTTCGAGGATCTGACATTCAGGGATGTCCGCTACAGGGTAGAGGATTATCCGCTCTGGGTCGACAGGGCAGTGGTGCTCTTGAAGGAATCCGCCAGGATAACCGCCCTGATGAGGACACTGGAGATACAGATTGAGCTTCTGGGCAAAGAGCTCAGGACCACAAGCCAGCGTGTGAATCTGTTTGAGAAGGTTAAGATACCTGAGACAAAGGAGAACATCCGCCGTATCGGTATCTATATAGGAGACCAGCAGACCGCAGCGGTCGTGCGTGGAAAGATCGCCAAGAGGAAGCTCGCGGCAAAGGGAGGTGAGTGATGATTCAAAAGATGAAGAAGATCGTCATTGTCTCCCCTTGCCAGAGAAAGGCCGCTCTTCTGGACGGAGTCAGGGACCTGGGTCTTGTCCACATCTCTGAGATGGCGGCTCCGGACACCGTCCTGTCTGCGCAGCTGAATGAGCTGAGCCGCATCAGAGGCGTCCTTCAGGAGTCACAGAAGGCCACACAGAAGAAGGGCAAGGGCAAAGCCGGGGCTGCGGTCAAGGCCGAGATCATCGGAGGCGATGCCTTCTATGAGCTTCACAAGGGCCTTGTCTCCATGCTTGAGGAGAGATCATCCCTGTCCGACAGGCTGACAAAGCTGAGGGTCTCACTGAACACGGTTGCCAAGTGGGGCGACTTTGATCCGTCTGAGATCAATGAGCTTAAGGGCGCGGGCTTCGAGCTGGGCTTCTATCTCATAGAGCCCAAGCAGCTCAAGTCCCTTCCCGAGGATGCCAGGTACATCAGGCTCAGGGACATTGACAAGAAATGCGCCATTGCGGTTCTTGGAGAGCCTCTCGGACCGGAGTACGCCTCAAGCCGCTT
This sequence comes from uncultured Spirochaetales bacterium, assembly GCA_902781545.1. GTDB lineage: Bacteria > Spirochaetota > Spirochaetia > Sphaerochaetales > Sphaerochaetaceae > UBA9732. The sequence goes on along the minus strand of CACZJR010000047.1, from coordinate 13,042 downwards.
CAACCTGCCGGAGAAGGGCTTCAGCCAGATCCAGGCGGAGATTGACGCATCAGAGAAGCGCATTAAGGAAATCGATGCCTCCGTTGCCTCTAGCGTGAGATATATCCCCAGCTACGACAAGGAGATACTCAAGGTCACCGACAGCATCGTGTACAACAGCGTCAAGGAGGGTGCCTCCGAGGAGGAGGGCCTGACACTGATTCAGGGCTTCATCCCTGAGGAGGACCTTGATGCGTTCAAGAACGCCGCCAAGGAAGGCTGCTGGGCATATGCCGTGGATGATCCTGCCGAGGATGACCCTGTTCCGACCAAGGTCAAGTACAACAAGGTCTCAGGCATGATGAAGCCCTTGTTCGACATGCTCGGAACCGTTCCGGGATACAGGGAGTACGACATCAGCATGTGGTTCCTCCTGTTCCTGTCGCTGTTCTTCGCCATGATCATCGGAGATGCTGCCTACGGCTTCATCTTCCTTGCCCTGGGCGTGCTGCTGAACATCAAGATGAAGAAGATGACCAACGCCAACATGCTTCTGTATGTGATGAGCGTGGCCACCATCATCTGGGGTGCTCTGACGGGCACTTGGTTCGGTGCTGAGGGCGCCATGAAGGTTCCTTTCCTCAAGGCGCTTGTCATACCGTCCATAGCCAACTACCCGCAGTACTTCAACGTTGACGCCAACGCCGCGCAGAATTCGGTGATGAAGTTCTGCTTCAGCGTGGGTACCATCCAGCTGTCGCTGGGATGCCTGATGAACGTGGTGCGCAAGTGGAAGGAGAGGAGCCTTGCCTTTGTTGCGGACTTCGCCTGGCTTGCAATTATCATCGCCATCTACCAGCTGGCCCTGATGCTGGTCATAGGTGAGAGCGTCAACATAAAGATGATCTTCGGGATAGTGGGCATCGGCTTTGTCCTTGTGCTGCTGTTCGGCGGTCAGGAGGCCGGAAAGAGCTTCGGTGCGGGAGTCAAGGCGGGTCTCGCGGGGGCATTCACGACCTTCCTGGACACCATAAGCGCGTTCGGAAACGTCATGAGCTATATAAGGCTCTTCGCCGTTGGCATGGCCAGCCTTGCCATAGCGCAGAGCTTCAACGGAATGGCATCGCCGATGCTCAAGGGTCTTGCGTTCCCCGCGGGAATGCTGATCCTTCTGATCGGCCATGGACTGAATATAATAATGGGATTGCTGAGTGTCGTTGTGCACGGTGTGCGATTGAACCTTCTGGAGTTCTCGGGCCAGCTCGGTATGGAGTGGGCGGGAATCCCATACGAACCTTTTAAGAAGAATGCTTGAAATTAGCATGTTGCTATAGGAGATTGATATGAATATCGGATTTATCGGATTGGTTTTGGCTCTTTGTCTCTCAGCCATGGGCTCGGGTTTCGGAATCGGCGCCGCTGCTGTCTCAGCTGTAGGCGGCTGGAAGAAGTGTTATGCAAACGGAAAGCCGGCTCCGTTCATGATGGTCGCCTTCACCGGTGCCCCTCTGACACAGACAATCTACGGCTTTCTGCTGATGAACTTCATCAACAGTGCCCTGAAGGGTGGCGTTGACCAGCTTCTGGCCCTGTTCATCGGTGCTTTCGGCGGACTTGTCATCGGTCTTTCCGCTTACTTCCAGGGCAAGTGCGCAGCATCTGCCTGTGATGCTCTGGGCGAGACAGGAAAGGGAACCTCCAACTACCTCATCGTCATCGGTATCATCGAGACAGTCGCTCTGTTCACACTGGTCTTCTGCCTGCTGCTCCTGAACTCAGTTGCCTGAAGACAGACTCTCACAGCAGAAGATTCTCGTTATAGGAAGGTCTGGCCGCTCATCAGTGGCCAGGCTTCTGTCTGCGGCCCTTGAGGGGACCGGGGCATCGGTGGAGGAGATCTCATCCTCAGGACTAATCCAGAGGCTCCTGTACAGGTTCTTCATGAGGCCAACCGTGTACATCATCACATCGGCCTCTGACAGCGGACCGGAGCGTTTCGTGGTGCCCAAGGGACGCGCTTTCTACACAAGCGACATCCACTTCCTGGGTGATGCGGATGCCCTGCTTGTGTCAAGCGGGAAGAACCTTGAGCAGAGGGCGGTGGCTCTTTCATCAAGGGTGCTGCGTGATCTTGGCCTGTCTGATGAGAAGATTACGTCCGCTTTCGAACGTGTACGTCGGCAGTTCTTTTTCAAGGAAAGATTTACAGTCGGAGAAAGAACTGTGATCAATGCCGGTGACATGGATGATCCGGCCTCTGAGGAGAAGCTTTTCCAGACCATAGGAGAGACAGGTGATGTCACAGCGGTCCTGTTCACCGATTATGTATCAGAGCACAGGATACGCTGCTATGCAAGGCTCTTTACGGACCAGAACTGTCCCCGTGTCATTGTGTCCGGACCTGATTCGGAGAGGATAGTGAAGTTCCTCTCAAAGAACGTCCTTGGGTCAAAGATCATGCTTTTCGCAGGGGCCGAGCACGAGCTATTGGAGCAGTGCTACGGGACTGTGGTGTGCCTTGGCTCATCAGAGGGAAGGGGCAGGTCTTTCCTGTCCTACTGCAGCAGTTTTTCGGAAAACATTTCGGAAAACATGTAGTGTTTACAGTTGATTCCTTGGAGTCAATCATTTATATTTTAGATGTCCGTTCGGATACACTTATTCAGGAGGAAAAACATGAAGAAACTTTTCTTGGTTCTCATGGTCCTTGCTGTTGCTTTCACAGCATTCGCACAGGGCTCATCAGAGGCTGCAGCAAAGACAGATGCAGTTGCAATCGCAATGGTCACAGACTATGGTGACATCACAGACCAGTCATTCAACCAGACAACCTATGAGGCCTGCAAGGATTATGCGGCAGCACAGGGTCTGAAGTTCCAGTATTTCAAGCCGACAGGCGACAGCACAGCTGAGCGTGTCAAGAGCATCACACAGGCAATCGAGTCCGGCTACAACGTAATCGTCATGCCTGGTTTCGCATTCGGTGAGGCCATCCAGGAAGTCGCTCCGCAGTACAAGGACACAAAGTTCATCGCCCTTGATGTCTCTGAGTTCGACCTTGGCGGAACAGTTCCGGCAAACGTCTACGCAGCAGTCTATCAGGAGGAGCTGGCAGGTTACTTCGCAGGGTATGCGGCAGTCAAGCTCGGTTACACAAAGCTCGGTTACCTCGGTGGTATGGCAGTTCCTGCTGTTGTCCGCTACGGTTACGGTTTTGTCCAGGGCGCAGATGCAGCAGCAGCTGAGACAGGCGCAAAGGTCGAGATCAAGTACACATACGGCAACCAGTTCTTCGGTGATGCTGACATCACAGCAGCCATGGACACATGGTACAAGGCCGGAACAGAGTGTGTCTTCGCTTGCGGCGGCGGTATCTACTCATCAGCAGCTGAGGCAGCAGCCAAGGTCGGCGGAAAGGTCATCGGCGTTGATGTTGACCAGGCTCCGATCATTGACGGCGCATACGGAAAGGGAATCACAGTCACATCAGCAATGAAGGGTCTCTATGCCTCAACACAGGCTGCCCTCAAGACAATCGCTGAGGACAACAACTGGGCATCACTTGCCGGAAAGAGCGCAAACCTCGGACTTGTCTCCAAGGATCCTGAGCTCAACTATGTCGGAATCCCGACCGGTGCAGGCACACAGTTCAGCGACAAGTTCACACTTGACAACTACAAGGCTCTCGTTGCCGATCTCCTTGCAGGAAAGATCAAGGTTGACAACTCAATCGATGTCGCTCCTTCAGCAATGGGTAAGACAGTCACAGTCATCGATCTTGGAACAATCAAGTAAGAGACTGCAGCCGGTTTTCCCGGTTTGAAAAGGCAGGAAAGGTTCGTCCTTTCCTGCTTTTTTTTATTTCTAATCACGGCGTTTCATAATATAATGATTTCAACTATGTAGTAGGGAGGGACCAGACAGTGGATACCCCGTATGCCATTGAGATGCTCAACATAACGAAACGTTTCCCGGGCATCATTGCTAATGACAATATTACGCTCCAGCTCAAAAGAGGTGAGATCCATGCGCTGCTCGGTGAGAACGGCGCCGGAAAATCCACCCTCATGAGCGTTCTCTTCGGCCTGTACCAGGCGGAGGAGGGTGAGATCAGGAAGGACGGCAAGGTCGTGCACATCACTGACCCGAATGTCGCCAATGACCTTGGAATAGGAATGGTCCACCAGCACTTCAAGCTGGTTGAGTGCTTCACCGTCCTTGACAACATCATCCTCGGCGTGGAGCCGAACAAGATGGGTGTCCTCAAGAAGGACGAGGCCCGCAAGAAGATCATCGAGCTTTCCGAGAAATACGGCCTGATGGTCGACCCCGATGCCAAGATCGAGGACATCACTGTAGGAATGCAACAGAGGACCGAGATCCTTAAGATGCTCTACAGGGACAACGAGATCCTCATCTTCGACGAGCCCACGGCAGTCCTGACGCCGCAGGAGATTGATGAGCTGATGCAGATCATGCGCAACCTCAAGGCAGAGGGCAAGTCCATCCTGTTCATCTCACACAAGCTGGCGGAGATCATGGCCGTTGCCGACCGCTGCACCATCCTCAGGAAGGGCAAGTACATCGGAACTGTGGAGACCAAGGACACAACAGCCCAGGAACTCTCAGCACTGATGGTCGGAAGAAACGTCAACTTCCATGTCGAGAAGCAGCCTGAGAAGCTCGGTGATGTGGTCCTTGAGATCAACAACATGACAGTTGCCTCAAAGACACATAAGAACAACGCCGTGAAGGATGTCTCACTGAAGGTCCGCGCAGGTGAGATCGTCTGCATAGCCGGCATTGACGGAAACGGCCAGACTGAGTTCGTCCACGGCCTTACCGGCCTTGAGCCTCTTGTAAGCGGCTCCATCAAGCTGAAAGGGCAGGACATCACCAAGGCCCCGATCCGCAGGCGCAACACCTCCGGTATGAGCCATATCCCTGAGGACAGGCACAAGCACGGCCTGATCCTGGACTACAGCCTTGAGTACAACCTTGTGCTGCAGACCTATTTCGAGCCTGAGTATACATCTAAGCTCGGATTCCTGAGGAAGGACAACATCCGCAAGACCGCTGAGCGCCTCATCGACGAGTTCGATGTCAGAAGCGGCCAGGGCCCTGTCACGATGGCCAGGGCAATGTCCGGCGGAAACCAGCAGAAGGCAATCATCGCCAGGGAGATCGACAAGGACCCGGACCTGCTGGTGGCTGTCCAGCCAACAAGAGGCCTTGACGTAGGTGCCATTGAGTTCGTCCACAAGCAGCTGATCGAGCGCCGTGACTCCGGAAAGGCTGTTCTTCTGATCTCGCTCGAGCTTGACGAGGTCATGGATGTCCCTGACAGGATTCTTGTCATGTACGAGGGTGAGATTGTCGGAGAGTTCGATCCGAAGAAGACAACTCAGGAAGAGCTTGGCCTTTACATGGCCGGAGCCAAGAGAATGGAGGTAAAGGCATGAGCAAGGAAAAGGTCAATCTGTTCAAGAGACCGGGCGTACAGTCCTTCATCTCATCGCTGATCTGCATCATACTCGGACTGTTCATAGCATTCATCGTGCTTCTTATCATCAATCCGTCCGGTGCCTTCAGCTCAATCATGAATGTCATCAAGAACTTCTTCTGGTTCAGGAACCCTGCCTCAAGGCTCAAGTACTTCGGTGAGACGCTGGCAAAGACAGTGCCGCTTCTGATGTGCGCGCTGGCCGTCCTGTTCTCATATAAGGTTGGCCTGTTCAACATCGGAACCCCCGGCCAGTACTGTGCCGGTATCTGCGCGTCAATCTATGCCGCCCTTAACTGGAACTGGGGATGGCTGCCATGCCTCTTGTTCGCAATGGTCGCAGGTGCCGCCCTTGCATCAATCGTAGGTGTGCTGAAGGCTTATCTGAACGTCAACGAGGTCATCTCGGGCATCATGCTCAACTGGATCTGCCTTTATTTCACCAATGCGGTGCTTACCCCTGTCAAGAACCCCACCGGCAAGGACACGCTGACAATCGCAAGCGTGAACAAGGGAGGCCTGATCCCGTCACTGGGACTGGACAAGCTCTTCAATGACAAGTACGTCACAATCGCCATTCCGCTTGCCATCATCATCGCCGTGGTGATCATGATCATCCTTGAGAAGACCAAGTTCGGTTATGAGCTCAGGGCAACCGGTCTGAACAAGAACGCCGCCAAGTACTGCGGAATGATGGAGAAGAGGAACATAATCGTGACTCTGGTGATCTCCGGAGCTCTGGCGGGAATGGGTGCGGGCTTCTACTACCTGACGGACTTCGAGCAGTGGGCGGTCACATCATCCACTGTCCCGGGCATGGGATTCAACGGAATTGCCGCCACATTCCTTGGCGGCCTGAACCCGATCGGAACTATATTCTCATCGTATTTCATCACCCATATCACCGCAGGCGGTGCCTTTGTCGACCTGACAAAGTACAGCTCCCAGATCACTGACCTGATCAGCGCACTGATCATCTACCTCTGCGGCTTTGTCCTCTTCATGAAGACATTCATGAACAACGTCATCCGCAGGAGGGAAGTGAAGAAGACTGGCAAATATGAGAACTACAAACAGGACGGGAGGAAGAACTGATGCTGCTGCTTATCCAATACACACTTATTTTCGCTTCCGTTCTCACCCTTGTCGCTCTCGGAGGCTGTTTCTCCGAGCACTCAGGTGTCATCAACCTCGGTCTTGAGGGCATCATGGTCATGGGCGCCCTTGGCGGTGCACTTGCAATGAGATACCTGCCGATCGGCATTCCTGCGTTCTTCTATATCCTGCTTGTGATATTCTTCGCAATAATCGTCGGTATAATTTACTCGGCACTGCTCGGAGTGGCGGCGATCAACTTCAAGGCTGACCAGACAATCGTCGGAACAGCCCTGAACATGCTCGGAACCGCTGCCGCAACAGTCATTGTCAAGGCAATCAACACCGCAGCAAATCCGAACGATGTCAGCTCCATCATCCAGTACATCGAGCCGAAGAAGAAGTTCATCGTTAGCTTCAAGTCCTTTGAGTTCAACTGGTTCATGCTGATCACGGTCATAATCCTGGCATGCGCGTGGTTCATCCTGTACAAGACCAAGTTCGGTCTTCGCCTCATGGCATGTGGCGAGCATCCTCAGGCTGCCGATTCAGTCGGTATCAATGTCCTTAAGATGCGCTGGTTCGGTGTCATGATTTCCGGAGGCCTCGGCGGTCTCGGAGGTATCTGCTACATCCTGGCAGGTGTCTCGGAGTGGAGGTTCGAGTACGGTGTGGCAGGTTTCGGATTCCTTGCCCTGGCTGTCATGATCTTCGGCCAGTGGAAGCCGACAAGGATCGCGCTGGCTGCCCTGATGTTCGGTTTCTTCCGTGCCCTGTCCAACACATACTTCGGATTCGGTTTCCTGACCAATCTGGGTCTTCCGAGCACGTTCTACAACATGCTGCCGTATATCATCTCGATCATCGTCCTTGCCCTGACGTCCAAGAACTCCAAGGCCCCGAAGGCCGAGGGTATCCCTTACGACAAGGGTCAGAGATGATCTTTATCTGCTTCTGGCTTGGCCCCGGGTTTCCGGGGCTTTTTTGTTGGTCTGAGGCTGGCGGTTTTATTGCCTGGACTTGTGCTTTCCAATGTTTTTTACGATATTTTGGAGTTTTCATTGGAAAATACAATAAAAAATCCAAAAAATAAGTTTTTTCATTGTATGATTAAATCATGAACAAGAAGGAACTGCTAACTGAACTGACAAAAATGAGCAATGAGCTGGGTACTATTATCTCCTATATTGAGAAACAGCCTGTCATGAAAGAGGAAGGCTCACTTATGGTCTGCGCGAATGACAGTGTCTGTTATCTGTATCACGTAAAAGGTGATGGAAAACGTGTGTACCTTGGAAAGGATAAGGAAGATGAGATTATAAGTCTCTCCAAAAAGACACATTACAGAAAGATGCTGTCTGCGGCACGGATAGAGAAGATTCAGATTGACAAGTGCATCAAGGCTTTGAACTCCGGATCCGGGATTACTGACATAGATGATGTTTATCCGTCATTGAATGAGGTGATAAGAAAGAGAGTTGGGCCTTTCGCAATGACTGATGACGGATTTGAAAGGAATTGGCTGAAGAAAAACCGCTACATGAAGAATAACAGACAGCTCAGCGGGCAGAACAAGACTCTGAAAGGGGAGTATGTCAAATCAAAGAGCGAGGTCATCATCGCTGACAGGCTGACTTATTACGGTGTTCCGTATGTCTATGAGATAACTACTGCAAAGGATGCTTTTGATGAGATGAGGTATCCGGATTTCTTCATCCTTAACAAAAGGACAAGACAAGAGTATTTCTGGGAGCACCTTGGAATGATGGGAGATTCTCAGTATGCGGCTAAGAATCAGGTCAAGATGGAGCAGTTCGCAAGGCAGGGAATAATCCCTGGCAAGAACCTTATCGTCAGCTTTGAATGCGGTGAAAGGCCTTTGAGCACCGAGTATGTGGACAGAATAATCAAAGAGCTGCTGCTCTGAAGAGGCTCAGCTGAGCTTCAAATCTCCGTCCTTGACCCAGCCGAGCTTGCGGCAGAGGAGGTTGATGAGCGGGCAGATGACCGCCGGCAGGATGAAGCTGATCATGATCAGGCCGAACCAGTCCATGAAGCCGATTGAGGCCTTGGCACCGGAAGCCACGTCAGAGACCCAGCCGGAGTAGACTCCGATCTGACCTACAAGGCCGCAGGTTCCCATTCCGGATGAGACTGCAGGACCGTTCATCTGGAGCCTGAAGAGGCATGTTGCAACGGGGCCTGTGATGGCGGAGGTGAGGATCGGGGCAATCCAGATGCGCGGGTTACGCACTATGTTACCCATCTGAAGCATAGAGGTTCCTATGCCCTGGGAGACAAGGCCTCCCCATTTGTTTTCCCTGAATGACATTACGGCGAATCCTATCATCTGGGCGCAGCAGCCTGCGACTGCAGCTCCGCCTGCAAGGCCGGTAAGCTGAAGGGCGGCGCAGATTGCCGCCGATGAGATGGGCAGGGTAAGGAACATTCCCACAAGCACTGATACGATGATTCCCATGAGGAAGGGCTGCAGCTCAGTGGCCCACATGATCAGTGAGCCGAGCTTCAGGGCGGCCTTGCCGATAGGTGGTGCGATCAGGGCGGAGAGACCCACGCCTATGAGGATAGTAACAAGCGGTGTGACAAGGATGTCGACCTTTGTCTCCTTGGAGACTGCCTTTCCGAGCTCCGCGGCGATTATGGCCACGAAGAAGACAGCCAATGGCCCGCCGGCTCCGCCGAGTGCGTTGGAGGCGAATCCCACTGTCGCAAGTGAGAACAGGACCATCGGAGGGCAGTGGAGGGCAAAGCCGATTGCTACCGCCATTGCCGGGCCGCTCATCGCTGAGGCAAGGCCGCCGACCGTGTACTGGGTGCCGCCTACAGTGGCGACCGGCTGGGTCAGGAAGCCTATGTTCAGCTGTGTTCCAAGCGTGTTGATGATTGTTCCGATCAGGAGCGAGCAGAACAGACCCTGTGCCATGGCGCTCATGGCGTCTATAAAATATCTCTTTGCCGAGATCTCAATGTCCTTTCGTTTCAGGAATTCACGGAATTTGCTCATATATCGGAGAATACTTCTTTATTCAAACACGTTCAATACATACCTGAAATATTGAGAAGTCCTTTCATTGGTGGTATTCTTTGCGCATGGCAAATGTAAAGAGACATCTCAGGCCGGGTACGGTCCTGGTGATAGGATTTCTCTCAATCATAATTCTTGGTTCTCTTCTCCTGTACCTTCCTGTCTCAAGGAGGGGGTCAGCGGGAACCTACCTTGACTGCCTGTTCGTGTCGGTGAGCTCCGTATGTGTCACCGGCCTGACCACAGTGGATATCGCCAACACATTCACAGTGTTCGGTAGGTTTGTACTTGCCGTCCTGATACAGCTGGGCGGCCTGGGATTCGCTTCATTCGCATTGTTCATCATTGCGCTTCTGGGAAGGAACATATCGTTCTCAAGCATCTCGCTTGCAAAGGAGGCCATGAACTTCGATTCCGGAAAGGGTATCATCGGCATGGTCTTCAGTGTGCTCCGCTATGCGTTCTGCATTGAGCTTGTCGGAGCGGTGATGCTGTTCTTCCCTTATTACCGCATGACCGGAAGCATCATCAGGTCAATCGGCATGGGGCTGTTTCATTCGGTCTCGGCGTTCAACAACGCGGGCTTTGACCTCAACGGTGACTTTTCCTCGCTTTCCGTGTTCCACGGGAACGTCTATGTGAACATAGTCGTGGCGCTTCTGATCCTTCTAGGAGGCCTGGGATTCATCGTGATGAAGGACGTCATCCACCAGAGGAAGTGGGGCAAGTTCTCGTTCCACACGAAGATCGTCCTCTTCATGACCTTTGTCCTTGTCAGCATCGGAACGCTTTTCATCATGGCCGGCGGCACATCACCGCTCGATGCCTTCTTCCACGCAGTCTCTGCAAGGACCGCGGGATTCTCGACCATCCCGATGGAGAGCCTCTCGAACAGCTCCTCACTTGTGATGATCTTCCTGATGTTCATCGGCGCCAATCCGGGATCCACCGGCGGAGGAGTCAAGACCACCACAGTGTTCGTCATCTTCATCGCGATGGCCTCGGTCGTCACCGGAAAGAAGCCCGATGCCTTCAAGCGTCGTATCCCGCAGGACAGTATCACCAAGGCCCTGACCGTGTTTGTCATGGCGATCATCGTGATCCTCATCGCGACTTTCTCCATCATGCTGATAGAGGGTGACAAATACAGCACACTGGATGTCCTGTTCGAGGTTGTGTCAGCCGCAGCGACCGTTGGTCTGTCCAGGTCACTCACGCCGCTTCTCAGTATAGGCAGCCAGATGATCATCATGGCTGTGATGTTCCTGGGCCGTCTCGGACCGCTGACGATAGTCACTATGTTCACGAAGATGAGGCAGGAGCATCTTGAGCATATTGAGGAGAATGTTCTTATAGGGTAATGTTCATGGTGAACGAGTTGCACGAATGACAACGAATCTGTTTCAGGAGTAGATATGGCAAAGATCAGTTCAGATAATTACGGTATAATCGGAGTAGGTTATTTCGGAAGTTCCGTGGCGCGCACGCTTGCGGCTGCCGGGAAGAACGTCATCGCCATTGATGCGAATCCTGATACCCTGAAGGAGCTGGGCAATGTCGTGTCCGCCGTGTATCTTGTCAAGAATGTCACAAGAGCGGCCCTGGAGGACTCGGGCATAGGAAACTGCGGGACCGTGATCGTGGGAATAGGTGAGCACTTGGAGGCCAGCATCATGGCCACTCTGAGCTGCATTGAGATAGGGGTGCCGCGTGTCATAAGCAAGGCCGGAAGCGTGGAGCACGGGAAGATCCTGGAGAAGCTGGGTGCGGAGGTCGTGTTCCCCGAGTACGATGCCGGTGAGCGCCTTGCAAGGAACCTCGTCAGCCATGCTAACCTGGACATGCTGCCGCTGTCAGATGACTTCTCCATCATCAGCATCGACCTGAACCCGAATTTCAGCGGAAAGACCATCCTGGACCTGAACTGGCGTAAGAAATACAACGTGAACGTGATTGCCATCATTGTGGACGGTCATGCCAATGCCACTATCATGCCAGACACGGTAATCCCGGAGAACTGCAGGGTGGTTCTCTCAGGCACGAACGATGCCCTTGAGAAGTTCCGTAACGTCAATGCCAAGGGTCTTGGCTGATTACTTAAAAATTATTAAGTAAATATTCTGTCTGTCTCTTTATCTTTTATCTGATAAGTGATATTTTCTGTTATATGACTAGGCAAGTTAAGGTCGGTCCGCTTCTTATCGGCGGCAATGCTCCAGTGAGCGTCCAGACAATGTATGACATCCCTCTCTCCAGGCTTGAGGAGAAGTTCGAGTCCCGCATGGGTGTCCTCAAGGCGATGGGGTGTGACATAATCCGTTTCTCTTATCCTGACATCAAAGAGCACGATGCCCTGTGCGATGTGGTGCGCATGTGTCCCATGCCTGTGGTGGCTGACATCCACTTCGACTACAGGAACGCGCTTGACGCCATGGACTGCGGTGTGGCCAAGATAAGGATCAACCCAGGCAACATCGGCGAGAGATGGAAGACGGAGGAGGTTGTCAGAAAGGCCCTGGACAAGGGAGTTGCAATCCGCATAGGCCTTAACAGCGGCTCTCTTCCGCACCAGGGAAGGGAGAAGGGCACGGTCAGCCTGATGGTGGACACCGCCCTTGAGTACATCTCATGGTTCGAGAACCTCGGCTTTTATGATACCGTGGTCTCCCTTAAGGCATCTGACAGCACTCTGAGCTATGAGGCGGCGCGTGAGTTCTCAATGAGAAGCAACTACCCGATGCACCTGGGCGTGACTGAAGCAGGCGGAGTTGTCTCCTCCTGCGTGAAGTCCACATGGACGCTCGGAAGGCTTCTGGAGCAGGGCATAGGCGGGACAATCAGGTACTCAATCACAGGATCCATCGAGGATGAGGTCCAGGCCGGAGCGGAGCTTCTCAGGACACTTGGGCTCCGTAAAGGCGGGATGAGGATAGTCTCTTGCCCGATGTGCGGGCGCTGCAGCTTCAACAGCCAGGGCTTTCTGAGAGAGGTGGAGCATGAGCTTCTGGCCACAGGCAAGGACATCTGCGTGGCAATCATGGGCTGCCAGGTCAACGGCCCCGGAGAGGCAAAGGGGGCCGATATTGCCGTCACGGGAATAGGGAACAAGGTCTATCTCTACATGAACGGGGAGATCTACAAGGAGATCGATGCCGTTAACGCAAGGGAAGAGCTTCTGAAGGCTGTGGCCGGGTACTCCAAATGAAGGACAAACTGATAATCAGGGGTGCCAGCGAGCACAATCTCAAGCATGTGGATCTGGACCTGGACAAGAACAGCCTCATTGTGGTCTCCGGTCTCTCCGGAAGCGGTAAGAGCTCACTGGCCTTTGACACGGTGTTCGCCGAGGGCCAGAGGAGATATGTCGAGTCCCTCAGCTCCTACGCCAGGATGTTCCTGGGCAGGCTGGACAAGCCCGA
>CACZJR010000046.1 GCA_902781545.1 uncultured Spirochaetales bacterium | reverse complement strand
AGCCAGGCTTTGAGAGCACAAGGGAGATCATCAGGGACACCGGGTGCAGGATAATCGACATACCCGTCGACAATGAGGGGGCATCCATAAGCCGGATCAGGGAAAGCACGGAAATGATAAAGGACAGGCCCGTGTTCCTCCATGTCTCCCCGTCACACCAGTTCCCGCTCGGAACCACAATGACCGCGCCAAGGCGTGCATCCATCATCGAATGGGCGAATATGGGGAGCCAGAGATACATAATAGAGGATGATTATGACTCTGAGTTCAGGTACAACGGCCGCCCCATCGCGCCGCTCTGCAACATGGACAAGAGCGGAAGGGTCATCTATCTGGGCACATTCTCCAGGACCCTCACCCCGTCTATCAGAATCAGCTATATGATTCTTCCCCCGGACCTTGTGGACATCTATATGGAAAAGTTCTCAAGATATCCGTGCCCAGTGTCCAGGATAGACCAGAAGGCTGTTGCCCTGTTCATCAGCGGAGGTTACTTCAGCCGCCATATCAGCAGGATGAGGAGGATCTACAAGAGCAGGCGCAACGAGATGATCCGCCTGATCCGGGAGGTTCTGCCGTCCGCGCAGATCAAGGGAGAGGAAGCCGGGCTACACTTCATAATGAAATGCCCCACCGATGAGAGGTCATTCACCGAGAAGGCAAGACAGAGCGGCCTGAGAATCCAGGGAACAGGGACAGGATGGCTTGTGATAGGTTATGCCCACCTCTCTGAGGAGGAGATGCAAAAGTTCTCCTCTTTTCTCAGGCATATTGAACAATGACCGACTCTGGTTTATTCTGAAGACGTCTAGGGGTGGCCATGTGGCCTGAGAGCATACCCTCGAACCTGATCCGGGTAATTCCGGCGTAGGGAACGACGTCATACTTTTATTTTTCCCCAGGACAAATCATTTTTTTATGGAGGCCTTTCATGAAAAAGGTATTGTCCGTCATTGCAGTTCTGACAGTTGCTGCAAGCTGTATTTTCGCACAGGCTGTCCAGGAGCAGAAGCCACAGCAGAAGACCCTCACGGTCTATGCCTATGACACCTTCTGCGGAGACTGGGGAGCAGCCGGTTCAGTCATCCCGGCCTTTGAGGAGGCCACCGGAATCAAGGTCAACCTTGTGGCATCCGGAGCGGCCATCGAGGTTATCAACAAGGTCCGCCTTGAGGGAAAGAACACCGAATGTGATGTCATCCTGGGAATTACCGATGACATAGCCGACAAGGCATATGACCTTCTGGAAAGCTATGATTCACCCTACATCCAGACAATTGATGAGAGATACAGATTCGATGCTCAGAATCGTCTGATACCTTATGATTATGGTGCATTTGCCTTTGTTTATGACACCGAATCCAAGATTGAGATTCCTACCTGCCTTGCTGATCTGACCAAGGAACAGTACAAGGACAAGGTCATTCTGATTGACCCCAGGACCAGCTCTGTGGGAACAGGACTGATGATGTGGACATACAACGCACTGGGTGACCAGTGGCTCTCCTGGTGGAAGACAATGTCGGAGAACGCCCTGACCACAGCATCAGGCTGGTCATCGGGCTACGGGCTTTTCACCGAGGGTGAGGCTCCGATTGTCATAAGCTACACCACCAGTCCCGTCTACCATGTCATGTGGGAGGACACCACCCGTTATCAGGCACTGCTGTTCACCGACGGCCATGAGGCCACAATCGAGGCCGCGGGCATTGTCAAGGGAACAAAGCACAGGTCTGAGGCTGAGGCATTCATTGACTTCTTGCTCTCAAACGCCCAGGTCGACCTTGCAAACGCCAATTCAATGTATCCCGTGAACTCGGCCATCACCCTGCCTGCCGCATATGATTATGCCCCTGTTCCTGAGAAGATCTACACAGGATCCTCAGAGAAAGCCTCTGAGCTTCTCAAGCTCTGGACAGACGCAATTGTGAAGTAACATGAAAAGACACGACGGCTACTACAGGAGAATGGCTCTGCCTGCCCTCATTATCACAACCGTCGTGTTCATCATGCCCGTGGGAGCTGTGCTGCTGCGGGCATTCTCTTCAGGAAGCGGCCTTCTTGAGACATTCACCGACTCATACACATGGAGGCTTCTGGCCTTCACTGTATGGGAGTCCTTTCTGAGTGCCCTACTTTCCGTTCTCCTGGCAATTCCCTTTGCGGTGTTCTTCTCCCGGTACACGTTTTTCGGACGCAAAGCGATCCTGACCATGAGCGACGCCGCATTCGCCCTTCCCGCGATCCTTGCGGTCCTGGGCTTTGTCATCTTCTACGGAAACAACGGCATGGTGAACAATGCCCTCAGGACAGTAAGCGGCGGCAGATGGTCCCTGAAGGTGCTCTACTCCTTCAAGGCGATAATCCTTGCCCATGTGTATCTGAACTTTCCCGTGGCATTCTCATTGATAACCTCATCGTTGAGCTCTATGCCGGATGCAGAGGAGAAGGCATCACGCCTTCTGGGGGCATCGGAGATAAAGACATTCCTGAGGATCACTGTACCCAAGATCAGGGGCACGATCCTTGCCACATTCACATTGATCTTCCTCTTCTGCTTCCCTTCATTCCTGATTGTCATGAGTCTTGGGGGAAATCCCAGGTTCTTCACAATGGAGGCGGAGATCTACAAGAGGACATACACTGACGTCAATCCATCAGGGTCCGCATCACTTGCCCTCTTCTCCTTCCTTGTCATGGCGCTCCTTCTGGTTCTGACAGGATATGGGAGACAGGAGAAACGCCTCTCAAGAAGCAGGCATACCCTCATCAAGGCAACTGGCGGGAAGCTCGCCAAAGCAGTTGTCCTCTGCATCATCATCTTCCTCTTCATGGCTCCGCCGATGCTGTCCATCCTCTACAGGGCGTTCTTCACAAAGGACGGGGTCTTCACGCTCAAGGCATGGACGGATATCGCCGCACGTGCCAGAAGCGGAACTGGAACCAGCCTCAATGCGATTGTCAACAGCATCGTCATAGCATCAGGCTCTGCCATGATTGCCGTTAGCATGGCAAGTGCCATAGCGATCGGTTCCGTCAGGACGGGCTCCAGGTTCGCCACACTTCTTACTTCACTTCCCATGGCGATGGGATCGGTCTCCATGGGACTTGGATTCTCATTCATAGCCGCAAGGATGCCATTCAGGAACACTGTCACATCATATGTGATTGTCCTTGCAGCCCACACTGTTGTGATCATGCCGTTTGCGGTCAGGACAATCCTTCCAGGAGCAAGACGCATCCCGGAGAGGCTCTCCTTGGCGGCCAAGACACTTGGAGGAGACTCCAGGGAGGCCTACCGCCTGATTGAGAGACCCATGCTCAAGCCATACCGCAGGAGAGCCTTCGCGTTTGCCTTTGCCCTGTCACTCGGAGAGGTCAACGCAACCCTTGCCCTGAGCGAAGGCCGGGTGACGACAATACCTATCCTCATCTACAAGATGATCAACCAGTACAATTACCAGGGAGCCTCGGCACTTGCCGTGATATTGCTCATCATAGCAATAACCATGTTCGCCATAGGCGAGACAGGAGGAGATGAATATGCCGTATCTTGAATGCAGGAACCTCAGGAGGGTCTTCCACCACTTCACACTGGATATCTCATTCTCCATGGAGAAGGGAGAGCTCCTGTGCATCCTCGGGCCCTCCGGAAGCGGCAAGTCAACGCTGCTTTCCGCCATAGCAGGCATAGACAGCTCAGTATCCGGACAGTTCCTGCTGGACGGCAAGGACATAACATCCATGCCGGTTCAGAAGCGCAGGATCGGGATGGTGTTCCAGGATTTCTCCCTGTTCCCTTCGATGAACGTCGAGAAGAACATCCAGTACGGAATGAGGGATGTCCCTTCAGAGGAAAGGGAGATCATTACCGAGAGGCTGCTTGAGATGGTCAGCCTCCCCGGTTATGGAAAGCGCAGGGTCAACGAGCTCTCAGGCGGAGAGGCCCAGCGCATAGCCCTTGCACGCGCGGTTGCGGCAAAGCCGAGCATCCTTCTTCTTGACGAGCCGATGTCAGCCCTGGACGCACCGCTGAGAAAGCGTCTGAGAAGCACCATCAGACAGATCCATGACCAGACCGGAATAACCATGCTCTATGTCACCCACGACAGGGAGGAGGCCTTTGCCATAGCCGACAGGATCATGATCATGAGAAGCGGAAAGATGGAGGCCATAGGAACGCCTCAGGAGCTTTATCATAATCCGCCGAGCATGTTCGTGGCAGGCTTCACAGGAGATGGTTCAGTAATTCCGATGTCTTATATCTCTGATAAAGTTACTGAAAGCATAGGTTTTATTCGTCCTGAGGATATTATAATAAACAAAACTAATCCTGAAGATGATGATATTGTCCTTCACGATGCAACGGTGACCGGTTATGAATACACCGGAGGCGGATACGAGATAACCTTAAGGTTCAGGGATCTTCAGCTGAAGGCATTCTCAACTGAGAGACCAGAGCTTGTTTCCGTTGATGCCTTTGTCAGCAGAAAGAGAATCATCGAATTCAACAGCTGAGGAAGTCAGAACCTGATCTTCTTGTAGAGGTCCCTGACGCTAGGATAAATAAGCTTGAACTGCTGGTACCTGGCCTCATAACGCTCTGAGATCTCGGGGTCTATACTCTCCGTCCCCTTGATCATGCACACAGACTCAATGCACTGCCCCACATTCTCATAGGCTCCGTCTCCGACCATGGCAAGCATCGCCGCTCCCATGCCCGGTCCTGCCTCTGTCTTTGGCAGGTCAAAGTCAACCTTGAGAACGTTACAGATTATCTTGCGCCAGAGATCGCTCTTGGCACCTCCGCCGCAGATGAAGCTGCGGTAGATGTCAAGTCCTATTCCCCTGGCCACCTCAAGGCTGTCGCGAAGCGCGAACGCCACTCCCTCAAGTACAGCCAGCGCCATGTCATATTTTGTGGTGGCCAGGGACAGGCCAACGAATGTCCCGCGGACATCGGTGTCGTTGATCGGGCTGCGCTCACCCATCATGTACGGCAGGAAGAACACGGTGTTCCTTCCCAGCTTCTCACGGTCAATCTTCTTCCAGACATCCTTGTACTCGGTTGTTCCGAGGATATCCTCATAGAGCCACTTGTTGCATGAGGCCGCGCTGAGCATGCAACCCATCAGATGATAGCCGCCGTCTGCATGGGCAAAGGCATGAAGGGCATTTCCGGGAGCCGCGCGGAACACATCGGATGAGATGAAGATAGTGCCGCTGGTTCCCAGGGATATGTTGCACAGCCCGTTTCCCACGACACCTGTGCCTATTGCGGCAGCCGCATTGTCCCCTGCCCCTGCCACGACCTTGATCCCATGAGGAAGGCCAAGCTCATCGGATACGGCGTTTCTTATCTTCCCTATCACCTCGAAGCTCTCGTGAAGGACAGGCAGCCTGTCATAGGTGACCTGGCATATCTCCATCATCTTCTCAGACCACTTCTTGTTCTCCACATCAAGGAGCAAGGTCCCGCTGGCATCGGAATAATCGGTGACGTGTGATCCGGTGAGACGGAAGTTGAGGTAGTCCTTTGGAAGCATGATCTTCCTGATGGCGTAGAAGTTGTCGTGCTCATGCTTTCTCATCCAGAGAAGCTTCGGGGCGGTGAAGCCCGCAAACGCGATGTTTGCGGTATATTCGGATATCTTGTCGGCGCCGATCTCATTGTTCAGGTAATCGACCTCGGCATCGGTGCGGCTGTCATTCCAGAGGATTGCCGGCCTTATGACCTTGTCATCCTTGTCCAGCGCCACAAGACCGTGCATCTGCCCTGCCACTCCCAGGGCCGCGATCTTGGAGACATCGGTGTCCTTGATCAGCTCAGCCAGCGCCTTCTTGAATGAGGACCACCAGAGTTCGGGATCCTGCTCGCTCCAGCCCGGCTGAGGGAAAGAGATCGGATATTCTTCAGATGCGGTTTTCTCGATATGCCCGTCCTGGGAGACAAGCAGAAGTTTGATTGATGATGTGCCCAGATCAACACCGATGTATTTCTTCATACCCAAATAGTAACACCCAACAGCGTTTTGAATCTATCAAAGTTTTCAGTTTTTCACTACAATGTCGGCATGAGCACCGATATACTGACAATCCTTGATTTCATAGGTGTCATCTCATTCACGATCTCCGGATCACTTGTTGCGGCACGTAAGGACATGGATTATCTCGGGGTCTGCATCCTGGGCATTGTCACCGCGGTAGGCGGAGGGGCCACCAGGGACATAATCATTGGCAGAACTCCTCCAGTGATGTTCCGGAACCCTTCTTACGTTGCTGTTTCGTTCCTTGTGGCAAACATCGTATTCTTCTTCCTGTATTTCCACCTAAGTGGCAAATCCAAGCCCAAGATGAGCCACATATTCGGGAACACACTGTTCTGGTTCGACACAATCGGACTTGCCTCATTCACAGTCAACGGAGTTATTGTAGGACAGACAATGACAGACGGAGGACTTTTCCTCTGCGCCTTTCTGGGGGTGATCACAGGAGTCGGAGGCGGAGTCCTGAGGGACATGCTGGCAAACGATGTCCCTGCCATATTCATCAGGCACATCTATGCGGTCGCATCAACCGCAGGAGCAATAATGACATGCCTTCTCTGGAGACACTCACAGTACGCGGCCATAGCCGCGGGTCTTGCCTCAGTGATCCTGATACGCTTTCTGGCAAAGACCTACGGGTGGAACCTCCCTCACATACACAAAGACTGATCAGACCATCTGCTCAGGCCTGAACACCCTGTCAAACTCCTCTTCCGTCATGAAACCAAGGGCAATGCATGCGTTCTTCAGCGAGAGGTTATCCTCATAGGCCTTCTTTGCGACCTGCGCCGCCCTCTCATACCCGATGTACGGGTTAAGGGCAGTCACCAGCATCAGGGAGTCATGCAGGTTGGACCTCATCTTCTCCCTGTTGGCCTTGATTCCCGAGACACAGTTCTTGTCAAAGGAGACGATGGCCTCTGACAGCAGCCTTGCCGACTGGAGGAAATTGTAGGCGCAAACCGGCATGAAGACATTCAGCTCGAAGTTCCCCTGGCTTGCAGCCATGCCCACGGCAACATCGTTTCCCATCACCTGAACGGCAACCATGGTCACCGCCTCACACTGGGTGGGATTCACCTTGCCGGGCATTATGGATGAGCCAGGCTCATTTGCCGGAATTGTGATCTCTCCGAGTCCGAGCCTGGGGCCGCTGGCAAGCCAGCGCACATCATTGGCTATCTTCATCATGTCGCAGGCAAGAGCCTTGATTGCCCCGTGAGCAAAGACAATCTCATCCTTTGACGTAAGGGCATGGAACTTGTTCGGCGCACTAACGAAGTCCTTATTTGTGAGTATACTTATGTTTTTTGCAACATTATCAGCAAATCCAGCAGGTGCATTGAGTCCTGTTCCAACTGCCGTGCCGCCAAGAGCAAGCTCTCCCAGGCCCTTAAGCGAAGCTTTCAGAAGCTCGATGTCTCTCTCAAGGCTGCTCCTCCAGCCGGATATCTCCTGGCTGAAAGTCACAGGCGTCGCATCCTGAAGATGTGTCCTTCCGCTCTTGACCACGCCTTTGTTCTCAGCCTCAAGCCTCCTGAGCGTCTCAATCAGAGCCTCTGCTGCAGGGATGAGTCTGTCCTGGATTATCAGAGAGGCCGCGATGTGCATGGCTGTGGGGAATGTGTCATTTGAGCTCTGGCTCATGTTCACGTCATCATTGGGATGAAGGAGTCTCTTGCCTGCAATCTGGTTTCCCCTGTTCGCTATGACCTCGTTTGCGTTCATGTTGCTCTGTGTGCCGCTTCCTGTCTGCCACACAACAAGCGGGAAATGGTCGTTAAGTGAGCCTGATATGACCTCGTCACAGGCTTTGGAGATAGCAGAAAGCTTTTCCTCTGTCATTCTCTCAGGGACCAGGGCGGCATTAGTCATGGCCGCGGCCTTCTTCAGGATTCCGAACGCATGGATTATCTCCGCAGGCATTGTCTCAATGCCCACACCTATCTGGAAGTTCTGCACGCTTCTCTGCGTCTGGGCGCCCCAGAGCCTGTCTTCGGGAACCCTCATCTCGCCCATTGAGTCATGCTCGATCCTGTAATTCATAACCGCACCTCGCTTACTGTCAGATTATAACAAAAAGCGACATAAAAAAAGCCTGCACTCAGATGAATGCAGGCTGTGTTTCCTCTCAATCAGATGATCAGATCATCTTTGTCAGTGACTCATCTATGTCACCGATCTTGAAGCGCTGGATCTTGGCTGTTGAGGAGAGCGGGAACTTCTCCATGTAAAGGGCGAGCTTTCTGATCTTCTTGTAGCTCGGGAATGTGGCGTTGACCTCTGTGATGATTGATCCGATGTGGTCCAGAAGCCCTGCCATGTTGTCCTTGTACTGCTCGATGCAGGCATCTGACGGATGGACTATGGCCATTATGCCCTCGATCTTCTTTGCGGCATCGGCCACATAGCCTCTGACACAGATCTGGTCGATGTCATCATAAAGCTGGAAGCTGTCCTCAATCTCCTCCGGGAAGACGTTCTTGCCTCCCTCTGTGACGATGATGTTGCGCTGTCTGCCGGTCAGATACAGGTAGTTCCTGCTGTCCAGATGTCCGATATCGCCGGTGTTGAGCCATCCGTCCTCAGTGAGGATCTCAGCTGTTGCCTCCGGGTTCTTGTAATAGCCCTGCATGACCATTGAGCCCTTGATGTAGATCAGGCCGTTTCCGTCTGAGTCAGGATCGACGATCTTCTCCTCGACTCCGGGAAGGACACGGCCCACACTGGACTCGATGTAATCGAAGATCGGGTTGAGGTTGATGATCGGGCTTGTCTCGGTAAGGCCGTAGCCCTGCACGAAGTCAACGCCTAGCTGGTTGAACTGCTTGAATGTGGATGCCGGAAGCGGTCCGCCGCCTGAGATGCAGATTCTGATCTTGTCCAGGGAGACCTTCTTCAGGAGGAAGTTGAACCACTTCTTTCCGACCTTCAGGCCGAATGCCTTCTTCAGGAATCCGCTGAGACCCATCATCGCATGAATCAGTCCGTTCACGATCGGTCCCTTCTCCCTGACACCCTTCATGATGCCTGCGATCAGCTTGTTGAAGAGCATCGGGACACCGAGGAACATTGTGACCTCTCCCTGCTTGAGTTCCTTGAGAAGCTGCTTGACCACAAGCTTCTTTCCGAACACGACCTTGGCTCCTGAGGCGATTGTCTCAAGGAACACTGCCAGCATCGTGTATGCGTGATGGATCGGCAGGATGGCGTAGAAGACATCGTCATCATAGATGTTCATCAGGCCCTGAGCCTGCCAGACATCAGATGTGAGGTTCTCATGGCTGAGCATGACACCCTTGGGAGTTCCGGTTGTTCCGCTGGTGAAGAGGATAGCGGCGATGTCCTTGCTTGTTGAGAGCTCAATCTGATGCTCCTCTGTGCTCTGCATCTTGAGGAGGCTGTTTTCTCCGTCTCCGTCAAGTGAGATTTTGGGAAGCTCCACCGGGATGCGGTTGATCTTCTCTTCGTCAACGAAGAGGACCTTGGCCTCGGCGAATGTGAGAAGATGTGCAATTACATCATCTGAGAGAGAATAGTCCACAGGAACAATCGTTGCGCCGGCATAAGAGATGGCAAGATAGGCGATTGCCCACTCAGGGCTGTTCTTTCCGGTAAGACCGACCTTGTCACCGTGCCTGACGCCCATCTCATAGAGCTTGTTGGCAACACCCTTCATGATTGCCTGGGCTTCCTTATATGTGAAAACCTCATGTTTGGGAGAGAAGGCCTCAAACACCTTGTTGTTCGGGAACCTTGCGGTTGTTATATCGAACTGCTCGTTGAGCGTAGGCCACTCGGAATTGAAAAACTTGCCTTCGCCTCTGAATTCATCCAGAAAACCCCATGGTCTGGGATTATGTTTCGGTTTCTTTGACATTTTTCCACCTTAAAAAGATTTATTATCGAGACAAGTATATTGAAATAACAGTTGTTTGACAAGTTTGCGGAAAATGTCAAATAAACAGGTTCAGGAAAAGTCAGATGGACGTGCTTCCGCGTCTTGAATATGCCTTTGCAAGTCCACCCTCGGATGTCTCACGGTAGCGCTGGTTCATGTCCAGGCCGGTGTAATACATGCTCTTGAGGACCATGTCGTAGCTGATGTTCCTGGTTCCTGTGAGAAAGAACGCGATATTGGCGGCATTCAGGGCACGCATTGCGGCAACTGCATTACGCTCTATGCACGGAATCTGGACAAGCCCGCAGATCGGATCACATGTCAGTCCCAGATGGTGCTCAAGCGCGACCTCGGCAGCATACTCGATCTGGTCGATGTTGTAGCCGAACGCCTGACCTGCGGCGGCAGCTGCCATTGAACATGCCACACCGACCTCCGCCTGACAGCCGCACTCTGCGCCGGATACGGAGGCATTGCGCTTTGCAAGCTCTCCGAAAAGACCTGCAACCCCAAGACAGCGGATGATCTGGTCATCTGTGAGGTTTCTCTTGCCCTGCAGGTAGTACAGCACAGCAGGAAGAACTCCGCAGGATCCACATGTCGGAGCGGTAACTACTGTTCCGTTATCGGCATTCTGTTCCGAACAAGCATAAGCATAAGAGCAAACCAGCTGGGATTCCACCAGCTCAGCATGCTTGTTTTGGGGAACCTGCTCAAACAGGAACTTGGCCTTCCTGTGAACATGAAGCGGCCCGGGAAGGTCACCGGTCTTTGACAGGCCTTCCTCGATCTCGTTCTTCATTGCCTCCCATACGGTCTTAAGGAAATCCCAGATCTCCGCACCCTCGTTCAGCTCAATGTACTGTACAAGATCTATATACCTGAACGAGCAGAACTGCCTGATCTCCGCGAACGAGTTCTCAATGTACACATCCTCGTCAACAGGATTCTTCTCCCTGTCACGGCCCTCGATGATGATATCTCCGCCGCCGATGCTGATAAAGCGCTGCTTTCCGGTCTCGTTTCCGTCCTTATAAGCCAGAAGATCCAGTGTGTTCGGATGTTTGAGTTTCTCCGGACCCGCATTGGAAAGCTTCACCTCTACAGGTATGGGAGCGAACGTGTCAATCAGGACCCTGTCGGTTCCATGCCCGACTCCTGTCTTGGCAAGGCTTCCGTAAAGCACAGCCTTGAAGGAATCAGCCTCAGGATGCTCATCCTTGAATATCTTGGCGGCAAATCCCGGCCCCATAGTATGTGAGCTGGAAGGCCCCTTACCGATCTTGTAAATGTCCCTGATTGATTTCATCTGACGCTCCGAAGTTCTTTATCGTTCAAGCCTTGTTCGCTAACGGCTCTGTTAACATTACGGATTAAATTATATTATCAAGCCATGCATACTGCAAGATGGCGATTCAAGAGAGAAGCACTGCTCAATGACACGGACCTCCTCCACGGACCTCTTCTGGGGAAGATCTTTGCCTTTGTCCTTCCTCTGATGATAACCAACCTGATCCAGAACCTCTACAACGCCGCTGACATGGTCATTGTGGGAATGTCCAGCGTGGACGGAGCCATCGGTGCCATTGGCACCACAGCAGCCATGGTCAACTGCATCCTGAATCTCTTCATGGGCTTTGCCGTGGGAGCAAGCGTCATGGTTGCAAGGGCAATTGGCGAGCGCAACCCGGACAAGACAACCAAGGCCGTGCACACAGCCCTGGTGATAGGCATGATCTCCGGAATCGCGGCAATGGTCCTTGGCCTTTTCATCTCAAGACCTATCCTGATCCTCCTCGGAGATCAGGGCCATATCCTCGAGCTTGCCCATCTTTACACAAAGATATACTTCATCGGTGTTCCTTTCATAGCGGTGACGAACTTCTTCATCTCCATATTCAGGGCAAAGGGAGACACAAAGACACCGCTTGTGATACTGACAATAACAGGGCTTCTGAATGTGGTCCTGAACCTGCTGTTCGTGGTTGTCTTCCATATGTCAGTTGACGGTGTTGCCCTTGCAACCACAATCTCCAACCTGGCATCAATGATCGCCCTTGCCTGGGTCCTTCACAAAGACAAGGGCTGGTGCCGCCTTGAGTTCAAGAAGCTCCGCATCGAGAAATATGCCCTGAGGGGAATAATCTACAACGGTTTTCCCGCGGCAATCCAGGGAGTGCTGTTCTCCCTGTCCAACATGATAATCCAAAGCAGCATCATTGGAATCAACAACAGGCAGTTCCCCGGAGGATCCGACATAATCGACGGCAATGCCGCAGGCCAAAGCATCGAGAGCTTCGCGTACGTTGCCACCAACTCCGTCTGTCAGGCCGCTGTGACGTTCACCAGCCAGCACTACGGTGGAAAGAAGTTCAACCGCATGGGCAAGGTCATCCGCGACTGCTACATAGCTTCCTTCATGATCGCAGAAATCATGTCTCTGTCCATCCTCTTCTTGCGCATACCGCTTGCTCACATCTACCTTGACTCGCCTCATGCCATCGAGGCCTGCTCCATCAGGCTGATACACACCTTAAGCGCATACTTTACCCTTGCTGCCATGGACACTGGATCCGGCATTGTCAGGGGCCTTAACAGGTCCATCATGTCCACTGTCGTCTCCCTTCTGGGCTCATGCGTACTGAGAATCATATGGATAATGACCCTTGCCCGCATCTATCCGACACTGGGCATGGTCTACATCTCATACCCGATCTCCTGGGCCATCACCGGACTGTGCCACTTCATCGTAGCCATGACAGTAAAAAACAGGATGCTCAAGGAGCACCCTGTTGATGAGGATTAAATCACATGATTCACTCTCATATATCTCTTGCGGTGGGTTCCGTCATAAGCTGACCAGTCTGAGCCATTCTCACTGACCTTTACCAAATTGGATCCGACTGACACAGTTCCCTCATCCACAGATCCGGCACCTCCGCCGATTCCTGCTCCGAATCCCTCAAATTCTGATAATCCGCCTGTTGCCGTTATGATCCCGTCGTTAATTGTGATGGTTCCGCATGCAGATCCATATCCTCCACCTATTCCGGCTCCGCCACCAGGACACTCATCGACAAGGTGGCCATGGAGAAGAACATCGTGCTCAACCCCATCTGGACCAGCTCATCTCCATCCAACGTGAAGGAGCTTGCAGCCCGGGGCGAGGGCGTGGCGATCCTGTTCGAGATCCAGGTGAGAAAGGAGCTTGCCTCCGGAAAGCTGGTGCAGATCCCGACGGACCTGGATGTCACCAAGAACTTCTACATAATATGCAGAAACGACATCTGGCTCACCGAGGAGGAGCAGTATCTGATACAGCTCTGCAGGGAATATGCGCCCTGAGCGTGCAGAATTTTTCAAATCCCACATAATTTTTCATTATGTTGCATGTAAAAAAATAAAAAAAATTTATGATAATATATTAGTTTAAAAAAACCTCATATTTTTACAAAATCGCAGGCCCGGAACACAAAACATGCATTTTGTTGCGCTTTTTCCCCTACCTTGCCACCCATTTCAAAGGATAGTCTTAAATTGTAAGGCAAAGAGAGAGGAGAGAGACGGTTATGAAGAGACTGGTGATTGCATTTACAATTATTCTGCTGGCGGTTGCATGCTGCTTTGCGGAGACCCAGACAATCACCTTCACCCTGGTCTCCACCGTCGAGAAGCAGGAAGCCCACTTCGTCATCCGCAACACAGAGACAGGCGCAACAGGCGCATCAGTCGTGTACAGCACAGCAAAGATCGCCAAGCAGGATGTCAGCACAAGCTTCCAGATCATCCAGTGCACTGACAGCAACGGATTCAACAGGACAGACTTCACAGTCAAGGCCACAGAGCTCATGGCTTCAGTCGGAAGCAGGATCTACAGCACAAACGGCGTGCAGATCATCATGGACGGCGAGGCCTTCGGCTCAGAGGTCAGCTTCACAAGAGACACAGTCGGCGCGGTTGCCGCAGGAACAGTGGTTGACAGCTTCGAGGTCATCTGGCCCACAAGCGCAGGTCTTGCAGAGGCCGTCTATGAGGCATGCGTGGTCCTTACCACAACATCACTTTGATTTTGGGTTAACTTTAAAATATATCAGCAGGGCTGCCGGAGACGGCAGTCCTTCTTCTTTCATCCCTCAGCCTGCCTTTCTCGTGCCGGAGATCGAGCACAGCAGGTCCACGAACTCATAATAGTTCTCAGGCCCTCCGTTTGCACCGGTGATCTTGCGGCACGGCTCACCCACCTCCTTGTACCGGAGGCTCCACCCGTAGCCGTCAATCACAGGCTCAGTGTACTGCTCAGACCACAGCGGCACATTGAAGGCCTCAAGCTTCTTCAGGAATGCCGAGCTGTCACCGCTGTAGACACCCTCAAGGACAACATCACGCGGAAAGCCGTACTCGTTCCCCCTGCGGCGGAAGCGGACCTTATCCCCGTCCATCTCAACTCTTATCTCCCTGTTCCAGGAGAATGCCTGATGCTCATTCAAGACAAGATACTCGAACATTATCCCTGCTCCTTTTCACGGGCAGGATAAAAAAGAATGTGTGGCCATTCGGTCACACATCTTCATTATCTTTGTACATGTCAGCAGCCTTCTGGTGCCAGTCCCGGATGGCGTTCCTCAGCCACTCGGGCTCCAGGACCTCCACGCCGGTCCCGAACCCCAGTATGTATTTGCGGATGCCCGAGTAAGAGCGGGTCCTTGCCCTCATGATCACCGACTCATCAGGCTGCACCTCAATGCTCACCGCATCCGGCCAGTTCTTCTCCAGGTTGTAGAAGCCGTGGAAGGAATCGAACTTCAGGACCGCATTGATCTCCCTGTCATGCCCGAAAGGCCCGAAAGGATCATTGAAAAGCTCCTCGTAGTTGTAGCGCTCAGGCAATGTGCCGCCGTAGTCAAAGGCCTCAGGAATCCCCACAACCCGCTCAAGGCCGAATGAGCGGTACTCCCCGTCCGGCAGCTTCTGTGCCGCCAGGTAAAAGCCGTTGTCATAGCGGAACACCCCGAGCGGCATGAGCTGGTACTCCGTCACATCGCGCCGCACCGGCTTATAGGAGAAGTTGATGCACCTGCCGTCCCGCATGGCGTTCAAGATGGCCACAATCACCTTCTGCGTGTCCTTGGTCGTAATCTTTCGCGCCGAGCTCAGGTTCAGCACCTCATATTCCTTGAAGTTGCGGAACATGTTCAGCTTCTTGCGCAGCCCCATCACCGAATCCTGCAAATCCGGGCTGCTCAGGCCCTGGTTGAACATCAGCGCCAGAAGCAGCGCCTCATCGTCCGAGAGATTCATGCCCGGAAGCGTAAGCGTCCACAGGTGCTCCTTGGGCACCTTGTACCTCGTCTGCCGCCTGTCCCCCGGGTCCACGCTCTCCTCTATATACAGCCCCTTCCCGTCAGGGTTAAAGTTCTCCATGCGGTCTATCATGTCACGCACCGTCCACCGGTCGATGCCTGTCTCCCTGGACATCTCGGTGACCGTCGCCCCCTCATCCCGCGCCATCAGCCTGATGATCTGAAGCGTCCTGGAAAGAATGTCTATCTGACTTATCTGTGCCATAGGCAAATCCTACCACGCCGCCGCCCAAAACACAAATCATCAGATGAAGGCGATGCTCACCTTCTTGCCGCATGCCGCTGCTATCTTCTGTATTGTCGAGAAGCGCACATCCTCCGCATGATTCTCCATCCTGGATATCGTGCTCTTCTTCGTTCCTATCATATCCGCAAGTTCCTGCTGGGAAATTCCGCTCTCAGTCCTGAGCTGTCTGAGCATCACATTCAGCTTGAATGATTCATAATGCTTTTCGAATTCCTCTGCAAAAACAGGGTCCTTCCTCTTCCTCTCCTCAAGGTACTCTCTGAAATCACTCATCTTCTGCCTCCTTGACGCGACAGGAAATCTTTCCGCCTGTCTTTTGCCAAAGAAATCTCCCTCTTCGGGGTCTTTTGGGTTTTCTTGCTGAATCCATTAGTCAGAATCACCAGCGAACCCCTGAAGAAAAATCCCAACAGCCTGAAGATATTGCCTCCCCTTTGGGCACGTATCTCATAGATGCCATCATCCAGATGCTTGAAGTATGATGATGGGATCACATCCAGTTCCTCAACAATACTGATTGAAAAAGCAATTATCACGGCATCTTTTGGCTCAAGGGAATCAAGATACTCTCTGACAGGGCATCTCCCATCAGCGGTCCTGTAAAAATCCACTGTCCTCATAATTGTTACCAAATATGCTAACCATTGTCAATCTCGCACATATCAAAACCTCATGTCCAGAATCACTGCACGCAGATAGTACGGGATATGCATAACCTTTCTCCTTTCATATGCATATACGAGAAAAGTGCAGGAAATATTTCAGCTTTCAGGAAAAAAGTCTGGCTTTTTTCTGTTGCTCCTCCCCTGCCGCACAAATTGGAAGGTTCTGCACGTCCTCCAAAGCCTGCAGAGCCTCCTCGGCCTGGAAGACATGCAAGATATGGAAAACCACGCCCAAGGATTTTTACAATCCCGAAAGAATTATCATTTCGCCCACGCAGGAAAATAAAAATAATTCCTGTCATTTCATTCGCTGCTTTTCATTGCAAATCAGGCCGAAAACCCTCATTTCATGCACCTCCAGGGGCATTTTGTGCCTCAGAACCCCTGTTTCGGAGGGTCTCCTGCCTGCTAGGCTTTAAGTGTAAGGAAAAACAAGACACACCACCGCCAATGACAAGGAGATGACGATGATGAAGAAGATGATGATGACAGCAATGATGATCC
>CACZJR010000045.1 GCA_902781545.1 uncultured Spirochaetales bacterium | reverse complement strand
CCCTGACCCGAAGTGCGCAGTCACAGTGAAGGCCCTGACAGACGCCCACATCCTGGAGATCCGCTGGAACTTCCGCGAGGGAGATGACGAGCTTGCGGCCGAGTACAAGACCCAGTTCCCGCTGATCCAGATCTACCGCAACTCAAAGCAGTACCGCGACCGCAACAAGAGCGACAAGACAATCAGCAGAAGCTGCGTTGACCAGCGCAAGATCCCGCGCTTCGCATACGGCTCAGTCGAGACCTACGGAATCGATGCCGTCAAGTCCCACGATCATCCGATGCTTGACCAGTACTTCTTCTCATTCCCTGAGAACGAGATGGATGTCCTGATTGACTTCGAGCCTGTTCATATGACAGGAAGCGAGCTTCTGTACATCCCGCTCGGATCAATGCACGGAGTTGATGTCAAGGAAGGAGAGCACTGCCACTACCTCTGGATTGACTTCTATCCGGATAACGAGCTTGCCCTGAAGAGACTCGACGCATCACACATCCCGACAGGCAAGCATGCCGACTTCAACGAGAAGGGAGAGAGAATCGGCTGATGGACTATTCTGTTCCCAGAAAACTCACGTCAGGCAGAGCATGGAGGACCTACACGGGCGGCAGCCTGATTGACAGGATCCACGGAATCGAGGGGAGCAGTGACACGCAGTTCCCCGAGGAGTGGATAATCTCCACCGTCACGGCACGCAATGCAGGACGTGAGGACATCATCGAGGGAATCTGTTTCCTCGATGATGACAAAAGCGTATCCCTGAAGGACTATATCGAGTCCGACCCGGTCTCAGCGTTGGGAAAGGCCCATGTGGCCTCCACAGGCTCATCTACAGGAGTCCTCGTGAAGGTCATAGACGCGGCCGAGCGCCTGACAGTCCAGGTCCATCCGAACAAGGAGAAGGCACTGTCGCTGTTCAACTCCAAGTTCGGGAAGACAGAGTGCTGGTACGTGCTTGGAGGAAGAACCATTGACGGGGATCCTCCGAGCATCTACATGGGCTTCAAGCCTGGCATAACCAGAGAGGAATGGAAGCGCTGCTTTGACGAGCAGGACATCCCTGCCCTCCTGGATCACATGCACCACATCGAGGTCAGGCCCGGAGACACATGGCTGATCAAGGGTGGCGTCCCCCATGCCATAGGAAAAGGCTGCCTCCTTGTGGAGATACAGGAGCCTACTGACTACACCATCCGTGTGGAACGCACTACCCCAAAAGGCCTGAAGGTAGCTGACATGGGCTGTCATCAGGGACTTGGCTTCGAGCGCATGTTCGACTGCTTTGACTACACCGGACACACCCTCGAGGAGGCAAAGGAGCTCTGGAACATAAAGCCTGTCACCCTTGAGACCTCTGATGACTTCACACGCTGTGAGATCATCGGCTACAAGGACACGGACTGCTTCAGGATGGAGAGTTACAGCATCTCAGGAAGCTGTCCAGTATCTGCAGGCGGTGCATTCTGCGGCATGTTCTTCCTCTCCGGAAAAGGAAAGCTCGTGACTAAGAGCGGTGAGGTGCCCTTGCGTGGCGGTGACCAGTTCTTTGTCCCTGCATCAGCAGATGACTTCAAGATCATTGCAGACAAGGACTCTCCAATCGAGATGTTCCGCTGCTATGGTCCCAGAGACTGAGGAATAACAATGAAAAAGAATGAGAGACTCTGTGCACAGCCGGAAACCGGAAGGACCGAGGCTGGAAAGTATGACGTGATTGTCATAGGAGGAGGCATTGCAGGATGCAGTGCAGCCCTTGCATCTGTGAGGCACAAAAAGAGGACACTTCTCATAGAGAAACTCACAGTCCTTGGGGGACTTGCCACCACAGGACATATCACGATTTACCTTCCGCTTGATGACGGTTACGGCAGACAGGTGATCGGAGGAATAAGCGAGGAGCTTCTGAAGCTCTCGACAAAGTACGCCTATCATGGAGTTGACATCTCCACATGGAAGGAGGAAGGAAGGCGCTATGAATGCAAGTTCAACGGCCCTGCCTACTCCCTTGCACTTGAGGAGCTTCTCCAGTCCGAGGGTGTGGACATCCTTTATGACTCGCTCTTCTGCGGCGCGGAGATCTCAGACGGAATCTGCCGCGGAGTATACGTAGAGAACAAGAGCGGACGCGTTCTTTACGCCTGCGGTGCAGTTGTTGACGCCTCTGGTGATGCGGAGGTCTTCTTCCGTAACGGCTCAAGATGTATCGCCGCAGAGAACAGCCTTGCGATCTGGACGTATTTCTCAGGCATTCCCCAGCACAGCATTGTCCAGAAACGCGGAGGCGCAGATGCTCCGGGCCTGAACCTGGTCAGCATCGGGACCATTGATGTCACTGCAGACAAGCACATTGTCACAGAACCCTATTACGGGGATTCCGGAGAAAATGTGAACAGGTTCATCCAGGACTCGCACAAGAGACTTCTCGGAGTCCTCAGGTCAGACCCGTCTGCAGCCCCTGCGGCCCTTCCGGGCATGGCGGACATCCGCATGGCCAGGAGAATAGACGGCTCTTATGAGCTGTCTGACAAAGACGCGAACGCCCATTTTGAGGACAACATAGCCTGCACCGGTGACTGGAGACGTCCCGGCCCGGTCTATGAGATCCCATACAGGACATTGTTCAACAAAGACCTTAGAAATGTCTTGAGCGCGGGACGGTGCATAAGCACGTCAGGAGAGGCATGGGAGATCATCAGGTGCATCCCGCAGGCAAGTGCAACCGGCCAAGCGGCAGGTACCGCGCTTGCCATGGCCCTTGACTGTGGCGTTGACGTCCAGGACCTTGATGTCATGAAACTCAGGGAGACCCTTAAGGCCGACGGCATGATCCTAGATGTGAACAAGGGATGAGGCAGATGGAGAAGAAGCTCAGATTCGGCATTCTAGGATGCGGCATGGTGGGCCGTTATCACGCCACTGCAATCAATGAGGTTGAGGATTGCACCCTTGTTGCCTGCGCGTCAAAGTCTCCAAGCAGCGCCCGGAAGCTTGCAGAAGAGTTCAGCGCTGATGCAAGAGCCTCATATGATGACCTTCTTTCAGATACTTCGATTAATTTCATAGCAATCTGTACTCCTTCAGGCAATCATTATGAGAATGCCAGGGCGGCACTTCTTGCCGGCAAGAATGTTGTGGTGGAGAAACCCATCAGCCTGAGGCCGGAACAGGCTGACAGCCTGATTGCCTTGGCAGAGGAGAAAGGCCTTGTGCTCTGCACCATATCACAGACCCGCTTCTCAGATGCGGTCCAGGTAATCCATGAGGCAGTGGGGAAAGGTTGGTTCGGCAAGATGGTCTCCGCCCAGCTGATGATGCGCTACATGAGAGGCCAGGACTATTATGACCAGGCCTCCTGGCGCGGATCCTTTGAGGGCGAAGGCGGCGGAATGCTGATGAACCAGGGCATCCACGGCATTGATGTCCTGTGCTATATCATGGGAAGACCGGTGTCCGTGATGGGCTACAAGGCCACAAGGCTCAGGAACATCGAGGGTGAGGATACTGCGGCAGCGGCAATAGAGTTCGAGGGCGGTGCCCTTGCCGTGGTGGATGCGACGGTCTGCTCAAGCCCCTCCTTCACAAAGAAGTTCATCTTCTGCGGAGAGAGAGGCTCGGTGGTGCTTGAGAATGATGTCATCACACTGTGGACGCTTCCGGAGCCCTGTCCGGTACGGATCGGGTCCGCAACGGCAGGATCCTCATCCTCAGACCCCAGGGGAATATCAACTGAATACCATATAAGACAGTACAGGAACCTGCGAAATCACTTCATCAACGGAGAGAGGCTGCTTGTTGACGGAGTCCAGGGCAAATTGCCACTGTCTGTCATTTCTGCTATATATGAATCATCTGATTCAGGAAAGAGAGTCATACTTTAGGGAGTAAACTGATGTTCTTGGCTATTGTTCTGTTTCTTGTGGGTTTCGTCCTTCTGATCAAGGGCGGAGACTGGTTCGTTGACGGTGCTGTGGGAATCGCACACAGGTATCACATCCCGGAGATTCTGATCGGTGCCACTGTGGTCTCAATCGGAACCACAATCCCGGAGGTAATGGTCTCCTCCATCGCGGCAGCGGTGGGACAGAGCCAGACAGCCTACGGAAACGCAATAGGATCAGTCATCTGCAACACAGCCCTGATCTCGGCTATCACAATCTCCGCAAAGTCCTATGCAGATGTTGACACAAGAACATTCAAGACCCCTGTGATCTTCTTCTTCCTGGCCGCAACCCTTTACTCGGCAATCGCATACACTACAGGATCCTTCTCAAGACTCATCGGAATAATCCTCCTTGCCATCTTCGTAATCTACATGACAATCACGGTCCGTCAGGCTTTCAGCGGAAAGCTGGTCATGGATGAGGAAGAGGATGACGGAGAGGAGAAAAAGGAGTCCCCGCTCTGGAAGGACATCCTTTATCTGGTTCTTGGTGCGGCCCTCATCGCGGTTGGCGCGAAGCTTCTGGTGGATAACGGAAAGATCATCGCAGCAGGACTCGGTGTTCCGGAGTCAGTCATTGCCCTGACATTCATAGCACTGGGAACATCACTGCCTGAGCTGGTTACCGCCATCACATCACTTGTGAAGGGCCACTCATCCCTGTCACTGGGAAACATCGTAGGCGCGAACCTGTTCAACCTTGTGCTGGTAAGCGGAATGGCCATCACGATCAATCCGTTCCAGGTACCTGCAGACAAGCTGATCAACGGCCACAATGCTTCCCTTCTGGTGGACATTCCGCTGATGCTGTTTGTCATGGCGTTCATGACAGTCCCTGCCCTCTGCACAAAAAAACTGCGCAGATACCAGGGCATTGTCCTCCTGATAATCTACGCAGCTTACGTCTGTTTCCAGTTCTTCTTCTGATTCTTACTTGATCAGCATTGATGCTGAGTCATCGTCTATGAACAGATACCACTCGGGGTGTGTCTTGAGCAGCGTGGCAGGGACCATGTTGTTCACAGGCTGTGTGATTGTGTCATATATGGCCTTTGCCTTAACTGCATGAGGCACGACCGAGACAATCGTCTTGCATGACATTATCTGCCCTGGAAGCATTGAGATTGCCTGCTTGGGGACATCGTCCTCTGTGGCGAACCACCCTTCTCCGACCTGCTGCATCCTGCACTTGTGGTCAAGGTTGACAACCCTGTAGGCCTCCTTTGCCCCGAAGTCTGCCGGTGGGTCATTGAATGCGATGTGTCCGTTCTCACCTATTCCGATCACGCCGACATCAATCTCGTCTTTGCGAAGCTCTTTTGTGAGCTCCTCTATGTTCTTCTTGACATCGCCCTCGCCTATGACAAAATGGGCTGCCTTGGGATGGACGACGTTGACAAAGCGCTCCTTCAGATACTTGCGGAATGAGGCGATGTGGGTCTCCGGAAGATTGACATACTCATCAAGATGGAACATCTCCACCTTTGACCAGTCCACGTCAAGCTTGACCAGGACATCGAACATCTCGAACTGGCTTGCACCTGTTGAGAGCACAATCCGTGCGTGGCCCTTCTCCTTGATGGCCTTGTTGATGATCTCTGCGATCTTGACCGCAGCCTTGCGTCCGTTCTCAACGGCTGTTTTTGAAACTGAAATATTGATGTTCATTCTTCACCTCACATTATGGCTTTTCCGCCAATATATACTTCCTTGATATCGATATTGTCATTGCAGACCACAAGGTCCGCCTTCTTTCCGGCCTCTATTGACCCTATCTCCTTTTCCATGCCTATAAGCTCGGCAGGCTGGAGGCAGAGAATCCTTGAGACCTCGTCCATCTCAAGCCCAACCATCTTATGGAGGGTCCTTGCAAGCCTGTCACCCGTGGCAACGCTTCCGGCAAAGCAGGTGCGGTCAGGCATCTTGGCAATCCCGTCCTCTATTATGCAGGCGGTCCCGTTGTGCTTGGGGCCCAGTATCGAAGGTCCGTCAGGCATGCCCGCACCCCTCATGCTGTCCGAGCATGCGATGATGCTGCCATGGTCCTTGAGCTTGAAGATCATCTTAAGAAGCTCCGGAGGAAGATGGCTTCCGTCACAGATCAGCTCGATGTTCAGCCCGTCGATCAGATATCCGCTCTCCACGGTGCCAAGAACCCTGAATCCGCCACGTCTGGTGATTGTGCTCATGCCGCTGTAGAAATGGGTCAGAAGACTCAGTCCGTGGTCAAATGCCTCGGACACCACATCGTAGGTCGCAGCCGTATGAGCTCCGGAGACAAGTATGCCATGTTTTACCATGTCATCTATGAACTGCATGGCACCCGGGCGCTCAGGGGCCACCGACCATCTCCTGACCAGGCCGTCAGCGGCTTCCAGGAGCTTGTTGTAGTGCTCGGGGACAGGATCCATTATGTATCTCGGATCCTGGGCACCCTTCTCCACCATGTCAAAGTAAGGGCCCTCGAAATGGCTTCCTGGCATACGTGCGCATGTCTCAAGCTTTCCCTCCGCCTGCATCGAATGCACGGTCCTGAGGTTCTTCAGGAACAGGAGCATGTCATCATCTGAGCTTGTCAGCGTGGTTGGCAGGCATGTGGTGGTACCATGACGGGCATGGCTCTTCGCGGCCCCGATTATGTCCTCCGCAGTGCCGTCCATGAAGTCAAAGCCGCCGCTTCCATGGGTATGGGTGTCCACGAAGCCCGGCATGATGAATGCGTCCCCATAGTCAATAACCTGCTCCCCTTCAGGTATATCCGCGGTCTTCTCTCTGACCTCACGGATTTCCTGGCCGTCAAGCCTCACTGAGCCCTTGACGACCTTGTGCTTGAGTACAAGTCTTCCTTTGAGAATCATCTCACCTTCTCTCCTCTGAGTATTATGCTCTTGATCCTGATGTCATCATCAAAGATCAGCAGATTGGCTCTCTTTCCTCTGGCGATGGATCCGACCTGCTTGTCCAGGCCAACCACACGCGCAGGTGTGAGGGCAGCCATCTTGATGACATCCACAAGGTTTATCTCCGCAGTCTTATATGCCGTCCTGACAAGGCGGTCATAGGTGGCGATGCTTCCGGCGAAGCAGGACTTGTCAGGAACCAATGCAACACCGTTCTCGATCCAGACGCCTTTCTTAAGGCCGTCGACATATGGGACGAAGCTTCCCTCAGGCACATCAACGCCCGCATAACGGGTCGCGTCTGTGATCATGGAGATCTTGTCCGGCCCCTTGATCTTGTAGATCAGCTGCAGGAACTCCTTCGGAAGGTGCACGCCGTCTGTTATCATCTCCACGTCCATGTCATCTATCAGCCATGCAGCCTCTACTATGCCGCCCTCACGGTATGCGCCGTTGCGGTGGTAGCTTGAGCATGCGCTGTACAGATGGGTTATGTTCTTGTAGCCGTTATCCCAGGCCTCCTGCACCTGCTGTAACGTTGCATTTGAATGGCCTATTGAAGCAACTATTCCGTGTTTTTCACACCAACGGCCAAACATCATGCCACCGTTACGCTCAGGAGCCGCTGTCCATTTCCTGATATACGGGGCAAGGGCTATGTACTGTTCCATCTCATTGATGTCCGGGTCCCTGTAAGTCAGCGTGTTCTGTGCCCCGAGGGCGGCGCCGCTAGAGTAAGGGCCCTCCATATGGATTCCGCCGAACTCAGGGATGTCCTTCATGCCCCCGAAGGAGGGAACCATTTCTCCGAGGTGCTTCAGGGCGCGCAGGTATGTCTCATGGGTCTCGCTTGTGAACGTCGGAAGCATTGTCGTGGTACCGCCGTTGAAGTGGAGCCTCATGATGTCCAGTATGCACTCGTCCTCAGGATCAGAGAAATCATGCCTCCTGCCTCCATGGACATGGGTGTCCACGAATCCGGGAGAGAGGTAGAGCCCCTTTCCGTCTATCTCCTGGGTGAACTCACCCTTGGGAGTGCAGCCGGTTCCGAAATCATCAATGACTGCATCCTCTGTGACCAGCCATCCGTCACGCATTATCCTGTCTGAAAGGATAATGTTCACGTTCTTGATCAGTATCCTCATTTTTATCACCTCCATCTGGCGCATCAGCCCTTGATCGCGCCTGCGGACATTCCCTCCACCAGCTTGTCCTGGAAAATGGCAAAGACAACAATCGGAGGAATGATCGACAATGTTATAGCGGCAGCAAGGACACCGTAGTTCCAGTCCTCGCTCTTAAGGAGCGTCAGGGCAACGGAGATGGGCATGATCGAGTCCTTGGAGGCCAGTGTCTTTGATATTGTATACTCACCCCAGACATTATAGAAGCCCGAGACAAGCACTATTATCAGCGCGTTCTGTGCAAGCGGGAGCATGATGTTGAAGAACGTCTGAGGGACGCTGCAGCCGTCGATCTCAGCCGAGTCCTCAAGTTCGCTGCTCATGTCGATGAACGTGCCTCGCATGATGAATATCGAGAACGGCAGTATGCACAGCAGGTTCGGAAGAATTATTCCCAGATAAGAGTTGAGCAGCCTCAGCTCGTATTCCATCATGTAGATCGGAATCAGGATGGCGCAGAGCGGGAAAGCCAGGAGGAACAGGATGCTCGCGAGCAGGAACTTGCTTCCCCTGAAATGAAGCCTGGCGAATGCATAGCCTGAGAGTGCGGACAGCACAAGGGTTATGGCAACCGAGCTTACGGTGATGATGATTGTGTTCAGGTAATAGCGAAGGTACTTCGCGCCTCTGGCGAACACATAGTCATAGTTCACGCTGGACCATTTGTGCGGGATGAACGTTATGTCCCTGATGATCTCCGCCGATTCCTTGAATGATGTGAATATGCAGAAGAAGATCGGGAACAGGAAGATGACCGACACTATGATCAGCACAACGGACACGAAGATGGAGAATGAGAGTTTCTGTTTTCTGGCCATATCAGTCCTCCCCCTTGCTCATCTTCATGTTCAGAAGCGAGAAGATCATGACCAGTGCGGTGAGCACGAATGCCTGTGCAGCCGCATAGCCCATGTCAAAGTAATTGAATGCCGTGTTGTAGATGTTCTGGTACATGACAAGCGTCGCGTTCGCAGGGCCTCCCTTGGTAAGCACATTCGGTGTGACGAACAGCTTCAGGCATTGCAGTATCGCCCAGATTCCAACAACGACGAATGTCTCCGTCAGGTTGGGTATGATGATGTAGATCAGCTTCTTCCAGCCTATTGCGCCGTCTATCTCAGCGGCCTCGAACATGTCCTGGGAGATGTTCTGTAGTCCTGAGAGGAAAAGAATCGTGCAGAACCCGACTTTGCCCCATACACTCACTATCACAACCCAGACCCTTGCGGTCTTTGCATCCGTGAGCCAGTTATGGCTCCAGCCTGAGAGTCCTATGCTGACAAGGAACTTGTTCACAATGCCGAAGTTGTCCGCGAGCATGAATGAGAACAATATGCAGATCAGTGAGGCGGGAACGACTATCGGCATGAAGATGGACACCCTGTAGAGCCAGCTCCGCCTCTTCTTGTTGAAGAGAAGCAACGAGAGGCCTAGGGCCATCACAACAAGGATCACGAACATGAACAGCGTGAACAGCAATGTGTTCTTCAGTGCTGTCAGGAACTGCTCGTCCTTGAACATGTCGATGAAGTTCTTGAATCCGACGAACTTCATGTGCATGTCATACGCGAAGTTGTATTCGTTGAATGAGAGCACAAGAGTATAGCAGATCGGGTAGAAGACAAATACGAAAAGCACTAGACAAGTCGGAATGACAAAGATCACACCCCATCTTGCCCTTGCCTTTCTTCTGAAGCTTATCGTGTTTTGCATGATTCCTTTCCGGAAAACCAGTGCATGTG
Organism: uncultured Spirochaetales bacterium; assembly: GCA_902781545.1. Classification (GTDB taxonomy): domain Bacteria; phylum Spirochaetota; class Spirochaetia; order Sphaerochaetales; family Sphaerochaetaceae; genus UBA9732. The sequence goes on along the minus strand of CACZJR010000045.1, from coordinate 12,499 downwards.
ACCCTCTCAGGCCACATGCACCAGAGTTTTGTTACTTTCTGATAGAAGCCGAGAGATCAAGGATCTGCTTGACCATATCGGCAGGAGTGGTTGTTGTGCTGACAAGACCCTTCTGGAAGATCTGATCAAGACCCTCAAGCCACTTCTGGGACTCTTCGTAGGTGATCATCGGCTTTGCCTTGCTCATGGAGTCTGCGATTCCCTTCCACAGCGGTGTTGCCTCGAGAGCTGCATCGAAGTGCTTCTGGATGACAGACATCTTTCCGTATGTGGTGAATGCGTTTGTCTGGCAGTACTCGCCGTAGACAGCCTCCTTGATGAACTGGCAGACGAGCTCCGGGTTCTTTGATGCCTTAGGAATGACCATCTGGCAGCCGAAACAGACTGTTCCGCCGAAATCTCCCGGAATCGGGATGAGGGCCAGGTTCTCTGCTCCGATTGTCGCCACAGCCTCCATCCAGCGGCCTGCTGCCTCATAGCACATTGCGATCTGGCCGGCCTTGAAACCGTTTCTTCCGCCTGCGTTGTCAACGAATGTGGACTGTGACAGGGCTCCGCTCTGGATTCCCTTCTGCCATGCTCCGATCATGTTCCTGGTGAAGTCGTTGTCAACATTGAATGTGATTCCGTCTGCTGTGTAGACATCGCCGAACTGTGAGTAGAGGGCTGCTCCGAGGATTGTGTTCAGGTTGTTTCCGAACTGGACGCTTCCACCGACCTGTGTGACTGTTCCGTTGGCATCCTTCTTTGTAAGCTTCTCTGCGAAGGCGAGGAAGTCATCCCATGTCTTGATAGGAAGCGGATTTCCGGCTGCATCCAGAAGACCGGCTTCCTTGAACATGGCCTTGTTGATTGAGATTCCGTAAACCTCGTAGATTGCCGGCAGACAGACCTGTGCTCCGCCCTTGAGACCGGTCTCGAGTGAACCTGCGGTGAAGTTGCTCTTCGGGAAATCCGCGAAGAAGTTCAGGTCTTTCTCGAAATCATAGATCAGGCCCTTTGCTGCATACTCTGCCGAGAAGATTCCGCCATCAAGGAAGACCAGGTCAACATCTGTGCTTCCCTTTCCCCAGTCAAGGATGTAGTTGGAGAGCTTTGTCTGGTCAGCGATTGTGACGATCTCGACTGTCACATCCGGATGAGCTGCCATGAACTCCTGTGCCGCATGCTCCAGGAAGATCTTGTTGATCTCCCATGACTCTGCTCCGATGGTGATGGTTTTCTTTCCACCTGCCTGGGCCTCACCGGCACCGGCGGCGAACACTGTGAATGACGCCATGAGCAGGACCATTAATAAAACTAATACCTTTTTCATCTTAAAACCTCCTTTAGATGAAATCGTTATTTTCTGGAAGCCTCGGAGCTGACGGCAATGAAACCGAACAGACGGTCCATTCCAAGAGCCCCGTACTTTTCCAAAACCTCTTTCTTCTGACATCTGCCCTTCTCGATTGACTCGGTAAGCAACCTGCAGGCACTTTGGCTGTCTCCTCTCTCAACTGCATCACAGATTGCAGTATACTCCTCACCGGTACCAAGGTTGGGACGTGCCAGCGCCAGGACATTGATGATCTTCATCGGAAGATATAAGTGCGAGAAAAGATCCTCCAGGCTTTCATTCTCACACATGCCAACAAGAGCCTTATGGAACCTAAGGGAGTAATCAGTGGACTGGAAAATATCACCTGAGTCCGCAGCGGATTTCTGAAGGCTGATTAGTCTTCTCAGCTCCTTGATCTTCTTGCAATGGAGATTGTTCCTGATTGAGAAATCAACTATCGCTGTCTCGATGCAGATCCTGGCATCATATATCTCATCGATTGACTCCGCTGTGATTCTCGGGACCTCGTACCCGTCATGTGTCTTGATCACAAGGCCATGGTTCATCAGCAGCAGGATGGCAGACCGTATCGGAGTTCTGCTAATCCCCAACTTCCGGGACAGAGAAAAATCAGATACCTTAGAGCCAGGCGGGAGCTGGAAGCTGAATATCATCTCAGCTATTCCGTTATATGCCTTCTCTACCAGGCTCATGTCTCTTGCTTCCATGATTTCCTCCCCTTTTCAAGTCATGGCATGCAAATCTGACAAGTGTATACAGTGGGTGTATACACAGATACCGGGTAAGTCCATACTAGCATGTAATAGCGAATAGTCAAGGTTAAAACTCTACGAGAAAAACGCTTCACTAAACTGATTTTCATGCTATACTTTCCATTAGCAAATAATAGGAGGCTATTATATGAAGAAAGCACTAGTTGTTTTATTGGTATTGGCAACTGTCTTCACAGCAGTGTTCGCACAGGCAGCTTCAGAGGCTGCAGGCGAGAAGCTGGAGCTTGTCATCCTCAGTGCCGGAAAGGAATCCGAGTCTGAGGCCATCATCGAGGCATTCAACAAGGATTATCCCAACATCTCAGTCACTCACCTTGAGAAGGACTCCGGAGACGTTCTCACACTGGTCCAGCAGAACTCATCAGACTCTGATGTCGTCATCCTGATTGCTCAGGACAGCCTTGTTCCGATGGAGCCGAATCTCCTTCCGTACAAGACAGTCAATGACGAGAAGTTCTCAGCAGACTACAAGAACGCAGAGAACAGATGGTATGCATGCTCAATGCCGCTTCAGACATTCATGTACAACACAGACCTGCTCAAGGGCGATGACATTCCAAAGTCATGGTATGACCTTGCAGACCCCAAGTACTATGGAAAGATTGTCCTGACCAACCCGTCATCATCCGGTAGCGCATATGCACAGCTCTACATGATGTACAAGCTCACCGGCGACCTCAGCCTTGCAGAGAAGATCGCAAAGAACGGAACAGTCTATGTCACAGACTCCAAGAGCGGACCCCAGTCAGTCGCACGTGGAGAGTATGCACTTACCATGACAGGTGAGAGCAACGTCTCAAGCGCAATGGCAAACGGAAGCCCTGTCAGCTACCTTTATCCGCAGGAAGGAACAGGCAGAAGAATCGAGGGTGCCGGAATCATCGCCGGATGCAAGAACGAGAAAGCCGCAAAGATCTTCATGGACTGGTTCACAGGAAAAGCCGGTGCTGAGGTCATCAGAAGCGTCGGAAGAAGACCTGTCTCAACAGAGGTCGGCGGACCTGATTTCCTCCCGGCTCTCAACGAACTCCCGTTCTTCGAGTATGATGCAATCGAGGCCGGCAAGCTGAAGAAGCAGCTCCGCAACGACTTTGCTGCATTCCTTTGATTTCAGATTTGACCTGAGAAAATGGGCTGCCTGCCTGGCGGGCGGCCCAATCTTTTATTTAGAGAGAAGGAGATTTGTCATCTCATGAGCAAGACAGTTAGATATGAGAATGTAAACAAGATTTTCGGGCTTGGAACCAAGAATGAGGTCCATGCCCTCAAGGATATTTCTTTCACAATCGAGGAAGGAGAGCTCTTCTGCCTCCTTGGACCTTCAGGTTGTGGAAAGACCACTCTCCTGCGCAACACCGCGGGTCTTGACACCATAACATCAGGAAAGATGTATTACGGCGATGTGGACATCTCCACAATTCCGCCCTACAAGAGAAACATCGGAATGGTTTTCCAGAGCTATGCGCTGTATCCGCATATGTCAATCTTCGAGAATGTTGCTTACGGTCTCAGAGTCAGGAAAGTTCCTAACGACATTGTCACAAAAAAGGTCACAGAGGTCATGGAGCTTGTAGGACTACAGGAGGAGCTCAAGAGAAACCCAAGCCCCACAGCTCTCTCAGGCGGACAGCAGCAGAGAGTCGCAATTGCACGTGCCCTTGTCTATGATCCTGATGTCCTTCTTCTGGACGAGCCTCTCGCGAACCTTGACGCGAAGCTGCGCCGTTACATGAGAGCCGAGATCAGAAGGATCCAGAAGGCAACGAACATCACGACCATCTTTGTCACACATGACCAGGAAGAGGCCATGGCAGTCGGAGACAGGCTTGCAGTCCTCAGGAAGGGAGTCGTTGAGCAGATCGGAACATCCGATGAGCTTTACAACCAGCCCAAGAACGCATTTGTGGCGAACTTCATCGGAAAGATGAACTTCTTCAACGCCCATGTGATTGCCTCAGGTGACAAGGAGACAATCGCAGAGATTGACACAACAGGAATCAGGGTCGCAATCAAGGCCGAAAAGAGACACGTGGAGCCTCAGGCAGGTGATGCTGTCCTTATCGGCGGAAGACCTGAGTACCTTGCAGTCTCATCAGAGCCTTCCGAGAAATCAATTCCCGGAAAGGTCCATATCATCCAGCACCTCGGCTCATTCATCCGCTATGAGGTTGAGATCGACAAGAACATCTCCCCTGTCACACTTGAGATCGACATGGACAGCATGCAGAAAGGCATCCGTGAGGGAGACACGGTCAACGTCTCATTTGACGGAAGCAGGGTTGCCCTGTTCTCACCGGAGGGAAGAGAGCTATGAGCGCAAAATACTCCATGATTGAGAATGGAGCGGAGACCAATAAGATAAAGAAGTTCTTCCAGAAGGACTTCTCCCAGTTCATAGTGTTTGCCATACCTATGATCTTCATTGGTATCTTTCTGCTCTATCCTATGGCAATTACTCTTATCAGGGCATTTTGGGCTCCTGCGGAGTATACCTTCAAGTTCACGGGATGGTCGTTGGAGGGCTTCAGGACATTCTTCAGCACCAAGCTCTACATCAGGGCATTGGGAAACTCTATTGTCGTCAGCCTCTCAGTAACAATCCTCTGCATCCTGATCGGTGTCCCGATGGGATACTGCGTGGCACGTGTCAAGATCCCGGGGAAGAAGCTCATGGTCTCACTCGGAATCCTGCCGATCATCATGCCTTCATTCGTCGGAGCCTACACCTGGGTCATACTTCTGGGAAACAAGGGAATAGTCAGAACAGCCTTGAACTTCATCCTCAAGCCGTTTGGAGTGACATTGCCCAGCATCTACGGAATGTTCGGTATGATCCTCTGTATGACACTCACCTACTATCCGTTCGTGTTCCAGATGGCATACGGGGCATTCAGCGGAGCAAACGCGCTTCTTGAGGAATCAGCTATGCTCATGGGCGCGAGCAAGGCAAGGATCATGAGGACAATCACACTGCCCCTGATTATCCCGTCACTCGGAGCTGCGGCCCTTCTGGTCTTTGTCAGGGCAATCGGAAACTTCGGTATCCCGGCTGTCATCGGCGGCAACAACTATGTGCTTCCGACATTGATCAAGTTCGCATACGGCGGAGCCGGAGACATCAACCTGGCTTCCTCCATTGCAGTCATCAACGTCATAATCACAGGTCTTGTCCTGTATGTTCAGAAGTACATAGTCAACAGACATGAGTATGAGACAATCTCAGCATCCCATACCGACATCAAGCAGCATGAGAGCGTGGGAGCAAGGGTCTTCGCCATCATCCTCTGCCTCATTGTCCTGATCTTCTCACTGCTTCCTCAGGTGACCATCATAGTCATGAGCTTCTTCAAGAGATGGACAGGACTTCTTCCGTCAGGCTTCACATGGACCAACTATGCCAACATCTTCAAGAAGTCCAGCCATGAGCTCTTCAACTCATTCTTCCTCTCAATCGTAGCAACGCTGATGTGTGCCATCTTCGGCTCAATCCTTGCCTACATCACTGAGAGAAAGAGACCTAAGGGAGCGGCTCTCCTCGATCTGTCGATCATGGCCCCGTTCATCCTGCCCGGTACAGTTGTCTCAATCGCACTGCTCTCCGCCTTCGGTGGAAACGGAATCATGAAGCTCACAGGAACATACATAATCCTGATCATCTCCTACATGATCAGAAGAACACCGTATGTCTACCGTTCAGTCGCAGCCAACCTGACACAGCTCAACCCCTCTCTTGAGGAAGCCAGCACAATCAGCGGCGCCACATGGTTCTACACCTTCCGCAGAGTCAGCGTCCCATTGATCCTGCCTTCAATCATCTCAGGTTCGGTCATGACACTGACGACACTCCTGCAGGAGCTGAGCACGACCATCCTGCTGTACGGCCCCAAGACAAGGACTGTTCCTATCCAGATCTTCAACGCAGTCAACGAGAACGACCTGGGAAGGGCCAGCGCCCTGTCCACAGTGCTCCTGGTGGTTGTCTTTGCAATCATCTACACCATGAACACGAGAAAGGGCACAGATCTCTCTTCCTCGATGAAGATGTAGTGATCCGCAAACAAGAGATATTTAAGGCCGACATCCACCCGGATGCCGGCCTTGTTGTTTGTAATACTCTAAGCTTGGGAGGCCTGTTTGAATCACCGTGCAGTTTTCAGGACTTCTGAAAACAGCAGATGCAGATAATCGCGCTGGGACTCCGTCAGAGGATCATATTTAGACTGTCCCGGCTCAAGTTCATACGTGCATAGTTTTGCATGCATCACCCTTCCGTTTTCTATCACAAGAAGAAAAGGAATGTACAGGCGCTTTTCCCCAGTGTCAATGGTCTTTCCGCAATCAGAAGTCAAAGTATAAGGTTCAAGATAATCATCAAGGACCTCAAGTAATCTGGAATACCCGGATGTTCCCTCAGCGGTCTTCAATGCCATATCGCCGTTTAATTCGTATTTATCCCTCTCCTCTGTCACATCAACATAGAAAAGGGTCTGGAGCCCGCTCATTGCCGACTCATTAAGCAGAACAGGGACGATGTTCCTGCACCAGGGACACCAATTCGCCCCGAAATATATGACCGAGTATTGCGAATCCATCAATTCAGCGGCTTTTCCGGCATTGATGTACCTGACCGGATTATCCTCAGGAAGATGTACCGTATTGTACAAAGCAAAGGTCTTTTCGCTGCGAGGTGCCCCATTCAGGGATTCATAATCCTCTTTGAATCTCAAAGCATCTGACATATGAGCCGCCTCATTTGGATTCGTGCCAAATGCAAAAAATGTCGAAATTGTAAATATGACCAAGAAAATAAGAATTCTTCTTAAAACCCCCATGGAAGCACCAGCCTAACAACCGCAATCTTCATCAAATTGTGAACTCTTATCCCCAATTGGGACACCTGTCTCTGCAAATGAAACAGAACAATTGAAATACAACTCCAAAGCCTTGATTATCTGGTTACTGTAGCCGATATACCCATTATATGAGGCCTCATATCTTAGGTCTCCTGCATACTGAAACCAACCTGCAAAGTTCAGACTGCCAACGAATAATCTGGGTACTCCCCATGCAGGAATTCCATGATCCGAACAAGTCTTCTCCCATAATCCTGATTCCTCATCCACATTATGGAACTCAATCCTCACTTCAGCATTTTCCTCCATGATGAGCTCAATGGCCTGCTTCATAGCCTTGCACTGAGAACAAGTCGTTGAATAGAAGAACATCACAGTGCTTTCGGCAGCAGATTCATCAACATCATTTCCAAATAACGGAGATACAGATAAGACCGACAGAATGAGAATCAGAAGCAGAAAACAATTGTTGCGGTATAAAGAAATATATGTTGGAATATTCCTCTCTGAAGTGATAATACTTTTAGGGAGGAGTCAGTTGTACAATCCGTTTGAGAAAGAAATGCTCATAAAAACATACAGAAAATCCAAGATGAAACTCGGAGAGTTCTGCATGCTTCATAATGTTTCAACGATGTCCATGAAGAAGTGGATGGAAAAGTATGATGCTCTTGGAATTGAAGGACTTGCAAAAGGATCCAAGATAGACATTCTTCCTGAAGGTGTGGACAGAACAGAAGAGAACTATAAGAACGAAATCCTCAAACTCCGGATTGAGAACGAACGGCTAAAAAAAAATTACACTGTACGGACAACCGAGGATGGTCGGAAAGTGTTTGTACGTTTAAAGGAGAAGAGTTCCAAATAGTCGAAATTCTCAATCACAGCTACGGATATCCGGTTGAGCTTGCCTGTGGCATGATGGAGGTCAGTAAATCCGGGTTCTACAAGTGGAAGGCAAAACCTGAAGAGAAGAGAAATCCTGAAAGGGAAAAAGTCATTGCACTTGTACAGAAAGTCCACAATGAGCACAGAACCCATGGATACAGATGGGTGGCAGCATACATGCGGCTCAATTGCGGAGTCACATACTCCGATAGTTTCGTTTTCAAGGCATGGAAGTATCTTGGGCTGAAGGCAGAAACAAAGCACGGTCCACATAGACACAGAGCGGCAAAGAAAAAAGATCCGTTCCCCAATCTGATTTTCAGTACCTGGGATCTTGTCGACAGACCCAGACAGGTGATTGTTTCGGACATGACAGCCTTCTGCGTCTGGTGGACATATTATGAGCTGACGTTCTACTTTGATGTCTTCACCAAGCAAATTCTCACCTGGCATCTTGCAGGCAGACGCGGAGACAGGTTGCAGTACACCGAAGGGCTGAAAGACATTCTGGATATATTGGGTGGCGAACATATCACGGAACCCGTGATTCTTCATACGGATCAAGGCAGTGTCTATTCTTCATTTGCCTATAACGAATTGATCCATGACAGCGTGATACTCAGATCCATGTCCAGAGTCGGTACTCCGGGAGACAATCCTGTCAACGAGTCTTTGAACGGCTGGATCAAAGAAGAACTGTTCAAAGATCTCCACCTGAATGATTGCAAAAACAGGGAGGAAGTCGAGCAGTGCATCAAAAACTATGTACTCTACTACAACTCCAGAAGACCTTCAAAGGTGAGATAGAACACCGTAAAACCTTTGAGAACCGTGTACTTTCGGAAATTCCCAAGGGTCGTAAAAAGGGAAAGAAGTCCACTTTTAAAAATGAAAACAAATCAAACGAACCGGTGGAGTCTACTTTTGAAAATACTTAATCGAGATAAAAACTTTTTTTGTCCACTTTTCTTGACAAGTACCCTTAGGCTCAATCTCGGTTGGCAAATTTTCAATTTTTGACCAAATCTCGATTGGCAAATTTTTAATTCTTGACCAAATCTCGGTTGGCAAATTTTCAATTCTCATGTTATATTCTGTATCAGAGGACATGCAATGTATATTTTCAGGGAAATAGACAAGGATCTGCTTGAATGGAAAAACAGTAGGGAGATCAAGCCCCTGCTCCTACGAGGAGTCAGGCAGTGTGGAAAAACATCTACTGTAAGAAATCTCGGAAAAACCTTTGAGACATTCATAGAGATCAATTTCGAAAAGGATCCATCATACTCAGAACTATTTTCAGGGAATATTGATGTTGATCGGATATGCTCAGAGATTGAGCTGGCTACAGGAAAGAGAATAACTGACGGATCCTCCCTGCTCTTTCTTGATGAGATTCAGAATTGCCCGAACGCAATAACGGCATTGCGATACTTTAAGGAAACACGGCCCGAACTTCATGTAATTGCAGCGGGTTCCTTGCTGGAGTTTGCTTTGCAGAAAGCCAGGACTCCGATCAGCTTTCCAGTAGGTCGTGTGCGCAGCATCTATATGTATCCTCTCTCATTCTGCGAGTTCATTTCCGCAATTGGGAAAAAAGGACTTGCAGAGAATCTTCAGTCAGAACGCCGGATCATCTCAGACACACTTCATTCGGAATACATAAACCTGTACAAAAGCTTTCTCGTTGTTGGAGGGATGCCAGAGGCTGTCCGAGAATATGCGACTACCGGTAGTTTTCTTGAATGTCAGAGAATCCACAGGGATATCGTAGATAATTTCGAGAATGACTTCGGGAAATACAGCGATAAGGTTCCGGCAGAAGAAATCCGGGAAGTATTCCGATTCGCACTCAGGAATGTTGGAAATCAGATCACATTGACAAAAACAGTACCCGGGATGAAAGCCGCAAGATTCAGCACTATTCTAGATCTGCTTTCTATGGCAGGACTAGTATTCCAAGTCAAATCAAGCATATGTGAGTCTCTTCCCTTAGGGTGCGGGAACAAGAACGTTTCCATAAAGCTTCTGGCTTTTGACAGCGGAGTCTACCTCACAAGACAAGGATACGATGCCTCAAGCATACTCAGGGCAGTCAATCTTGAGTCCCTCAACAAGGGCGCTCTCGTAGAGATGCAGACCGGATTGGAGATCCTGAAGTACTCGGATAAATATCAGAGTGCAGAGCTTTACTACTGGAAACGTACAGGAGCAAATGCAGAAGTGGACTTTGTGATTCAGAAAGGAGACAATATCATTCCGATTGAAGTGAAGTCAAACACAACCGGCAAGATGCAGAGCATGGCGGAATATCTCAGGTCTCACGATGCCCCGTATGGGATCAGGGTCTCCCTTGAGAACTTCAGAACATCAGCTTTCCAGGGAAAGCAAATCCAGGTTGTTCCTGTATATGGGGTAAAAACTTTAAGAACAGCCTGACTATTGAAGGGTTAGCCGCTTTAGTGGCAGCCACTCTTTTGCCATGAACGCCATTAGCATCAATAGTATGGTCAAGTCCTCACTTTTCAGAGTTAATCGTCACAACCTGAAAATGGTTCCTTGAATACACTTCAAAGGGAGTCTTGTATCCAAGAGAACTGTGGATCCGCTCTTCGTTATAGAATTCAATGTAGTCTTCCACCGCAGCCTTGCGTTCTTCATTGTCATGGAACCTATATTGCATCATCTGCTCAGCAGATAAAGCACTGAAGAACGATGAGACATATCGGGATTTTGGAGGAACGGCCTGTATACCGCGACTCTGACAAAGCCTCTGCTTGAGCTTGTCCGAATTGGTGGAACCGAAGTCATAACCGATTATCATCCTGGATTCATAATCCATGATGACACAGAGATAAAGCCTTGGCCCTACTTTGCCTGTTCCGATATATACCTGATTGTGCATTTTTACAATTTACCCAGTATGATAGTTTGTAAACAACTCTTTCCAACTGCAGATTATATTACTTGGAAGTCCATGCCTGCAATGAAAAAGCATGGCCGGTAGTCAGTTTTCAAATCTCCACCCTGATATCCTGCCCGCCCTGAATGTCACCACGATGTTGTATCTGCTTACCACTGTTATATGGTCTACAAGGCAAACGAAAAAAAGAAAGGGACTGTCGCATAATAGCGATGGTCCCTTTTTGTATCTAAATGCTTGTACTGCAGTGAAATAAACAAAGAAAAAGGTTGATTGCGGCACTGATTTCTGATATAATTACTTTAACCACAAAGAATTAAAAAGAAGGAAGCCGTCAATCAACCATGTCAAATTATACATTAAACAGCCTGAGAAAACAACTGACATTCGATTTCATGCTCGATTTCACGGTGGAACTTACCTCCGAGGAGGTTGCGCTGCTGACATTGTTCGAGAATCTCGACTATTCAGGCTTCGGGACAAGGCTGGGCAGAAAGGAGAAAGTCGAGCCTTTCAGGATGATGATTCTTCTGATTCATGGAGCGATGAACAACAGGACAAGCAGCAGGGATCTGGAAAAGCATGTCGAGAGGGATCTGTTCATGAAGGCGGTGTTCGGTCCCGGCGTGCATCTTGACCACAGCACAATCAGCAGGTTCATCTCACGTAATCCGAAGCAGATTGAGGATGTCTTCAGACAGAGTGTGGAAAGACTCGATTCTCTCGGAGAACTTGGAAAGAAAGTGGTATTTCAGGACGGAACGAAGATCGAGAGCCGGGCCGGCAGGTACACATTCGTCTGGAAGGCTGCCACGGAGAAGAACATGGAGAAATGTCTTGCCAGGATCAGAGGTCTGTTGAATGAGGCGGTTGAAGCCGGACTGGTGCAGACGGATGAAACGGAGAGTCATGAACCGGAGAAGCTGCTTGCCTCGGCAGTGGAGGCAATCGATGATCAAGGGCTGTTCAATCCATCAGAGAAGAAAGGTCGTGGGCATCACAGGAGCAGAATCAACCGGCTCAGAGAGAAAGCCGTTGAAGAACTGTCAAAACTTGAAATGCAAAGAAAGCATCTGTCAATGATGGATGGTCGTAACAGTCTTTCAAAGACAGACACTGACGCCACCTTCATGAGGATGAAGGAGGATCACATGCTCAACGGGCAACTCAAGCCGGCCTACAACATCCAGAATGCGGTGGACAGCAACTACATAATCGCCTCATCCATCTCCTCTGACAGGACTGACTACAAGACAACCGGACATATTCTGGAGAAACTGGACAGGCTGCCGTGGAAGTATGACATCTACTGTGCCGACAGCGGGTATGACAGCCTTGAGTCATTTCAGGAACTGGAAAAGAGAAAAATCGAAGCCCACATCAAACCTCAGGATTGGGAGATCAGCAAGACCAGATCCTACAGGTCTGACATCGGCAGAAGCGCCAACATGACGTATGTTGAGAAGGATGACTGCTTCATCTGCAGGAAAGGCAGAAAGCTTACTTTCTCCGGGCTGAAAACAAACAAAAAGTATCTGCGGCCTGCGAGAGTCTATGAATGTCATTGGGGATGCATCAGCTGTCCGTACAGACATCTGTGTATCAAGAATCATCGCAAAACCAGGTACAAGAGATTTGAAGTCCAGCTGGAACACCAGCAGTATCAGAAAACCGCCTTTGAGAAGCTCTCATCTGAGTTCGGAGCTGAAGTCAGAGCAAA
>CACZJR010000044.1 GCA_902781545.1 uncultured Spirochaetales bacterium | reverse complement strand
AAGCAGGATGAGGACAATATAGGTGATGATTTCTCCTGCCTTGACTTTTCCTACGAACTGGTTATTCATACGGCACCTCCATCAATACTCGACGTCCTCTCCGCCTTTCTGGGCAGAGAACTGCAGATATGTGAATATCAGCATGATGAAGAACAGGATGATTGACATGGCGCTGGCCCTGCCAAGATAACCGTTACGGATACCGGTGAAGTAGATGTTCATTGTTATGACATCGATCGGAAGTCTTGCCGTTCCTCCCTGGACGAACATGTACTGGGTACTGAATGTCTTCAGACACTGCAGCATGGCCATGATGGAGACCAGCATGACCGTGGGCTTCAGCAGAGGAAGGGTAATCTTCCAGAATGTGTGCCAGCGATTGGAACCGTCGACGATTGCAGCCTCATAGATCGTAGGAGGTATGGAAGCCAGTCCCGTGATGAACAGGATGGTGAAATAGCCGATGTACTTCCAGAAGTAAACGATGATGGTCGATGCCACCAGCATACCGTTGTCGGTCAGCCAATGGTAATCCTTTCCAGATGTAAACAGGATGGTATTCGAAAGCTGGTTGATCAGGCCGGTAGGCTGGAACATGATTCTCCAGATTGTTGCGGCAACAACTGAAGAAAGAACAGCCGGAATATAGTATGAAAGCTCGAAGAACTTGGAGTGCCCGGGCTTTCTGAGTTGCATGATCAGAACGGCAAGCAGAAGAGCAATCACAACCATCGGGACAAAGCATCCCAGTGTGAATACTCCCGTTGCCCTGAGGGAGTTCAGAAGTGAGAAACCTCCGTTCCCCTTCGTAAACAGATAGACATAGTTCTCGAACCCGGTGAAATCCCAGGTTCTGCCTACAGCTCTTCTGTTTGTCAGGCTTGTAATGAATGCATTGATGATCGGATAGAAGCTGAACATCGCAAAGAACAGAAGACAGGGCACTGTAAACAGAAATCCGTAGCGGGCCTGCTTTCTCTCTATGCTGTATGTCTTGACCCTATGTTTCATGGTAAAGTCCTTAAATTATAAGTATATACAATAAATCGATGGGTCACCGAAGTGGCCCATCGACATCTCAAACGTGAATCAAGTTCAGTCGGCAAGCAGCTCGAGAACATTGGCCTGCAGTGTCTTGTAGGCATCTGCCGGGTCAACGCCCTGAAGCATGACGTTGTTGATTGCTGTGTCGATCTGTGACTGGATGGAAGCAGAGTTCTTGCCGTAGTAGACAATGTGTGCTCTTGCAAAGTCAGCACTGAAGACATCCGAGTAAGGCATGCTCTTGTAGACATCGCCGTTCATGAGAGTCTTGAGAGGCTGGATCAGACCGACCTTTGTGAGGTAATCCTCAGCATGGCCCGGAGTGAGCAGGAAGTACTTGATGAGCTCCCAGCCCCAGTACTGCTGAAGTGCAGTAGCCTCTGAATTGACATGGTAGTAATGTCCGTAGTAGCAGCCTGCAACGTCCTTGACAGCATCCTTGAAGACAGGATAACCAACGACCATCCAATCGCCGCTGTTGTAGAAATCCGGGTTCTCGGAAAGGATTCTGGACTCCTGATAGAGACCGGTGTTTGCCATTGCGATGTCCAGGTTGTGCTTGTTGAAGAGCTTTCTGGGAGCGGTCATGGTTGAGTTACCGAGGTTCTCTCCGCTGGGTCCCCAGTTCTTCATGAATGTGAGAGCCTTGATCCAGGCTTCCTCATTCACACAGCCCTCTGTCTCTGAGAGTGATCCGCCGAGCTGCTCGACCATCGGGACGAAGTAAGTGAGAGAATAGGAATATCTGAAGTCGAAACCTCTTCTTGTGATGATGTCACCGTCTCTGAGGACGATCTTCTTGGAAACCTCGACCATGTCTTCCCATGTCTTGGGGTAGTCTTTCTCGGGATCGAGTCCTGCGAGTCTGAAGACAGCCTTGTCGACATAGATACACCAGTTGGTCAGCTCAAGAGGAAGACCATAGAAATCACCGTCGAGATAAACAGCGTCAATCATGCCGTCTGCATAGTGTGCGCGCATGTCTGCGGCATCCTTGAATCCGACAACCTCATAGTCAACAGGAGCAACAAGACCGTTCTCGATATACTCGTGGGAGTTCTCAATCGGCAGGTTCCAGACTGTGGGGCCGTTGCCTGCAGCATAAGCTGTCTGCATATTCTGGCGAAGTCCCTCTGCGCCGTAACGTGCAACCTCGATCGTGACATTCGGATGAGCTGCCCTGAATTCGTCGAGCCACTTGTCCTCGAGTTTCTGTCTTGCTGCATCCTCATGTGTCCAGAAAACGATTGTAACCGGAGCAGTTTTGTCCAAAGTTTCTTTCTGTGCTTCCTGAGATCCCTGTGCGAACAGCGGAGTTACAAGAGCAAGAACCAAAAGCATTGCGATAAATACTTTCTTCATATCTTTTCTCCTTATTAGTGCTTTTTGGGGCTGTAGACAGTCCCCTGAAGTCCTCTAATTACTTCGTAAAGTAAATTGTACGATGGAAAATACAATAATACAACAATAAAAAAAACAAACTCGTAAACGTTTCAGTTTGTTTCAGAAGCAACAAAGGGCTGGCGGCATGACCCGTCAGCCCTACCCTGCATAAGCGGCCTTATTTATGCTCGGCCTCGAACTTCTTCAGGAAATCGACCAGTGCAACAACGCCCTCCTTCGGCATTGCGTTGTAGATTGATGCCCTGAGTCCGCCAACGCTCTTGTGGCCCTTGAGGTTGTCATAGCCGGCGGCCTTTGTGGCAGCGACCACCTCGGCATCAAGCTCTGCGCTCTCTGTTACGAATGGGATGTTCATCAGTGAGCGGTCCTTTGCTACGACTGTTCCCTTGAACATCTTGCTCTGGTCCAGGAAGTCATAGAAGACTTTTGCCTTGTCAATGTTGATCTTCTCCATCTCTGAAAGTCCGCCGAGGGACTTCAGGTACTTGAACACCTTGCCGCAGCAGTAGATTGCCCAGCAGTTCGGAGTGTTGTACATGCTTCCGTTGTCAGCATGTGTCTTGTACTGGAGATAGATCGGAAGATCTGTCAGGTCATCACGGATAAGGTCCTCACGGATAATCACAACGACCATTCCGGCAGGACCGACGTTCTTCTGTACGCCTGCGTAGATCAGACCGTAGTCAGACACATTGCAGGGCTTTGACAGGAACATCGAGCTCTGGTCGGAGACAAGGATGTGTCCCTTTGTGTTCGGGAGATTCTTCCATGTAACACCATGGATTGTCTCATTCTCACAGATGTAGACATAGTCTGCATCCTCGGGGATGTCCAGGTCGGAGCAATCCGGGATGTATGTGTAGTTCTTGTCCTTGGATGATGCGGCGACAATGACCTCACCGACCTTCTTTGCCTCAGCAATGGCCTTCTTGGACCATGCGCCTGTCTCAATATAGACAGCTTTCTTGTTCTTCATCAGATTCATCGGAATCATGGAGAACTGAAGTGTTGCACCGCCCTGGATGAAAAGCACCTTGTAATTATCTGGGATTCCCATCAGATCCCTCAGGTCCTGCTCTGCCTCGTCGATGATCTGCTGGTAGACCTTTGACCTGTGGCTCATCTCCATGACGCACATTCCGCTTCCGCGGTAGTTCATCATCTCATCACGTATCTCCTCAAGCACCGGCTCCGGCATCATGGCAGGACCTGCTGAGAAATTGAATACACGACCGTATTTCATAATAGCCTCCGAATATGTTCCCTTTTGCTCATTATTATTCCCCGCATGAAAACAGACCATGCGGATCACATTCTGGTCATAGATTACACCCCAACAGGCCAATATGCAATAAAAATCAACAAACAGTCACCTGCTTTATGAGAATTCAAAAAATGCATGCCTAAAATTGAGGAATAACGCAAATCGAATCAAAGACGCAGATAATACGATTTATTCGCAGCAAATACGCTTTATTCATTTGAGTTTTAAGTCTATACTCGCCTTGATAACTTACGTACGGAAGTGAATATGGCAGCATTCAGACTTGGCAGACGGTCCGACATGGACATGACCAGCGGACCCATTGTCCGCCAGATCATCACGTTCGCCCTGCCGCTATTGTTCGGAAGCCTCTTCCAGCAGCTCTACAACACCGTCGACACCTGGGTCGTGGGGAACTTTGTAGGAAAGAACTCCTTCTCCGCTGTAGGGACCCTCTCTTCCGCCACAAACCTGATAATCAGCTTCTTCATGGGTTTCTCCAACGGAGCCAGCGTCATCATCAGTCATTATTTCGGGGCAAAGGACAGTGCATCCGTAAACCGTGCGTCACACACGTTCATGGCAGTGACACTGATCATGTGCGTGGCGCTGACAATCGTAGGGATAGCGATCATCCCGCTTTTGCTCCAAATCATGAAGTCGCCTGCAGAGGTCGCAGCCGAGCAGAGGATATATCTGACAATCTATTTCTCCGGCATATCCGGCCTTCTGATCTACAACATGGGGTCAGCCATACTCAGGGCCATAGGAGACTCCACCCATCCGTTCATCTTCCTGGTTGTCTCAGCCAGCCTGAACATTGTGCTTGACCTTGTGTTCGTCATCTTCTTTGACATGGGCACCGCAGGCGTGGCCTACGCCACCATAATCGCGCAGGGAATATCTGCGCTTCTTGTGCTGAGGGTCCTTTTCACCACAGACACCAGCATCAGAATCAGTGTCAGGAAGATAAAGATAGACACCATGATCCTCGGAAAGATATTCAAGGTCGGAATGCCGTCTGCCCTCCAGATGGCCGTGACATGCTTCTCCAACATATTCGTGCAGTCCTACATCAACTTCTTCGGAGCCGATGTCATGGGCGGCTGGACATCATACATCAAGGTTGACCAGCTTGTTCTCCTGCCTATGCAGTCCATTGCCATGGCGACGCAGACATTCGTGGGACAGAACCTGGGAACCATGAATACGGAAAGGGCCCGTCAGGGTGTCAGGACATCGCTCAACATGTCTCTCATCTCCACTGCCGTCTTAATCGCAGCGGTGATCCCGCTTGCCAGGTTCATAGTGGAAATCTTCATAGGAAGCGAGGAACCGGGCGTCATTCTTTATGGAACCATGTTCCTGACCTATCTCACCCCGGCGTACCTTCTGCCCTGCTTCAACCAGATTTACGCTGGCGCCCTGCGCGGCTGCGGGAAGTCAGGCATACCCATGGCCGCCATGCTCCTCTCTTTTGTGGCATTCAGGCAGGTCTACCTGTTCATCATGGCAAATTACATAAGCAACACAATCATGCCCATAGCCATGGGATATCCGGCCGGCTGGCTTGTGTGCTCGCTGATTCTGATTGTCGCATACAAGCGCAACTTCACCGACGAGAAACTCAAGGCAAGCTCCCTGGTCTGATCAGACAAGAAGTTGTTTGATTATCGTGTCAACGTATTCAGTGCTCAGGGGTCTTTCCCCGCATTCAAAGCTCACAATCAGGTTCTTGCCAGGCAGGATGCCCTGTCTGGCGAACTGCTCCATCTTGACCTGATTCCTCGCGGCATACTGAGGATCTCCCATTCTCCCAAGATGCTCCCAGAAGTATTCCTTCTTTGTCCTCTTGTTCAAGATCAGGAAATCAGGATACCTCATCTCATCAAACGC
This sequence comes from uncultured Spirochaetales bacterium, assembly GCA_902781545.1. Classification (GTDB taxonomy): domain Bacteria; phylum Spirochaetota; class Spirochaetia; order Sphaerochaetales; family Sphaerochaetaceae; genus UBA9732. The sequence continues at coordinate 22,366 of CACZJR010000044.1, read as the reverse complement.
ATCTTTTGCCGTGGTCACCTCATAGACATACGGCACCCCGTAGTAAGTCAGCCTGTCGGCGATGATGACCTCGCTCTTTGATTTGACATACTCCCCTTTCAGGGTCTTGTTCTGACCGCTCAGCTGTTTCCTGTCTTTGAGATAGCTGTTCTTCTTCAGCCACTTCATGGCATACCCGTCATCAGTGATACTGAACGGAGCACTCAACCTCCTGATTCCCTCATGCAGAGAGGGATAAACTTCATCGATATCTGAAACCTGGTTCCCGGCCCCAAGGGTTTTCATACATCTTTCCAGCTGGTCTTTTTCCCGCTCCACGGCATCAATCATCTTGCTGAAGTGCCTTTTATTCGCCAAATCAACAATCAGCTGTTGGTCCTTGCATCCGAGATATTTCTTGCTCCCGTCATCAAATACCTGATAATAGTTTATCTTATCTCCCCGTTTCGTACACTGAAGGTTGCCATTTATCTTCAAATTCTTACTCGCCTTCAGTTGAGGCAACATTATATCCAGCTCTGCGATTGTCTTCTTGATTTCCTCAATGATCAGTGTTTTACCCATAATCAGACTATACATGTTTTTTGGAATTATATGGGGAAAAATGTATTTTTTACATGTTTTTTTGAAATCTGACAAAAAATATGTAAAATGACAAGAGCCAAATCACATACGGAGCCCGCCAAATAAAAAGGGACCGCGCATTCATGCAACGGTCCCGTGATTTAGCTGAGTGATTGTATTACTTCACAGTAAGCTCAACCGGAGTCTTCCAGGTGTTGCCGTCAACATCGGTTACGACGATATTGGCCTTGACCACATCTCCGGAGGCACCTGAGACCTTGATCGTGAAGCTTCCGCTCTTCTCATGCATTGCCCTGATGTTGCTTGTTGAGAGTGAGTCGGACAGCACTGTAAGCGCATCGCTCTCCGGAACCAGCTCAATAGTGAGGCTTCCCGTGCTTATGCTTCCCTGGTTCATGACTGAGAAGCTCAGCTTGTATTCCTTGTCGGCGGTGACGTTCATCGAGCCCTTGTTCTTGAGTCTCACATCATCGACAAGAACGCTCTTCCATCCTGCATAGAAGGCTGCGGACTGTCCGTCCTCAAGGCTTACAGGACCCTCGACCTTCTCGCCGCTCTCGTTGTACCAGCCGTCAAAGACATAGGTCTCATCCGGAGCCTCAAGAGCCGGGGCGCTGATATCTGAGCTGTCCTCGAACACCTCTGTTTCTGTGATGTAGTCATAGAACATGACACCGCTCTTGAACACAGCATAGAGAGTAAGGTCGGAATACGGCATTGTGATCTCGGAGCCAGCCTCATATGTGACCTCGTCCTCAGTCGTGCCCCATCCTGCGAACACACCATCAGATGTGAATGACACGTTCATGGAAGGCAGTGTGACCGTTGAGCCCGGCTCCATGCTGATCGTGTAGCTGTAGCGGAAGCTTGACTTGCGGGACTCACCGTCATCTGAGTCAGATGCCTTCGTCAGTGTGATGACCGGCCTGTAGAACATGCTGTTGTCATAAAGCCATGCGGCGAACTCGGAGGCATCGTCCTTTGATTCGGCGATACGCTTCACAAGGACCTCGGTGTCCTCTGCAGTGATTGTCGGATAAGCGAGGTTGCGGAGCATACCCTTTGCGTCAAAGTAGTCCTCCACGTTGCCCTCGTTGTATGACTGGACCATCTTCTCGCGGATGGACTCGTATTTTGTGTTGTAGGCGTCAAGTTCCGCCTGATAGGCATTCATGATGCTCTCGAATGAGGCGCTCTCAAGGTCAAGTGCGCTATATTTCTCGGTTTCCTTCTCGACCTTGATCTTCTCGAGCTCGGCATTTGCGAACACAGCCGCACATGCGAGACAAAGGATCATCAAAGAAACGACCAATGTTTTTCTTGTTCTCATCTTGTCATTCTCCTTTAAAAAATAAGGAATCGCCCGGATCGCTCCGGACAATTCCTAATATACCTCAAGGTACATGACACGGCCACTTAAGGCCGTCATTCGACACAATTCTTCACAAACGGCTCACTTGCCTGAGATGACGATGTTGTCCACAAGGGCATAAGGCACAACCATGGCACCGTCCGCCAGGACCTCTGATGAGATGGCACGGATGTCCTGCAGTGCGGAACCCAGATTGCCGTTGATCATCAGCTCACTGACAGCGCCCTTGATCTGGCCGTCCTCGACATAGTAGCTGTTCTTTGCAACACCGGAGAACTCTCCGCTTGCTCCGGGCTGACCGCCTGAGAAACCGCCGACAATCAGACCCTTCTTCACTGAGGCGATCATCTCCTGAAGGGAACTCTTACCCGGCTTGACGACAAAGTCCATGGAGGAGTTCTTCGAGACCGGCTTCTTGATCTTCTTGGAGGCATAGAGACCGATCTTGAAGTTTTTCAGAACTCCCTTCTCAATGATCGGCAGGTCCTCAGTACGGAAACCGTCTGCGGTGTAACGCTCACCTTCGACAAGGCGCCTGTCAGAGGATTTGATGGTGAACGTGAGTTTTTCATCAGCGACCTTCTTGCCGATCTTCTTCTTCCAGAGGCTGGTTCCGTCAATCAGCACAGCATCCGAGATGTAGTTGCCCACAACCATCATCAGGAACTCGGCAAAGAGCTCCGGAGTGAAGATTACAGAGCCTGTGAACTTGCCGGAGAGAGAGATCTGGTCAAGCTGCTTCTGCGCGTTGTCCAGATGATAGCGCATGCTTCCCATGTCTATGATTCTCTGCTCCAGGTCCTTCATCATAACGCCCGTGTACTCAAGACTTGTGGTCTTGTCACCCTCGTGACCTGCGAACTCAATGACAACCTCGTAGTGGCCTGCGTTAGCCTCAAAGTCAACTCCGTTTGAGTTTCTGAGAAGTGAGTGTGCCTTAACATACTTGCTGATCACGTTCATGATCTGGATCTTCGGATACTCTGCCTTGATGTCAGAGAGAAGCTCCTTGACCCTTTCAAAGAACCTGTCGAAGTCAGGCTTCAGGCAACCCTGCCTGAACTTTGCGGCCTCCTGCTCAGGAGCAATGTCGTGTGCGGGATCCTTCACGGCCGCCTCGGCGGAGAGGACCGCGGAGCTGACCAATGCGTCAATTCCAGCGTCGGACATGTCGTTGCCGCTGACAATGCCGTTCTTTCCGCTCTTGAATGCGGAGAGGACAACGTTGTTGTCGAACAAGGTCCTGAGAAGTGAGAACTCACCGTTCTCAGCTGAAAGCTCACGTGTCTCCTTCTCCACGATGTGGTAGGAGTATTTCTTAATACCCTTGGAGGCAAAACCTGCTTCTATCCTTTCCGCTATTTTTCTGATGCTTTTCATGCCTTACCTCCTCACCTTCCACCGATCATGATCTTGCAGCGCAGCTCCGGGCCGCCAAGGCCTACCGGCATTCTCTGCTTCTTGCCGCAGAATCCGCTTGAGTTCCAGTTGACCTTGTCAGAGACCATGTCAACTGTCTTGAGCATGTCAAATGCAATGCCTGTGACAGTGGTGTCCAGGATTGCCCTTCCGAGCTTGCCCTTCTTGATCTCATAACCCATGGTGACACCGAACATGAACTCTCCTGTGAGGTCAGCCTGTCCGTTGTTTGTGTCAATGAGATAATAGCCGTCATCGATGGATGCGATCATCTCCTCAAGTGTCGATGTTCCGGGAAGAACTGCAGTGTTCCTCATCCTGATCAGAGGCTCATCGGAGAAATCCCATGCGCGGGCGTTTCCTGTGGGCTCAACGCCGAACTTCTCTGCGCTCTCACGGTTGTGCATGTAGCCTTTCAGGATTCCGTCCTTGATCAGCACGGCATCCTTTGCAATCTGACCCTCATCGTCCAGGTAGACCGGAAGCGGTGCCTCTCCGGTCGGGGTTGTGTTGGCATAGTCGATCATTGTCACAAGGTCGGACGCGACCCTCTTGTCCAGGTTCGGACCTGCGACAGATCCGCCAAGGACCAGATCAGCCTCGACTGTGTGGCCAACAGCCTCGTGTGCCAGCATGCCTGAGAGCTCTCCGCCCAGGATGACGGTCTTGTATCCGGCCTCCGCATAGACTCCATCGACCTTGTCCATCAGCTTCTTGTGAAGCCTGTCAATTGCCGGATACATCCAGTCAATTGTCTTGAAATGGCTCTCAAAGCTTCCTGATCCACCGAATACCTCAAACAGCTCAAGCGGGGCATTGTCTGCCTTTGAGAGGGCTGTCATCATGACGTAGATATAGCAGCGCGGGTTTGTGATATGCCCGTCATATGCGTCGGATGTGTAGAGGATCTTGTCCTGTGAGTCCTCTGTGTATACAACAGTCCTGCTTGTCAGATCAGGATAGGTCCTGACAATGTAATCATCCAGGGCCTTGCAGGTCTCTATGATCCTCTTCTGATCAAAATCGATTATCTCTCTGTGAACTGGCACAATTCCGGTTCCGAAGCTCACCTGGGCCGGAAGGCCTTTCGGGGCATGGCTGTCCAGGAACTTGGCGTTCTCTGTGGCCGCCTTCAGGACGGCATCGGCTGCGGACTTGGAGTACTCGGCCATTGATGAGAATCCGTACACTCCGTTCTTAAAGACACGCGCGCTCACACCCCGTGTCTCACTTCTCACATTCCCAACCAGGTTGCCCTGGAGAAAGACGACTCTTCGGTTGCGGTTCTCCTGTCCTCTCAGAACTGTCTGGACATCATCGGAGAAAAGGCTCTTCTTGGTCTTCAAAATGTCATTAAGCATAAATACGCTCCTAATGTGGATGTTTTAAAGATAATGCAATAAACGTTTGTAGTCTACAAACCACTTGTTGATTTATTTCCGCGCGGGTTTATAATTGCACCGGAGGCTCAAATGAAAGTATTCGCACACAGGGGTTTCTCCGGCAAATACCCGGAGAACACGATGCTGGCATACCGCAAGGCAATAGAGGCCAAGGCGGATGGAATAGAACTGGACATACATGAGAGCAGCGACGGAAAGCTTGTGATTATCCATGACGAGAAACTGGTCCGCACCACAGGACGCGACGGCGTTGTCTCGGACTACACCCTGAAGGAACTCACCTCCACCCGAGCCTCCCATACGTTTGACGATGCCTACGATGTCACCATCCCCTCATTCGAGGAGTATTGTGACTTTGCATCCAAGGGCTCATTTGTCACAAATGTCGAGATAAAGACGAACAACATCTGGTATCAGGACATCGAACGCAAGGCAGTTGAAATGATAAGGTCCTTCGGTCTTGAGGACCGCATCATATTCTCGTCCTTCAACTGGATCTCCGTCATGAGGGCCAAGCAGATAGCCCCTGAGATCGAGTGCGGCTTCCTCTACTGTGACAACAAACATATTCATCTGGCAGGTCAGGCAAGAGAGGCCGGCATCCAATACATCCATCCGGACTTCAAGCTCCTTGATGACGGAATTGTCGCCGACTGCAGGGAACACGGGATAGGCGTCAACGTCTGGACCATCAATGAGGAGAGCCATATGAGGCAGCTGATCAAATGGGACGTCAATGCCGCAATCACGAACTATCCTGACATGTGCCTGAGGCTGCTGGGAAGATAACTCAGAGGATAATCCCCTTCTCCAGAGGATTGGCGTCCTGTATCACTGACTCAACCGAATCAAAGAGAGACTCGTCATCATATCTGCCGTCTATCTCGATGTAGAAGGTGTCGGTCTTCAGGCAGTCTTCCTTGAACTCACGGCTGCAGTTGATAAGCCGTGCCATGTCAATGATGTCATCCGTGCGTCTCTCAACCCTCTGCGAGTATCTCTCAATGTCGGAAATGTGTGACCTGATGTGGAACTCGCTCATGACAATGAAGACGCACCTGATGTCCTTCAGCTCTGCGAACGTGAAGCTTTTTGCCCACTCTGCGGGGATGTAGCAGCCCTCAACAATGAGGTTCCTCTTGCTGTTGACCGCCTTTCTGATTATCTCCGCCACAAAAGGCCACATCCAGTAGCGCATCTCATAGTCGCTTCTGTCACCGGGACTACCAAGCTGGGACTTCATGAAGGCCTCCTTGATGTAATCAAGGGATATGCACTCCCAACCGTGCTTTGATACAAGCATGTGGGCGATCATCGTCTTTCCAACATGTGAGCTTCCGCCTATAAGGACAACCATGGCAAGCCTCCGTCATGGAAAATGTACTTGTGTTTGACCTTGGCGTCAATTGATTCAGAACGCACGCACCGGACGCATCCTATGTGCATAGTCGCGCGTTCCGTAGGATTGCTGGCCCATGCCATAGAACTGCTGTCTCCAGGCATAGTCTGAGCTGAAATCCGTCTCACTGGATGACCAGTAGGAGTCTTCATCAAAGTCACCAATATCCTCCTTGCAGAGATTGACGTACATCAGGTTCAGCTCGTCCTTGCTCGGAAGGAACCAGTCATCAAAGCCGTTGAATACAAGGTCATAGCAAAGCTTGGCGGCATAAGCCACCTTTTTCGCTCCCATGGTGTAATAGGTTTTATCTCCCATTGCCTTCACCAGGAGTTCAGTGTTCCTCTTCCCCGCTCCGATTCCGGTGCCGGTGAGATCCGAGGCCTTGCTGCTGCCCAGAGTATCGACCCCGTTGACGAACATATTATTGCTGCTGGCATCCTTCCTGTAATAACCGAAGACCTGATAATAGTCATCGCTGTAGTAGAAATCGAATGTCAGGTCGATGGTCGGGACCCCGTCTAAGAGAACCAGATCCGCAGGAGCCGCCTCGAGATACCTCCATCCGTCGGAGTACTCTCCCTTGTCATAGAAGATTATTCCTCCGGCAGGGCCCTCGTCCCCGATCTTATAATCAACGGCATACAACGATGTGCAGATGAGCAGCAAGGCTAATAGAACAAGCAAAGTCTTTTTCATTATCGCAACCCTTTTCCTCTCTTGGCTAATCCGTACCTAAGCCATTATCAGTAATCCCAGGAGTCTGGGAGAGAATCTGTAATTCCCTCAAATGGAGGAGTAGCCACAGTTGTGTCGAATTCAGTGACTGTAAATTTGATTTGTTCCTTGCCTTTACCGTCCATTACTGTCCATCTGAGGCAAAGCCCCTCATCATCGATATAGAGGGTGTCGTTCACATACTGGTACTTGTCACATGTTCTTCCGCAGATTTCAACTGTTCCACTCAGTTTCTTATACTGGCCGTTGTATGTTTTCCCGATCTCTGAGTACGGATATAGCAGATATGAGAAATAACGGAATTCGTCATTATCAAGCCAGGTGCCATATGCGTCATACCAGTCCTCTTCCTCATCATAGGTGAAGGGCATGTTGAACGACCAATCTCCGGTATCATTATCCTGCTCAAAACAGAGATAATCTGACACGGCATTATCCTGATATACAATTATCATCTGATGGCCGGGATCACGATCAATACCAGCTCCAACGAACAAAGGCTCGAATTCAGGATCATATTCCGAATCACAATAGTCTCTTCTGGTTGCCCATGCGATATTGTTGAGATACTGGCCATAAGTGTATTCATTATAGGTTACATCACTACCAGGAACAGGATACTCGACGTACTTTATCTTGAACTTAGATATTCCTTCTGTCAGATGATTCAGGACAACTGAATCAATATATGGGATTGAATCCTTGCCGTCCCATGCCTGGCTGGGACCAGGAGAATACTGGTTGTATGGGCCGGAACCGGAGTCCTCGCCACCTTCATCAAGAGCCATTATCTCTTTAAGACAATTATTTGCATTGGAGAGTGCTTCAGAGTCTGTGCCGAACACAATTGTCTTGTATCTGCCCTGTGTGATTGTAGTGGTATTGTTCACTAGGTCAATCTCCAACGACACCTGGGCGGAATGGCTCTCCTTTCCGGAGACGGAGATATCCGCATCATAGCTGATGCTGTCATTGAGTCCCTTTGAAGGTTCGATATGCACGTTCGTGATATCAACGGTGATTGTGTTCCCGTCTTCAACTAATCTGAAAGAGACTGTTGTCCCGGATGCATTGGTTATCTGCAGGCCGAATGATGAGTACATCGAAATAATCGCTGCCCTTCCGGACTCTTCCGCACCGCAGATCTCCTCCACAAGCTCAGCGTTGGAGGCTGCGATGTCTGCGAGTTCCGCGAAATAGAAGACATCAGAACCGTACTTATTGAAGATCTTCTGCTCGGCAGCACTCATTCCTGAGGGGGACGAGTTACCGCTACTGGAGCCGCCTGCATCATCACTGCATGCGACAAAGGCAAACAGGATCAGAACCAATGATAAAACCGCCAATAATTTTCTCATTATCAATACCTCTTGAAGTTGGTTTGATAAAATTATCGGCCTGTTCACCGGCTTTATATATGGGCCATGTGGCTACTATTTAGTAATCAAAGGCCCATTTCACGTCTGAGGCTGGTCTTTCTTTGTCAGTTCCATGATCTTGATGACAAGTTCCTGGCGGTTCTTCACACCGAGCTTGGAATACACATTCGCTATATGCTTCTTGACTGTCGACTCAGAGATGCAGAGGGCTGTCGCGACCTCTTTCCTGCTCTTTTCGGTGAGATACTGATCCATGACCTCAAGCTCCCTGTCTGACAGAAGCGCCTTGAGCTCATCCATTGTCCCCGCTTCAGGTACTGAAGCATCTGAAGAGGCATTCCTTCCTTTCATTATGCAAATGAAAACCACAACAGCAGCAACTGCAGCAAGAAGGACACATGCGATTATCCAGATGATTATCCTGTTCTTTCCAACTGCCACAGGCTCATCCGCAGGCTTTGGGGTCTCCACGATCCTGATCAGGCTGTTCTCCAAAAGCGCAGGGCAAGGCGGATCAATGGTGCAGTCCTTGAGCTGCACATAGCTTTCAGCGTCAAAGTTGGTGTCTTTTTCCTCCGCGAAAATACAGCATTCATCGGGACTATGATTGCCTGAGAATACACAGTTATCAGCAGAAAGACCAAGAAATGACGAAATCAGGACACTGAGAGCACCACCTCTTTCCTTGGCTGTATTATCATTGAACGAACCGCCTGTTATTGTTGTCGAGCAGTTCTGGAGCCTCAGGGCCCCTCCTTCCGTATTACTTATGTTGCCTTTAAACGTGCAGCCTTCAATTGAGACCAGGCTGGAGTCTGCGAACAGGGCACCGCCGCTCTCAGCGATGTTCTGCTCAAACACACATTCGGAAAGAGTCAGTGTGATGTTCCTGGCGTGTCCGGAAAGATAGATGGCGCCACCACGTCTGGCTATATTGTTCCTGAATGTGCATCCGTTGAACGAGAGGCTGATGTTGTTCGCGCTGCTCTTCTCATCGGAGTAAATCGCATAGACAGTGCCATACTGGTTCCTGTATCCGCAGAACGTGCAGTCTGTGAAACGCACATCGGCATTGCCGCTGAAGAAAGCCGCACACTGTGTCTTGAGCGGGTTGGACAGGTCAGGCATGTTGTCAGGGTCCCCTGTCTCATCTGCGGCCCTTCCCCTGAAATCAACACCGCTTATTGATATCTCAACCTTGCCGGTCGAGCCCGAGACGGCAAATGTTGCGTCCTTGAAGACCGCATTGGTCCCGTCCGGCTTGGCCCCGGCTATGGATACGGACTTGTTCAATATGATTATCCCGAAAGGCGAAGGCTGGAACTCAATGTCACCCACATATATTGTGTCACCGGGCTTCGCCGCCTGCAGTGCAAGCAGGAAATCCTCCCTTGTCTCAACAGGCTCAGCGGCAAAGACCGCTGCCAGAGCCGTCAGAGAAACCAAAACTGCAATTAGTAATTCTCTCCACCTAGTCACCTGCCCAGTATAATGCCAAAGGCATCAATGATGCAAAAACTATTATTGCACCCCATAGGCTTTTTTCAGACAATCCAGCGCAGACCTCTCTTGAGGCAGGTTTTTTGCCTCAAGGATTCTGCGTATTGCGGTACCTGGATCCAACGTGTGGTACGGCAGATAAAGAGAATGGAGTTCTTCAGCCTGAATGATCTTGTAGACAGACCTGCTTTTGGCCTGATATGTGTAACACCAGTATCTGTACAAATACCCCATCCAGTAAAGCGAGTCTTCAGAGTACTTAATTGAGCCTCGTTCAAGATTATGCTTGCTCTTCAGCTTTCCCAGTGTGCTCTCTATATCTTCTGCCTCGGACAGGAACCCGTCCATGTCAATGTGCAAAGCCTCTTCTGAGTTCATGAAACACTTTATGAAAAACGGGCTGGATCCTCCGGTTGCTGTAACGGACTTTTCAAACAATCCGGCCTGGAACTTGCACAATGAAAGACCTTTCTCGTCGAAATCCATCTTCATGCCAATACCTCTTCAATATATTTCCCCTTTCCGGCGAACTCCCGCTTCACAAACTTCACTTTCTGGGTGCTGACCTTATCAAACTCCGCTTTCTCTGCAAGATAATTCTTCTTTTCTGGTGCACACAGATAACAATGGTGGATTATTTCAAGGTTTTTCAGGGCTTTTTCTGAAATGATCACGTACTGCTTTCCCAAATCCGTTGCACTCAATGCGCTCTTACATTGAAGGTCAGTGATATTCCCTTCAATGAACTCGTCGAGAATCTGAAACATCCTGTTGTCCGCAATCGGCGCTCTCACGACATCGGCAGTTCTGACCCTATCGGCGAGTTCTATCAACAGCCGACTTTCTTTATAGAGTTCCAGTTTTTTCCGAAAGAATGCAATTGTCAGCATCCAGTCTGTATCCACATCGAATTCCACCAATTTCAGATCATGCTCCAGCTTAAGTTCCGCAATATACACACTCGAATCGGGGTAATTACATACAAACGATGCTGACTGCTGCAGGCTTTCACCAAGATAGAAGCCTTTCCCGAAATCGTTGTCATCACTTGATGATGAAAGGGAAACCACGCCTCTGATATCCGTCTTTGCTCCATGAAAAAGGACTGCATTATCTTTGCGGATACGATCTTTAAATAATTGTTCCTTCAAGACATTAATGCGGTATCCGGAGTTGTACATGTAACCATAGATTATCTCCAATGATGAATCAGTTGGCCTTGATTTTCCACTTTTCCAATTGTGAAATGTACTTCTAGGCATTCCGAGTTGTTGAGCAAATTCAGTTTCGGTCAGTCCCGCATAGTCCCGGAAAGACTCAATATCCTTCGAGATCTCATACTCGTACATGATTCCTCCTGAAAATACTTTGTAGCATTATGTACAATTAGAATGTAGCAAATGCTACAATGTAAATCAAGGGATTAAACAAGAAACCATAATGCTTATCAGCTCAGAAAGACAGGAAGTATTGATTAATTTAAATCAAAATGTTATAAGAGTTCTGCTAATTAAAGGCATGGGGCTGTAGCTCACCTGGCTAGAGCGATTGAATGGCATTCAATAGGTAGTCGGTTCGATCCCGATCAGCTCCACTAAACGGACTCTTTCAACGGAGTCCGTTTTTATTTCCTTGTTCTTATGTCCATTATACCAGCCGTTCTTATTGCTTCATTTATTGCTTCTTTTAATGATTCATTTATTGCTTCATTTATTGCTTCATGATACAATTCATCCATGAGGTTAAGACATGTTCGAAAATGAAGTAATTGAATTCAAGGAAAAGCTGAATGACAGGCTAGAACGGGAGGTTGTAGCATTTCTCAACACAACACATGGTGGTTCCATCTACATAGGGATAGCGGATGATGGTACTGCTGTAGGTGTTGACGGTCTGGATTCAAAGCAGAAGGAGATCAAGGACCGTCTAAAAGTTCGGGATGTCCACAGAAGGATGCTTCTTCAGGGTTGGAAGCACCACGGAGAAGATGACAGACGGGATGATAATGGAGCTTTTTCAGAAAAGAAACAAAGAGACCCTGACATCCAGGCGGTCTCCAAGACAGGACTTATCCTTCAATTATCTGAGGCAGCACTATGTGGAAAAAGGATATGAGGTCGGAGACAATTTCCTGATCCAGCTGGAGCTATACACAGAGGAAAATGAATTCAATTATTTGGCCTACCTGCTGTCTGATCAGAACTGCCTGAAATACCAGTATGCAAGATATGACGGAGATGATGTTTTCAATCTGGTGGAGCATAAAGAATTCGGAAACCAGTCCATCCTGAAAACCACATCTGATATCCTTGAATTCATCCAGAACAGGAACTCTACATTCTCACAGATAACCGCAACAGGCCGAACGGACAGAAACAAGTTCAATGCAATTGCCATGAGAGAGCTTATTGTGAATGCCATCGTGCATAACAACTACCTGTCCAACGGACTTCCCGCTTTTGAGGAGTTCTCCAACAGATTTGAGATCTCTTCATTCGGAGGTCTTCCAGAGGGCTTCAGCCAGGAAGATTTTCTCAACTGTTATTCACTGCCGGTCAACCCGGAGCTTATCAGGGTATTCAGGGATCTGGGTCTGGCTGAAAGGCTTGGGACTGGAATCAGGCGTGTCCTGAAGTTCTACCCAAAAGAGATTTTCAGGTTCTCTTCTAATTTCCTAAGAGTGAATCTTCCGTTTGAGAGACCGATTCCCTCATATGAGAGAATGCGGGAAGAGCCAAAGACCTCTCTGATGAATCTTCTCAAGGAAGAGCCGGGAATCACCAGAGCCTATGCAGCTGAAAGACTCGGAATCTCAGAATCATCTGTCTACAGGGAGCTGAAGAGACTGGAGGAAACAGGGAAAATCAGACGTGAGGGTTCAAAGAAGAACGGCCGCTGGGTCGTAGACTGAATTCAGCCGGCAATTGCGCTGGCGAACTCCTTGACGGCAGCAAGGTCTTCCTCATTGGGTCTGCCCTTGTGGATTCCCTTGAACTCACCCTTGCAGTGGAACTCGCGAACATCAACAGGGATTCCAACTTTGTCCGCAACCGCCTTGATCTTCTTATATGTGGAATTGAGCATTGCGGCTGAGCCGAAGTTGACTATCCTGCCTACCTTGTCCTTGTCCAGGGACTGCACGAATGCACGAACCTCAGGGTCAATGGTGAAGGCATAGTACGAGTTGCCGAGAAACAGGATGTCCACCTGCTCCGTGACGGGTGTCTCGATGGTAAGTGCCTGGACTCCCACTGCCTCTGCAACGGCTTCCGCCAGACGCTTTGTGTTCCCTGTCTTTGTGTAATACCTGACTGCAATCTTCATAATTTCTCTCTCCTGTTCTTTTCTATGTTTACATGATTGTGTTTTTCAAGGCGTTTGTCCATGAATCAGTCACGCTTTATGCATAACAGTCTCATAAAAACGCATCATTTAAGCATAAGAATGCAAAAACCAAAAGAAAAATCAATAAACATATAGACATTATTCCCTAAAAGTGGCAGTATCTCATATACAAAATTGACTCTTGCATAAAAATGCATTAATCAAAGCAAAAAATGAATATCATCACTTGAAAGAGGTAATAACATGAAAAAAATTGCAATTATTCTTCTGATCGCAGCACTCTTCACCCCGCTTTTCGCAAGCCCGTCAAAGGAGCAGGCAGCGGATAACACAGATTACAGCACAATGACACTTGAGCAGCTCAAGGACGCAATCAAGACAGTCAGCAGCGGAACACTCACAGTGGCCACCTCTCCTGACTTCGCACCATATGAGTTCTATTCAATCGCAGATGACGGGACACCTGCCCTCGCCGGTTTTGACATGAGCCTGGCAAAATACATCGCAGACTATCTCGGACTCAAGCTCGAGGTCATCCCGATGGACTTTGACGGAACCCTGATGGAGGTCCAGAACAAGAATGTTGACCTCGGTATTGCAGGCTACTCACCGGATCCCAGCAGAGCCGAGATCATGGAGTTCTCTGACATCTATTATGAGGGCGGACAGTCATTCGTCACCACCAAGGCAAACGCAGGCAAGTTCAAGAGCCTTGAGGACACCAACAAGAAGGAGTACTCAATCGCAGCTCAGGTAGGCTCAATCCAGATGGATCTTGCAGCGAAGAACTCACCGAACGCCGACATCATCGCGCTCTCAAAGGTCACTGACATCATCGCAGAGCTCATCACCGGCAAGATCAGTGGAGCTTACATCGAGACAGTCGTCGCAAAGGCATACCAGAAGAACTATCCGGACCTTGAGCTTGTCCTTGATGTCCCTTATGAGTCAGAAGGCTCTGCAATCGGAGTCTCAAAGGGCAACCTCGCTCTTCTCGAAGGCGTCAACAGGGCCATTGCTCAGGCACTCTCAGACGGAAGCATGAACGCATTCGTCGCAGAGGCCAACGAGAAGGCGACCGGAAACATCATCGAAGGTTTACTTAATTAAGGTCTGACAGATGTTCTCATCCGCAGGATTCGCCAAGACCTGGCAATATATCCAACTGTTCAAGGAAGGGCTGATATGCACATTGTCGCTGTCAGCCCTGACGGTTCTTTTCGGCTTCATCCTCGCCCTTGCCCTGGCATTGATGAGGATGTCGAAGATCAAGCCGCTATCCTGGTTCGCCACAGCCTACGTGGAGCTTTTCAGGGCCACCCCGATGCTGGTCCAGCTCTTCATCATCTACTACGTGGTGTTCGCAAAGACAAACCTGCCGAACTTCAAGCTTTTCGGCTTCATCAGGTTCGAGCGTTTCTTCCCCGGAGTCGTGGCACTGTCAATGAACTCGGGAGCATACCTGTCCGAGATCATCAGGGCCGGAATCCAGTCAATCGATCATGGCCAGACCGAGGCAGCAAGGTCCCTCGGACTCTCTTCAAGGCAGACTTTGATGGAGATAGTGCTCCCTCAGGCCATCAAGAACATTCTTCCGGCAATCGCCAACGAGTTTGTCACGATCATCAAGGAGTCATCCATCTGCTACACTATCGGAGTACAGGAGATCATGTACGCGGTTGCCACAACAAAGGGCGCCACATACAGGATAGCTGAGCCGCTCCTGATTGCCACAGCAGTCTACTTCTGCCTGACATTCCCGACCAGCAAGATAATCGCATACTTTGAGAGGAGGATGAGCCGTGGCGACAAGAGATGACATAATTACGGTAAACAACCTCTGCAAGCATTTCTACAACGGCGGCCTGAAGGCCCTGGACGATGTCTCATACAAGATCAACAAAGGTGATGTCGTTGTTGTGATCGGTCCGTCAGGAAGCGGAAAGTCCACCTTCCTCAGATGTCTGAACCTCCTGGAGGTCCCCACTTCCGGAGAAGTCATCTTTGACGGTGTTGACATCACAAAGAAATACCATGTGGACCAGAACGGAAAGAAGGTCCGCCAGAACATAGACCTCTACAGGCGCAAGATGGGAATGGTGTTCCAGCATTTCAACCTGTTCCCTCACAAGACAGTCCTCCAGAACATGACGCTTGCACCCATCAAGGTAAGGAAGATGGACAAGGCCGAGGCCGAGAAGAAGGCTCTTCAGCTTCTTGAGAGAGTCGGTCTGGGAGACAGGGCATCGGCCTACCCCATCCAGCTCTCAGGCGGTCAGAAGCAGAGGGTCGCGATTGTGCGCGCACTGATGATGGAGCCCGAGGTGATGCTCTTTGACGAGCCCACATCTGCCCTGGACCCGGAGATGGTCGGCGAGGTCCTGTCCGTCATCAAGGAGCTTGCAGAGACAGGCATGACAATGGTCATAGTCACCCATGAGATGGGCTTTGCGCGTGAGGTCGGAAAGAAGGTGATTTTCATGGACTCCGGAAAGATCGTTGAGGACGGCACCCCGGAGCAGATATTCGAGAATCCTCAGAGCCCCAGACTCAAGGATTTTTTGGGTAAAGTGCTTTAATAATTCAGATTTATAATTCAAAGGCCGGGAAAACCGGCCTTTTATTATCACTGCTGGGCTTCTTTGTCCATGTAGAAGTATCCGCCCTTGGCGAACGCCCTCTTTCCGGCAAGCTTAAGGTACAGGATGAAGGCAATCACAACATAGGCGGCGGTAATGCCCATGAAGCCAAGGACCTTTCCTTTTGCCGGCCAGTTGACCAAGGCCAGGATTGGCAGTGCAAACACGAACATCAGGCCTGTGGAGTTCGCGTACTCCTGTGCAACAGGTGTCTCAAAGTCAGGGTCCACGACGCGCACAAGCGAGAGTGCAGTCGGAAGCGTTCCGTTGGCGGTTCCGAATATCATGAGGAACCTCATGAATGAGAAGTCCTTGAAAAGCCTTGAGCAGAACCACGGTGTGATAAAGCATGTGATCAGGATACCGATTGCGGAGAGAACAAGTATCACAATCCAGTACTGGCGGATAGCCGCTATGCTGATGGCTCCCAGACATGCTGCAACGGTGATGTCGACTGCAATTCCGTCGATCCTGTTGCAGGTGTGGTTGTCTATGACATGCTCCGCATGAACCGCGATCAGGATCTTGCGGACCATAATTGCACACAGCATGCTCACGACGAAGTTAATTCCCCAAAGACCCTGAACTGCCTCAAGGACCTTTCCTCCGACGAATGTTGCCACAATCCACTCAAGTCCGGCAAGAATCAGAAAGCTGAGAAGATAAACGACCAGGATCAGAGCGATATGCAGCGTGAATGAGTCCATTGACTCACTGACTGTTGTCTGGAAGCTGGTGGGCACCCTCTCCTCCTTGAGCTTGAGGAAGTCGGTTCCGTTCTTTCTGTTGCGGAGCTTCTCCACATATTCTGAGCTGAGCCAGCCCTTGCGTGCGGCGCGGTTGATCAGGAACACTCCCACCACTGATCCTACAACAAAACCGATTGCGGCCATGGTAAGACCCACATCGCCTGCATGCGCCACGTTGTAAGGAGCGCCCTCCCAGACCTTTGCCATTGACTCCGCCTGTCCGGGTCCAAGCTCAAAGCCAAGACAGAGCGTCAGACCTATTGCCACAGATGATCCGGGAAGCAGTGCACGGAGAATGAAGTATGCCGCGAACAGACCGCAGAAGCACTGGAGGCCGTACTCGGCAAGAAGCGCAGTCACGTTAGCCCAAAGCGATCCCTTCCTCTGCGCTTTCTCCTTCTTGGCGGGAATCCTGAGCTGCATGGCTATGAACGAGATGTTCAGAAGATGGAACATCAGCTCCTCAAGGAAAGCCTTTCCTGACTGCAGGTTCAGGTATTTTGCAATGTAGTTGTAGAAAATAAAGAGGAACACACCTCCGATCATCGGAGCCGGT
Source organism: uncultured Spirochaetales bacterium (assembly GCA_902781545.1). Lineage (GTDB taxonomy): Bacteria > Spirochaetota > Spirochaetia > Sphaerochaetales > Sphaerochaetaceae > UBA9732. The sequence goes on along the minus strand of CACZJR010000044.1, from coordinate 5,282 downwards.
ATAAGGTACTTACGAAGGAAACTGATCTTTGACCTTAGCGTTGAGCCCAGCAAAAGCGCGCATGCTATGATGCACAGATGAATGACGATCGTGAAATCGTGGGAACTATGAATGTAACTCATTTATCTCCTCCTTGCTTTCTGGCGGATTTGATCTTGTTGATGAAATATTCCTGGTATTTAAGCGAATTGGCCTCAGGAAGAAGCCTGATGCGGTAAAGGACATCGTCACAGAACAGCTCCATGGTCTGCTTGGCATTCAGTATCAGTGATGTGATGTTGTGCATCTGAAGCTCATAGTGGTTCTGGCCATGGCAGTCACTTCCGCAGTCCACATACAAAATGTCGTTCTTGAGCTGAACGGTGATTTTCTCTGATATTGTCCTGAGCTCACCGTCATTGTCGGAATCGCCCGTCTGAAGCAGCACACCGTCCTCTTTCGGGAAGCCCTCTATCCTGCAGACCTGGGCGGCCTCCCATTCATGCCACTCTCTGAGCGTGGTGAACGGAATGTCTACTGATGTCAGGTTATCCATGTCGTCAAGCACGGTTATTGCACCGCAGGATGAGCATGTGATCCTGTTTCCATTGGTGCTCATTGAGTCAAGGCTGTTGCACTTGGGGCACATGTACAGAAGTCTCTGAAGTCCCTCTGCCCTTCTGTCGCAGACATAGCTGTAGTCAACCGTCTGCTTCCACTCATCGTTTGAGAAATGCATGTAATCACGCAGGGTCTCGGAGAGGGTCTCAACAGGCATCTGCTCAATCTGCTGGGCGCTCAGATGGTATTTGACGTTTACAACGACCTTTCCCTTGCGTTTGAAATCAGCCCAGCGCGGATGATGGGCATAGCCGCCCTCAAGGTGCACCAAAAGCACCGGAACCTTATACATTCTGGTGAATTTGGCAAGTGAAACATAGTTTACGGGCATCATCTCGCCATCCCATGTTCGGGTACCTTCCGGAAACAGGCCTACATTGTCCCCGTTCTGGAATGCTATGCGGATGTTCCTGATCATGGACAGGTCCCTGCGGCCCTGCTGCTTGGGGATTGCCGTGCACCATCTGCCTATGACAAGCTTGAGGAACCAGTTCTTGAACAGATATGCTCCGGCAACCCAGCGCACATGCTGCGGAAGGACAGCGGAGAGCATTACAGGATCCATGATCCCCACATGGTTTATCAGATAGAGGTACGGTCCTTTCTTGAGATCAGCGCCGCTCTCGTTTCTGAGACTGACCTTGCCGTTCGCACGAAGCATGCGGCCGTAGGTCCAGCGGGCTATCCGAATAAGAAATGGCATTCGGGACATCAGTTCTCCTAAAGCAGAACAAATTGTTTTTAACACAATTATTCTAGATGTCATTTTCCCATATTATCGGATTAAAAAAAAGACTTTCTTGATGCTAAATTGCCATGTAAAATAAAGGCGCTAGGAGTTTTGTAAATGTTAGCTGCAATTATCATCGCCTCGGTTCTTGTTGTCCTTCTTGTTCTTATCTACTTTATCGCAAACATGTTCGCGACCATTGTCGTGCATCCGAACGTGCACACATATGAGTATTCAAGGGATCAGGTCCTGCTTCACAAGTGCACGATAGATCCCCTGACAGTGCTTGAGAACCACAAGGTCGAGGAGTTCACATACCATTCGGAGTTCGGATACAACCTCTACGGGAGAATAATCCGCGCAGATGAGGGAAGGACCTTCCCTGACGGCAGGCAGAGAGCCGTGATCCTGAGCCACGGCTGGACAAGCAACCACATAACAATGCTCACATACGGCAAGATCTATCAGGAGCTGGGCTTCAGCGTCATAGGATTCGATCACCGCTGCCACGGGAAAAGCGACAAGGGTCCAGGCACATTCTGCACAATGGGCCTCTATGAGCACAAGGACCTGATCGGGCTGGCAAACTACGTCCGCCAGTTCTTCCCGGAGGACACAGTCTGGGGTATTCAGGGCGAGTCCATGGGTTCCGCCACAGCCATGATGGCAGCCCCGGAGATCCCCTGGCTCTCTTTCGTGGTGGAGGATTGCGGCTACTCCACAATGCGCAAGGAGATGAGGGAAAACCTTAGAAGCAAGCACCTTCCGGCATTCCCGATCCTCAATGTCGGCAGCATGATCCTCAAGGCCCGCTACAAGCTGGACATGGACAAGGTTGCTCCGGAGGAGACAGTGAAGCGCATTGATGTACCCATGCTCTTCTGTCAGGGAGACCATGACACATTCGTCCCGACACACCTCATCTATGATGTCTACGGCGCAAAGAAGGACAAGAAGGAGATCCACCTCTTCAAGGACTCTGAGCATGCAGAGAGCATATGGGACCACACCGACGAGTACCGTCAGGTGGTCAAGGACTTCCTTACGAAGTACAAGATAATCTGAAACAGCACAGATGCCGGAAAAGCCGGTTTCATACTGTCACTTTTTGAAAAAATTACAGCACAAAAACCAAAAAACAGGTTTCTGTGCTGTTTTATCTTTTTAAGCCTTATTTGTAATCGGCTTCTGTCAGGCCTGCCATGTGCTTGGTCACGATACTGCCCAGTCTCTCAAGATTGGCTCTGGAGTTCGCGATAAGTATCGGGCTCGGGACATCCAGGATCAGATCATCGGATAGCTCTGCCTTTCCGTTGCCCCACTTCACTGTGCTGATGCAGCCGCCCGCCTCACGGATTATCACAGCTGATGCGGCGAAGTCCCACGGATACAGCCTGATCTCGAAATAAAGGTCAACCCTTCCGACTGCCAGGTAGCACATCTCAAGCGATGCCACACCGAAGCGGCGGAAATCTGCGCACTGCTGATAAGTCTCGTTCAGGACGTTGCTGCAGATCTCGGCGAGGTTCTTGCGGTACAGGGAAAGTGCGGTGCAGATCACCGAATGCTCGAAATCCATCTTGGAGACATGGACTCTCTTGCCATTGTGGAAGGCTCCGTTGCCCTTTGTTGCCCAGAACAGATCATCATGATCAGGATTGTAGACCACACCAAGGACAAGATCTTTGCCCTGACGCATTCCGACGGAGATTCCGGACTGCTGCATTCCTCTTGCGAAGTTTGTGGTACCGTCAATCGGATCCACAATCCAGCAGATCTCCTTGTCGATATCCATCATATGCTTCTCCTCACCCTCGAATCCGGATCCGGGAACAAGCTCCTGAAGCTTCTGCTGCAGGAAATCCTGCACCGCAACATCAGCGGATGTGACGATGTTCCATGACTCGCCCTCTTTCTCGGTGATGGAGAAGGAATCCGTTCTTGTGAACTTAGATGCCTCCCTCACAATGTCCTTGACCTGTTCTACCAGCTTCAAAAGATCAATCATCTCTCAGCACTCCCTTGTTATCACAAATCTTAGCATGTAGTCCTTTGATGCATCATAGCAATGCTCATCCAACGTGTACGGCCCGCAGCTTCCTGTGCCTATACCCTGCTGGAACGCATTGATTGTAACATATGTTCCGGATTTCTGCTCATCTTTCCTGTGTCTCATTTTCAGAAGCTCGGTATCACTGTACGGCTTAATCCCAAGCTCAAACGGCTTGTCCACGGCAGTGAACCTGATCCTGCATCTACCGTCAGAGACCTCCGCATAACGTGTGTCGCATCGGTTTCCGCTCTCCTGAGGCCTCACGTTGGGCTCAGTCATGTCATCCACGGTGCAAGCGCATTCCCTTACAGGGTACTGCTCCTTCATGTCGATGTATGACTCCCCGCAGCGTCCGTAGTACCGCACATCCTTGAAGGACCCGTCCAGCCTGAATGCCTTTCCGAATCTCGGAAGCTTTCCCTTGACCCTCATCGGATGCAGGAGGCTTGTGACAAGCACTCCTTTTTTCCCGTCAGGCATGATGCAGCCCTCATAAAGGTCAGAGCAGAGGAATGACCTTCTGTTCACCTTGACCGCCCACTCTGCAACAGCACGCTTCTCCTCCTGCTTGAATCCCAGAAGTGTGGTCTTCTCGCCATACCACCTGCGCATGGGCTTTGCCACGAAGTTGATGCTGTCATTGTCAGTCTCTGCCCTGAAGAGGATCGTGAACGGATCCGAGGCTGTCATCAGCTGAATCCCCTTAGCATCATCAGTCTCACAGGCAATGAGAGGAGATCCGTCCTTCATGCTGAACCACCTTGGCAGGCTGTCAGCCATGCGGATATCGCATTCCCCGTCTCCGGCCTTCAGGATCCGCTCATTCAGGCATATCTGCTCCGTAGAGACAAGCCTTCCGTTCCTGTCAAATGTGTCTGCAGTGAGGAAACAGTCACCTGAGACATCTCCAAGATCAAACTCAATTTGTTCCTTCTCCAAAGGCTCCGCAGTCGGCCTGAAGTCAAAGCTCCTGCCGTTTGAGATGCTGATCTTCATCAGGAAGTCACTGCCCTTGGTGAATGCCGTGGTGTTGAAGATCTCGAACTGATTGTCCTTTATCCTGCTGATACGTATGGGTCTGTATGCGTGGCGCACAATCCATGCACCGGTTGAGGGTCTTCTGTCAGGATAGAATATGCCGTCACAGCAGAAATTGCCGTCATGGATCCACTCCCCGTGATCCCCGCCGTAAGTGTAAGAGCCGTCCTCATGCTCAACGGCATGGTCGTTCATCTCCCAGACGCATCCTCCGATAAGGCCGTCGTAGCTGTAGATCTCCTTCCAGTAGCCCTCGATGTTTCCCGGGCCAACACCCATGGCATGGGCATACTCGCACATGAAATACGGGCGGTCCATGAACTGACTTGTCTTGCAGGTGCCCTCTCCTATCTCATGAAGCTCCTTCACAGGCGGATACATGCGTGATGCAATGTCATATGCCTTGCGCTTTATGTAGATTGCGCTCTCATAATGCACGGGGATGTCGGAGACACTCTTGAAGTACTCATAAGTGGCATTGGTGTTGCATCCTCCGCCGCTCTCGTTGCCCAGACTCCACATGATGATCGGAGTGGCAAGCGCCTTGTCTCTCTGGTAATGGCGGACCGTTCTGCTCAGGTAGTGGCTCTTCCACGTCCTGTCGTTGGACAATCTGTTGTAAGTGGGCGGAAGCTTTCCGACAAGCACCCCGTGGGTCTCGATGTCCACCTCATCCACTATGTAGATTCCCAACTCCGCGGCAAGCTCGATAAGAAGCGGATCCGGAGCATAGTGAGAGGTGCGCACCGTATCGATGTTGAACTGCTTGCACAGCTTCAGGTCCCTTTCGATCTCCTTCGCCGTCATGCAGTAGCCGTTCTTCGGGTCCGTGTCGTGGTGGTTCACGCCCTTGAACTTGAT
>CACZJR010000043.1 GCA_902781545.1 uncultured Spirochaetales bacterium | reverse complement strand
TATCGGGACACAAGGTATTTCTTCCTCAAGATCTGGGAAAGAAGCAGAAAGCACACCAAATCCAGAGACTACTCATCCCCACAAAAGTGTGCTTGAGCCGCTTAAAAAACTGAAGAGTTCAATTTTTCAGGCATGTAAACTCAAGTTTAGTTTGAACTTTTTCCTGAGATGGACGGATGATCAGAGCATCTGGAGCATCTGCTGGGGGTTCTCTGCGGCCTTGACGCCTCCCATAGCCTTCACCACAATACCACTCTCATCAATCAGGTATGTGGTGCGTACCACACCCATAGTCACTTTGCCGTAGAGCTTTTTCTCCTGCCAGACACCATAGGCCTTGATCACTTTCAGCTCCGGGTCGGAGAGGAGGGTGAAGCCCAGGTTGTGGTTCTGCTCGAATTTCTTGTGCGATGTCACAGAGTCCTTGCTGACGCCCAGGATCACTGCGCCTTTCTCCCTGAACTGGGGGTTTCTCTCACTGAAGCCGCAGGCCTGTTTCGTGCAGCCTGAGGTGTTGTCCTTTGGATAGAAGTAAAGGATGACCTTTTTCCCCTGGTAGTCTGAGAGCCTGTGGGTTTTCCCGTTCTGGTCCTGCAGCTCAAAATCCGGTGCTTTTGTTCCTGTCTCCAACATATTGACTCCTCCTAAACTTGTCTCAAATCACAGACTCAAGAATCCGGGCAAATGCCTCAAGTCCAATCCTGTCCTCTTCGGAGAACCTGTCAAAGACGGGGCTGTCTATGTCCAGGACGCCGAAGACCTGTCCGCTTCGGTGTATCGGAATCACGATCTCAGAGTTGCTTGCGCTGTCACAGGCAATATGGCCGGGGAACTTGTGCACGTCAGGGACAAGCTGTGTGCTGTCCGTGGCCACGGCTGTCCCGCAGACGCCTTTGCCGATCTGGATGATGGTGCATGCCACCTTGCCCTGGAACGGGCCCAGCACAAGCTTGCTGTCCTTGATTGTGTAGAAACCTGCCCAGTTGATGTCGCTTAGCTTCTCAAACAGCAGTGCGGAGGCATTGGCGAGGTTTGTCATGGTGTACGGCACACCTTCGGTGATTGATGCCAGCATTGCGTTCAGTTCATCGTAATCAATCTTTCCCATGGCACTAATGTTATAGTACAATTGGCCAGATGAGAAAGACATTTTACACTGAACTTGCCTATGTGCTCGGGCTGATATTCGTCGCCTTGGGAGTTGCCTTCATGGAAAAGCCGGATTTCGGTGTGTCCATGGTCGTGGCCCCGGCTTATATCCTGCACCTCAAGATCTCCGAGACCTACAGTTTCTTCACATTCGGCATGGCGGAGTACACGCTGCAGGCCGTGCTGCTGATAATCATGGCATTGGTCTTGCGCAGGTTCAAGCTAAGCTATCTCTTCTCATTTGTGACCGCTGTGATCTACGGCTTCATCCTGGATCTCTGCATGCTCCTGGTATCATATGTGCCCATGGAGAACATGGCGCTGAGAATCACATACTACACGCTCGGGATGGTGCTCTGCGCAATAGGGATTGCGCTTTTCTTCCATACGTACATCGCCCCTGAGGTCTATGAGCTGTTCGTCAAGGAGGTCTCCTCGAAATACGGGGTGGAGATACACAGGTTCAAGACCGGATATGACATCTGCTCCTGTCTCATAGGCGTGATCCTCTCGTTCATCTTCTTCGGCTTCGGCGTGTTCAGGGGCGTGAAGTGGGGCACGATCATCTGCGCCCTGATCAACGGGACGCTGATAGGGCTGTGCTCGAAGTTCCTCGAGCAGAGGTTCGAGTTCAAGGACGGTCTGGGACTTAGAAAGTATTTCTGACAGGCAGTGGCCTCAGAAGAGGACCACTGTGGCTATCTTCAGGTAAACCAGCAAGGACAGGGCATCGACGATTGTGGTGATGAACGGGCTTGCCATCACTGCGGGGTCGAAACCGAGTTTCTTTGCCACGATCGGCAGCGTGCATCCGATGAGCTTTGCCATCACGACAGTAAGGGACATTGTGAGGCTGACCACAAGTGCCACTCTCGGGAAAGAGTAAGTGACTGCCTCAGCCATGTTGCCGAACAGGAGTCCATCTACAAGCATCACCTTTCCGAAACACACAACACCAAGCGCAAGGCCGCACATCAGGGCGGTGGAGAACTCCTTGAGAAGCACCTTGCCCAGGTCCTTCACATCCAGCTCTCCGAGTGAGATGGCACGGATGACTGTGACAGATGACTGGGATCCTGAGTTTCCGCCGGTATCCATCAGCATGGGTATGAATGCGGTGAGGATGACAAGCTGGGCCAGGGAGTTCTCGAAACTTGTGATTATCAGACCTGTGAATGTTGCGGAGATCATCAGGAGCATCAGCCATGGGATCCTGTGCTTGAAGAGCTCCCATGGGGAGGTGCGCAGATATGACTTCTCGTAAGGCGTCTGAGCGGACATGATCGTGATATCCTCAGTTGCCTCTTCCTCCATGACATCCATGGCATCGTCGAATGTGATTATACCGACCATCCTGTTGTCGCGGTCCACGACAGGCAAGGCCAGGAAGTTGTATTTCGAGAGCTGCTTGGCAACTTCCTCCTGGTCCATCAGGGTGCTCACCGTGATGACATTTGTGGTCATGAGCGTCTCTACTGTGACATCCTGGTCCTTTGCCAGCATCAGGTCCTTGGCTGAGACAAGGCCGAGAATCCTGTTGAACCTTGAGAGGACATAACAGGTGTAGATGGTCTCTTTGTCAACGCCGGTGTCGCGGATTTTCTGGAAGGCTTCCTTGACTGTCATGTCGGCGGACAGCGAGACATACTCCGTGGTCATGATCGATCCTGCGCTGTTCTCCGGGAACTGCAGGATCTCATTGATCTCGCGTCTTCTGTCCGGGGTGACATGCCTCAGGATCCTGCTGACGACGTTCGCCGGCATTTCCTCGACGATGTCCGCGGCATCATCTATATAGAGCTCGTCAAGGACCTGCTTGAGCTCTGTGTCCGAGAAGCCCTTGATCAGAAGCTCCTGGTTGTCCGGGTCCATCTCGACGAATGTGTCTGCCGCCAGTGCCTTGGGGAGCAGGCGGAACATTATGGGAAGCTGGTCCTCTGCAAGCTCGTCGAATATCGATGCGATATCTGACGGGTTCATTGTGACCAGGACATCCTTTACGGTTGAGTACTTCTTGTTGTCAACCAATACCTTCAATGTGTCTTCAACACTTACGTTATGCTGTGCCATAACAAATTCTCCCTGAACTGTTGTTAAGAGTTGACGAGTGAATCAGTGCAGATGGTGACTATTGTCTGAATGGGTTCAGCGTATGAAAACGGAGGACCTTGAATCAGGCACAGGGTCGGAATCTGCGAATAATCTACTACTGCCAGCTTCCATGACAAGTCCTCCTAGATATCATTGATGAACGGGCGACTACCCAAACAAGGATTCTAACAGTTTGGGCTCCTGCTGACAAGTGCAAGATAAAATGTTTTCGGTTTCTATTGACAGGAGCATGCCGTTTGGTGTAACATATAACCAAGTAAACCAGTAGGTTTAGTAGAAAATGATTTTAACGCCAATTGAAATTGGATAAGGGGAGGCTGTTATGGCTAGAGTTTATGAGGATATCACACAGCTGGTCGGCGGAACACCGCTAGTGAAGGTTAAGAACTATTCGAAGGCACACGGGCTTCAGGCGACGATCCTTGTCAAGCTTGAGTACCTGAACCCGGCAGGAAGCGTCAAGGACAGGATTGCCAAGGCAATGATCGAGGATGCTGAGAAGAAGGGAATCCTGAAGCCGGACTCGGTTATCATTGAGCCCACCAGCGGTAACACGGGAATAGGACTTGCGGCCATTGCCGCAGCCAGGGGATACAGGGCTATTCTCACAATGCCAGAGACGATGAGCGTTGAGAGACGCAACCTTTTGAAGGCCTATGGAGCAGAGATTGTGCTCACAGAAGGGGCAAAAGGCATGAAAGGGGCAATCGCGAAGGCGGATGAGCTTGCAAAGGAGATTCCGAACAGCTTCATCCCGGGACAGTTCGTCAACCCTGCCAACCCCGCAGCCCACAAGGCAACAACTGGCCCTGAGATCTGGGCTGACACAGACGGAAAGGTCGATATCTTTGTGGCTGGCGTAGGCACAGGCGGGACACTGTCAGGAGTAGGTGAGTTCCTGAAGTCAAAGAATCCTGCAGTCAAGGTTGTGGCGGTTGAGCCCGAGACATCACCGGTGCTCTCAAAGGGTGTTGCAGGTCCCCACAAGATCCAGGGAATAGGTGCTGGATTTGTCCCTGACACCCTGAACACCAAGATCTATGACGAGATCATCCCTGTCTCCAATGAGGATGCATTTGCCACAGGCAAGGAAGTGGCAAGAAGAGACGGTGTTCTTGTGGGAATCTCTTCCGGTGCGGCGCTCTTTGCCGCGACAAAGCTTGCAGAGAGGCCTGAGAACAAGGGCAAGACAATAGTGGTCCTGCTTCCGGATACCGGAGACCGCTACCTGTCAACACCGCTTTTCACTGACTGAGCGAGAAGCATATTCAAAACTGATTTGATCTCCTTTCTGTAGTTTTTCACTTTAAGCCGTGCTAAACATTGTTTAAAGTGAAAAACTTTTATGCCTATAGTGAAAAACCGGTTCGAACACCAAATCAGATGCTGTAGTCGAAGCTGTCCATGCGCCTGTCCAGGATGTCCTGGAGGGTCACGCCCTCAAGATAGCTGTTGACAACGTCATAGAGACCTTGCCAGAGGGGAAGCAGCTGGTAGTCTGCGGCAGCAGCGGCCTCTGACGGGTCATCCAGGTCGGGAACCGGTGCAAGGCTGCCCTCGGAGAGCTTGAGTATTTCTGCCACCGTGTATTTGTCGGGGGTCCTGGCGAGCATATAGCCTCCCTGGGCCCCTCTGATGGTCTTCAGGAAATCCGGGCGGTTCAGCAATGAGACTATCTGCTCAAGGTATTTCTTTGATATGTTCTGCCTTGCGGCTATGTCCTTAAGGGCCACGGGTCCTTCCTTGTAATGCTCCGCAAGATCAATCATGACGCACATGGCATATCTGCCTTTTGTGGATATTCTCATCAGCTCCTCCAGCGGACATAATAACCTGCATTTCACTGGGTTTACAAGGTGCAAATACGTTTATTCTTTTGTTTACATGGGCTGTTTTTTAGGTATAATTATGCTGTGACATTCGCATAAAATACAATTGCAGAGAGACCTGTCTTGTAAGCCCACGCCAGACAGGCTCCGGTTTTTGCAGAGAGTTATGGAGGATTTCCGTGTTGCATCCGATATCAGACTCAGTTGCCTCAAATGCCCTAAGCAGCGGTGCTTTTGTACCGTTCTTCCAGCCGCAGTATAACTTTGAGACCGGTGCCATGACAGGTGCCGAGGTCCTTGTCAGATGGCTGATGGATGACGGAAAGGTGGTCTCTCCCGGTGAGTTTGTCCCTGAATTCGAGAAAAACGGGTTCATTTATGAGATGGATAAGAGCATCTGGGACAAGGCCTGCGCCTGCCTTTCCGGATGGAGGAAAGAGGGCATTGGAATTGATCACATATCCGTGAATGTCTCACGTGTGGATTTCTACCATGCTGATCTTTCTGACAGGCTTGACTCCATCATAAGGAAGTACGGCCTCAAGCATTCCGACTTGCATCTGGAGGTCACGGAGTCGGCATTCGCAGAGAATACCGAGCAGTTCATAACCGTTCTGGAGAGGCTCAGGGAGATGGGATTCGCAATCGAGATGGATGATTTCGGAAGCGGTTACTCATCTTTCTGCACGCTGAAGGATATTCCCCTGGACATCATAAAGATGGATTCCGCATTCCTCTCATATAATGACAGGTACAAGCGTTGCGGCAAGATTGTCACGGCGGTTGTCAGACTTGCCCATGCAATTGACATCCCGGTGATTGCAGAGGGTGTGGAGACCAAGAGCCAGTCAGATTTCCTGAAGACCATAGGATGCCGTTTCATGCAGGGCTATTATTTCTCCCGTCCCATGGATGCGGAGTGCTTCGGGAGACTGCTCAGGTCAGGGAAGGACGCGTTTGACGCTCTTCCTTCAGAAAAGGACACCGGGTCACTGGATTTCTTTGACATCAACTCACAGTCGACCCTGATCTTCAACAGCTATGTCGGAGGTGCGGCGATCCTGAGCCTTGATTCCGACGGGAAGGTATCTGCCCTGAGGATGAATGACAAGTTCTTTGAGATGATAGGCGTGGACAGGAAGAGCTATGCTGACAGACAGTACGACATCATAAACGGATTCTCAAGGGAAACTGCAGATGCATTCCTGAATGCGATGGCCGAATCCGAGAGAACAGGCAAGGAGACCAGCTGCATAACATGCTCTGAGAACATCGATGGCAAGGGAAGGGTTTTCTGGGGCTTCAACAGGTTGAGGTTCCTGACCAGGAAGGTCCAGAGCAGCATCTTCTATCTCAGCGTGGAGGACATAACCGACAAGATCAGGCTGAGGGAGAGCAACATGCACCTGATTGATGAGATCAGGGAGAGGGAGGATCTGTTCAAGCATGCGGCGGAGCAGATTGACCTTTACTTCTGGAAATATGACATCCGCACAAAGGAGATGCACCCATGCTTCAGGTGTCAGAAGGTGCTGGGACTTCCCAAGCTTGTCACCAATTATCCTGAGCCCGCGATTGAGATGTGCATTTTCCCTGAGGGGAAGAAGTACAGGCAGATAATGGAGAAGGTGGACAGGGGTGAGAACGTTGACATTGTCCTGCCTCTCACAAATGCCCGCATCCCCTATAGAATCAGATATGATGTGAGGATGGGAGATGACGGAACGCCCGCATTCGCATACGGCACAGCCATCCCCGCAAAGGAATCAGAGCTTTAAGTCAGCCCAGAAGCTGTCTCAGTGACTCCTTGGTGTTCTCTAGGGCATCGCCGTACTGGCTGTCCATCTTCTTGAGGTTCTGGCTGATGATCTGTGAGTACTGGGCGGAGTTCACACCCTCCGGGTTGTTCTCCATGGCCTGCTGGATCTGGGCCTTCATGCGGTCCACGAAGGCGCTCTTGGCATCCAGGTACTGCTGGAGGAAGTCTCCGATCTGGTGCATCAGGCCGTCTGCCTGGGCATCACCGCCTGTGACGAGGTTCACGAGGTCGCATGTACGCTGGAAGCGCATCTGGTAGATGTCATCCGACGGGAGGCTGATGTTGGACATGATCGTGTTGACCATGCCGGTCCTGACAACGGCCTTGTCCTCCGTGCTGTAGGACGCATACTTCGAGGCAACCACATCCAGCACCTGGTCCGTGTTGTTCAGGTATCCTCCTGCAAGGGCCATTCCGTCCTTGAGAAGCGTGTCGCTGCGGTACTTTGCCTCATCGATCTGGATGTCCTGTGTCTTCTCAAGTGCGATCTCCCATGCGGATTTAATGCGTGCCATGTTGTTCTCCTCTGTCTTCCGACGTCCAAAAGATAATAAAAAAACACGGCTTAGACAACTTGGGATAATTCAAGTAATATAGAGGCCATGGAAAAGCTTTATTATCAGGACACCTACCTCTCACGCATCACATGCACCGTCACTGACGTCTCACGCTCCGACAAGGCCACCGAGATCCGCACCGACAGGACTATCTTCTACCCGGAGAGCGGCGGGCAACCCGGTGACAGGGGAAAGCTGGGACAGTACAACGTGCTTGATACCCGCAAGGCCGATGACGGGGACTCTGTCCTGATACTGGAGCCGGAAGCCAGGATCAACAAGGGCGATGTCCTTGAGCTTGTCCTTGACTGGGACCACAGATACAAGTTCATGGTCATCCATGCCGCGCAGCACATGCTCAGCGGCCTTCTGTTCACGATGTTCGGCATTGGTACTGTGGCGGTCCATCAGGGGGATGAGTACCTGACCATAGAGACGGACAGGAGCGCCATAGACGGCAGCATCATAGATGAGCTTGTGCTTGCCGCCAATGAGAGGATCCGGGAGAACCACGAGATAATCTACCACGAGATGAGCCACAAGGATGCCGAGGCCCTTGGTCTCAGGCGATCCATCAAGGTGGAGGGCGATGTCCGAATTGTTGAGATCAAGGACGTGGACCGCATAGCCTGCGGAGGCATCCATGTCGCACGCACAGGTGAGATCGGCATAATCTACTGCCTGGGCCATGAGCAGATCAGAGGCCATGTGAGACTTTATTTCAGCTGCGGGCGGCAGGCCATTGAGAGCTTGATCGCAGACAGCAAGGTGATACGGGACCTGAACAGGACATTCAGCTGCAGGACGGATGAGATTATGTCAAAGGTCGCTGAGACACTTGCCTCATTGAGCGAGGCAAAGGCCGAAGCAGGCGTTGCGATGAGGCGTCTTGCATTGACGGAAGTCAGAGACATGACCGGAGCGGACGGAATCTGCATCATGGGGTGCGCTCCGGGAGCGGACTTGCAGAACTATGCGCAGGCAGTGCTGGAGTTCGATGACATTGCCATGCTTGTCACATGCCCTGAGGGCGGCAGGACAAAGTGGCTGATTGCCCTGAAAGGCAGATTCGAGAAGATTGACTTCAATAGCCTGATTAGGCCTCTTCTTGCAGAAATCAACGCCAAAGGTGGCGGAAGGAGCCCTGTTTTCCAAGGTGTTGCCGCCTGTGATGACAAAGAGAGGATTAAGGGTTTCTCGGATAAGTTCAGGACTCTTGTCGGGGCCTGAACCTCAGAACAGCTTTCCTATCTCAACAGCTATATCAGAGGCCTGAGGGATTGTGAGTCTCTCGAGGTCCTTTGAGAACGGAATTGGTGTGTCCTTTCCGCTGAACTGAAGCACCTGGCATTTTAATGACGAGAATGTCTTTCTGTCCTGGCAGATCGCCGCACATACCTGAGCCTCAATGCCTCCGATTCCGTTGGGGTCCTGGATAAGGACGGCACGGCCTGTCTTCTGGACCTGCTCAAAGACCGTCTCCTTGTCCAGGGGGTTCAGGGTCCTGAGGTCCACCACCGTGGCGTAAATCGCGCTTCCCTTGAGAAGCTCTGCTGTCTCCAATGCGGTTGCTACGGCATGGGAGTAGGCGATGATTGTCACATCATGTCCGTCTCCGATCACCTTGGCCTTGCCCAGGCTCACCGGCTCGGGTGAGATTTCACCGTCCATGGGATACAGGAGCTTGTGCTCGAAGAACAGTACGGGGTTGTTGTCCCTGATCGATGCCCTTAATAGGTGATATGCGTCAGAAGGATTGGACGGGGCCACAATCTTGAGTCCGGTTCCGTTCAGGAAAAGAGCCTCCGGGCTCTGGGTGTGCTGTGCGCCGTGTCCTGTTCCGCTTCCCTCTGGGAGTCTGACCGTGATGGGGCAGCAGAACTGCCCGCCGCTCATGAAGTGCGTCTTTGCGGCATGGTTTACAATTGGGTCGAAGATCAGCGTGTAGAAGTCGGCATACATGATTTCGACGACAGGCCTCAGACCCATCATCGCAGCTCCTACTGCCATGCCGGTGAAGCCTTCCTCTGAGACCGGGGTGTCAATGACCTGGTCCGGATGATCCTTCCACAGTCCCTCGGTGACCTTGAAGCAGCCGCCGTAGACTCCGACATCCTCGCCGAAGAGGACCACGTTCTTGTCTGCTGACATCTCATCAGACAATGCTTTCCTGATTGCCTCGCGGAATGTCATGGGCGCTCCTTTTCAGATGCGTAGACAAGGTCCAGTACCTCAGCCTCCGTAAGCTTGTCTCCGCTTTCCTTCAGCGCAGTCTGGGCCTGAAGGTCAATGCCCTTGCGGCATTCTTCCTCAATGGCGGCAATCTCCTTTTCAGTGGCATAGCCGCTCTCAATCATCTTGTGCTCGAAAAGAAGGATCGGGTCTCTCTGAAGCCACTGCTGCTCTTCCTCGCTGGTGCGGTAAAGGCGCCGGTCGCTCTTTGAGTGGCCCTTGAATCGGTAGGTCATGACCTCAAGAAGATAGGGCCCTTTTCCGCTCCTGATGTACTCGCAGGCCTTCAGGACCTGGTTGTAGACTGCCTCGAAGTCATTGCCGTCAACCACTTCTCCCGGCATGCTGTAGGCTGCCGCCCTTGAGCTTATCTGGTCCACGCTGATCATCTTGTCGCTCGGGGCTGACATGCCGTAGCGGTTGTTTTCGCAGTAGAAGAGCATCGGGAGCTTCCAGATGGATGCGAGGTTCATGGACTCATGGACGCTTCCGCGGCTGGAGGCTCCGTCTCCGAAGATGGCCACGCTGATGTTCTTCACCGGAACAGGGGCAAGGTCCTTGGGGTTCTGGGCAGTTGATGTGGCAAATGCGGCGCTTCCTGTGCTCTGGAACTTCTGGTAGAAGGCGATTCCCGTGGCAAGAGGCACTCCCGAGCCCACAACAGCGGAGGATCCGAGGTTGCAGTTCTCCTTGTCCGGCATGTGCATGCTGCCGCCAAGGCCTTTTGCAAGACCCTGACGCGAGCCGAACATCTCGGCGAACATTGCAACAGGCCATGAGCCCTTGCAGATGGTGAATCCGTGGCACCTGTGTGTGGGGACAATCCAGTCACCGTCATCAAGTGCCATGCACAGGCCGGCCTGGGCCGCCTCCTGGCCGTTGGCCAGATGGGTGGTCCCGTGTATGAGTCCGGCTTTGAAGAGCTCTTCCGTCTTCTCCTCGAAGAACCTTGAGTTGAGCATCATGCGCAGGGCATCGATGCATTTGTCCTTTTCAATCACAGCAAGCAGTCAAGATCGATCTCAGCGACGATTGCAGGCATTCCGCAGCCCCAGCTCTCCAGGACGGCAGGATGGACCTCGCCGAAGATTCCGATCTTCTTTCCTCCGACAATGATGTCTGCGCAGCGTCCGGGAATGAACCTCGGGTCATCCTCGGGAACTGCCAGTGTGTACTCCACCCTGAGGAAGTACATCAGTGTGTTGATGAAGCTGTTGGCATCGTTGAATGTCACAGATCCGTCCGCGGACATGAAGCCCAGGCTGTTGCGGGTCACTGTTCCGCTGTTGTCACTCGGCTCAAGGTATGCGACCTTGCCGACCTCGAAGATCCTGTGCGGATATGTGGCATGGCCTGAGACGCTCTCGCTCTCAAGAAGTGACGGGATGATCGAGGGTCTGACGGCCTCGAAGTTCTCGCTCATCGGGTTGGAGATCATGATGACCTTATCGCCCTTGATGTGCATGTTGTCCACGTACTCGCGTCTGGATCCGAGGTAGTTGTAGATCATCTCCTGGAAGCCCATTCCGACCATGATGTCCTTTACCTTGCGGCCCAGCTCCTCTGCGGGAGTGAGGCGTCCGACTGTGAAGTCACGCGGGATTGTGGGCTCGAAGTTCTCAAGACCGTAGCCGATCATGACATCCTCGACAACATCAACAGGATGCAGGAAGTCATTGCGGTACTCTGGGCATGTGATGTGGATCGTGTCACCGTCTGAGACGCTGTAGACGCCCATCCTGAGAAGCGCGTCCTTTGCATCCTCCACGTTGATGTCCTCTCCGAGAACATGCTTGATCTCGCCTATTGTGCAGCTCTGTGAGTCCTGGAAGTAGTAGGGGACGGTGATCTCCTTTCCGAACTCTGTCTCATATGGGTAAATGACCTTCACAGGCTCGATGGTGAAGCCCAGGTCTGCCATGTCCACTGCCATGATTGATGCGCAGAGCAGGATGTCCTTGAGGATCGGGCCTGACATCTCCACGAAGAGGTTGTCATCTCCGATCTCGACCGCTCCGACATAGGCGCTGTTGATCACAGGCGGCATGGAGAGGGCCTTTCCTGCATTGTCATAAAGGTAGGGGTACACCGGCTTGTCCTTGATGATGTAGCCGTACTCCTGTCCCTTCGGATGCTTCTCAAGGATCTCGCGCAATGTCAGGTCCTCTTCCATGTGAAGCGGCACGAAGTGTGTCTTGTCCGGATCAGCCCCGTCATAGTGGATGGGGTACTGGATGAGGTTGTTGCGGTAGATTCCCATTGCGATGGTGCGTCTCTTGCGTCCGAAGTTGAAGCAGAGCTTCTCCTGGCTCTGGATCAGTGTCAGCAGGATATCCTCGTCGACTGTCTTGCCGCTTGCCACGAAGCCGCATGAGAACTCTCGCACTTCCTTGGCGCGGTTTCCGACATGGAGCTCACGGCCCTTGTTGTCTGCGGTGAAGCACTTTGAGGAGAAGAAGTCATACTGTCTGACCTGAGGGTCCTCATAGTTCTTCAGAAGTCTTGCAAGACCCATCGCGGACCAGAGGTCAGGCCTGTTGGTGTCGTTGAGCTCGATCTTGAAGACTCCGTTTGCCTTGTCATGCTCGTCAAGCTCCGCCTTTGCGCGGGGGAAGACCTGCTCAAGCTCGTCATCCGTGTATTCTCTGCCCAGAAGGCTGAAAAGGAATTTCTCTTTTGTCTCAAATTTAGGCATCAGTTACCCCTCCTTGTCCTGACACTGTCGATGTTCGGTGAGAACAGGTCTCGGATGTCATTGATTCCAAGGTGCATCATGGCCATTCTGTCGATTCCGAGGCCCCATGCAAGGACCGGCTCATCAATTCCGAGGCTCTTTGTGACCTCGGGCCTGAAGATTCC
Source organism: uncultured Spirochaetales bacterium (assembly GCA_902781545.1). Taxonomy (GTDB): domain Bacteria; phylum Spirochaetota; class Spirochaetia; order Sphaerochaetales; family Sphaerochaetaceae; genus UBA9732. The sequence continues at coordinate 5,783 of CACZJR010000043.1, read as the reverse complement.
GGATCCGCCCATCTCGAACCATCCCAGAACCGGGTGCTTGATGTGGATCTCAATCGAGGGCTCTGTGAACGGGAAGTAACCGGGCACATACTTGAAGTCTGTTGCTCCTGCGACCTCGACCGCGAACATCTTCAGCAGTCCCAAAAGGTCCTTCAGGTTGGCTTCCTTTCCGATGACGATTCCCTCTGTCTGGTAGAAGTCCGCGCCATGCTTGGCATCGACCTCATCAAAGCGGAAGCAGCGTACAATGCCGAAGTACTTTCCGGGGACCTTTGCCTTTGTCAGCTGGTGGGCTGAGAGGACTGTTCCCTGGCTTCTGAGGATCTGGCGTCTTGTGAACTCATGGTCGAACTTGTACTGCCAGCCGCGTGAGCCGGTGTTTCCGCCGTTCTCATGGGTGTTGGCGACGTTTGTGAGCCATGGCTCCTCGATCTCCTTGCAGTGTCTGGGCTCCTTGACGTAGTAGACGTCATGGATGTCACGTGCGCTGTGGAACTGAGGCATGAAGAGGGCATCTCCGTTCCAGAACTCGTTCTCCACAAGCGGTCCGTCGAACTCCTCGAATCCGAGGGATGTCAGCTTGTCCTTGACCCACTGGATGTAGTTGGCATAAGGGTTGTGGCGTCCGGGGATGAGCCTCTGGACGGGTGCGTCAAGACCATATGGCCTGAAGCTTGCCGTCTTCCATGATCCGCTTGCGATGATCTGCGGGGTGAGGACTCCGATCTCCTCTCCGGTGATGTTGGCCTTCAGAAGTGCCTCCTTGGCCTCCTCACCGAGCTCTGTCATCTGGTATGTGACTTCCTCACGCTCGTTCATCTTGTAGGGGCTGCCGGCTGCGCCGCGCTTCTTGGAGATGCGGCCCATGAGGGCTTTCTCACGCTCTGTCATTGTCGCTTCATCGACAGGTCCGTTAAGGCCCTTCCTCAGAAGCTCGGCGGTCTCTGCCACGTCTGCCGGGAGCTGGTCATTCTTCACGAATGCCTTGTTCTCGGCGTTCATTGCGCACGTGCCTGCCTTGGAGAGGCTGCCGTATGCGGATCCGATGTCGCTCTTCTCAAGGCCCAGCTTCTCCGCGATCTCAGGAAGGGAGAGCGGCTCTCCGCCCTTGAGCAGGTCGAAGATCCTCTGCGCGGGGGTGCCTTCATTGGCCTGTGCCTGGCCCAGTTCGGTCAGCTCATATGTGACGATGGTCTTGCGGCCTGTCTCTTTCAGACAGCCCTTTGCGCACAGCCAGCTGAATGCCTGGTTGCACTGACCGATCTTGTAATCCAACTCGTTGACGATTCTCTCTGCCGTGATGTCCTCTCCAAGGGCGACGTGCCTCAGGAGCTTGACTTCCAGCGGGTGAAAGTTCTTTACTTCGATGTCCATAGTTCCACCATGTTTATAAAATAATACCCAAGTATCATATAACTACGCGCAGAAAATGAAAAGGTGCTGAAGAGACTGTCAGACAATTCTCCAGCGGCCGTTCTTTCTGGAGCCGTCTCTGACAATCCTGCCTGATTCGACGAGGCTCTGGAGATTCCTTATGACCGTGGAACGGGAAAGCCCGGTTTCACCCATGATAGAGGTGATTGACGCATTCCTGTCTGTTGAGACAATCTTCAAGACCTTGCTCTCAGTTGCGTTTAAAGTGTCATTTATAGTTTCATTTATAGTGTCATTTAAAGTTTCATTTCCATTATCATTTCTGTTATCATTTGAAACTTTATTTCCTCTTTCCCTGGGATCGACCACACCATAGCAATCAAAGTCAAACTCCCTTCGGAAGAGGCTGATCCTGAAATCTGATCAGTCAATGCACCTCGAAAACGGGGTGCATCGTTTTTTTTCTTCATTGACGCAAAATTCGATTGATGTTTTTTTAAAAATATAATAGTGTTCCAACGTTTTTAGAGATAAGGAATTTCAGAAAAGAATATTGAGGTTTTAAAAAGAAAAGATGGCCACAGAACTGTCAAAGATGAGAAACATAGGAATCAGCGCGCACATTGATTCCGGAAAGACAACCCTCAGCGAGAGGATCCTGTACTACTGCAACAGGATCCACGCGATCCACGAAGTCCATGGAAAGGACGGAGTCGGAGCCACCATGGACAGCATGGAGCTTGAGAGGGAGAGAGGAATAACAATCGCCAGTGCCGCCACAAGCGTCAACTGGAAGGGATATGAGATCAATGTCATTGATACTCCGGGCCACGTCGACTTCACGATCGAGGTCGAGAGGTCCCTCAGGGTCCTGGACGGGGCAATCCTGGTGCTGTGCTCCGTCGGCGGAGTCCAGAGCCAGAGCATCACAGTCGACAGACAGATGGACCGCTACAAGGTCCCAAGGATCGCATTCATCAACAAGTGCGACAGAACCGGTGCCAACCCGTACCGTGTAGTCAACCAGATGCGCGAGAAACTGCACCTGAACGCTGTCCTGGTGGAGCTTCCGATCGGACTTGAGGACAGGCTTGAGGGTGTGGTTGACCTGATCAACATGAAGGCCATCTACTTTGACGAGCCCAACGGCACAAACCTCCGCATTGAGGAGATCCCCGAGTCAATGCTCGAGGAGGCCCAGCAGAAGCGTGAGGAGCTGATCGAGAGCGCCAGTGACTTCGACGATGATCTCATGAACATGATCCTCGAGGGAGAGGAGCCTTCCGTTGAGATGATCGAGGCCGCAATCAGACGCGGGACCCTTTCTCTCAAGATGTGCCCGGTCTTTGTGGGATCCGCTCACAAGAACAAGGGAATACAGCCGCTTCTCGACGGTGTGACTAAGTACCTTCCTGAGCCGAGGGACGTTGAGAACAGGGCACTGGACCTTGATGACAACGAGAAAGAGGTTGTCCTTGAGGCGGATGACAAGAAGACACCGGTTGTCCTTGCCTTCAAGCTTGAGGACGGACGCTACGGCCAGCTGACCTACATCAGAGTCTATCAGGGCAAGCTGCGCAAGGGTGATGAGCTTATCAACACCAGGACCGGAAAGCGCTTCAGGATCGGAAGACTCATCAAGATGCATGCATCCGAGATGGAGGACATCACAGAGTGCGGAGCCGGTGAGATTGCAGCCCTGTTCGGCATTGACTGCGCAAGCGGTGACACCTTCTGCGGTGCAGGACTCAGGTATGCCATGACATCAATGTTTGTTCCGAATCCGGTCATCTCTCTTGCCATACATCCGAAGGACAAGAAGAGCCAGGACAACATGAGCAAGGCCATCAACCGCTTCATGAAGGAGGACCCGACCTTCCAGTGCTACGTGGATCCTGAGAGCAACCAGACCATCATCAAGGGAATGGGAGAGCTTCATCTTGACGTCTACGTTGAGAGAATGAGACGTGAGTACAACTGTGAGGTCACAGTCGGAGCCCCTGAGGTGGCTTACCGCGAGGCAATCAGCCAGAGGGCGGAGTTCAACTACACCCACAAGAAGCAGACAGGTGGAAGCGGTCAGTTCGCACGTGTGGCAGGCTATATCGAGCCTATCATCAGTGATCCGGGTTCAGACGAGGAGCCCAAGGACTTCGAGTTCATCAACGAGGTCAAGGGCGGAGCAATTCCGACAGAGTACATCCCGTCCTGCGAGAAGGGCTTCCAGACCGCAATGAAGAAGGGTCCGCAGCTTGATTTCCCGATTGTCGGCGTGCGTGTCTGCATCAACGACGGAGCATGGCACCCGGTTGACTCCTCTGACATGGCGTTCCAGACAGCCGCCATTGCGGCCTTCAAGGAGGCATTCCTCAAGGCAAAGCCGACAATCCTGGAGCCGATCATGAAGGTGGAGATCGAAGGACCGTCAGAGTTCCAGGGAGCTATCTTCGGAACCGTCAACCAGCGCAGGGGAATGATCGTCAGCTCAACGGAGGACAACAACGTCTGCACTGTTGACGCTGAGGTGCCGCTTGCCGAGATGTTCGGTTACTCAACCGTCCTCAGGTCAATGACACAGGGCAAGGCTGAGTACACCATGGAGGTGTGCCGCTACGCCAAGGTCCCGCAGTCAATCGGTGAGGAGCTCAAAAAGAAGAAGGAAGAAAAAGATAAGGCCAAGAAGTGATTTCTGGTGTATCATTGAATTTAAGAGGAAACATAGCATGGAAGTTGCAGAACTGATAAAGAAGAGCCCGATCAGAGTGTTCGAGAACTCAATCAACGGCGGTCTCGGCCGCGGGAACCTCGGTGTGCTTGCATCACGCCACGGTGTGGGAAAGACAGCATGCATGGTGCATCTGGCAATAGACAAGATCCTCCGCGGACAGAACGTCATCCACGTGTCATTCGGCGCCAACGTGGAGCACATCATGAACTGGTACAAGGAGGCCTTCCGTGAGATCTCCGAGTTCCGCAGCCTGGACGATGCCTTTGACGTCTACCAGACGATCCGCAGCAACCGCGTCATGATGAACTTCTCACAGGAAGGCGTGGGCGTGGACAAGATCCTCGCAAGCCTCGAGACCCTCATCAACCAGGGCTCATTCAAGGCCGATGCCGTATTCTTCGACGGCTACAAGCTGACCATGGCCTCTGACGAGGACGTGTCAAAGATCAAGGAGTTCGCGAAGAAGATGGACATCGAGGTCTGGTTCTGCGTGTCACCGGCAAGACCCAACGTCGAGTTCACAGAGTACGGTGTCCCCGTCACAATGGATCCGTATCTCGGAAAGATCGATGTCCTGATAGGACTGCACTACAACGATGAGAAGAGCCGCGTCATCATGACCGTCGTCAAGGACCACGGCAAGAACATCCCGCATCCTGCAGGAGTGGCGCTTGATCCTAACACGATGCTGATCTGCGAGTGATTCTGATTTCATTTTAGATTGTGGCCGGCGGTTGAAAGACTGCCGGTTTTCTTTTATCATTCATGTAACCACGCTCATGAAGGGCGCATCAGAAACAGAAGTTTCATATCTCAGAATGTCCTTTGGGACAACAGGTGGTGCGTCCGGTGATCTCTGATTCCAGCAGGAAAAGACTTACGGCATTCATTCTCTTTGTTCTTGTAGTGCTCATGGCGTTCGTATGCCTGTTCGTCGGATCCTCCCGCATGTCGGTCGCCGACGGGGTGAGGGCTCTTGCCAGGAAGAGCACTGTGGCAAACAACAGGATAATATGGAACATAAGGCTGCCCCGGGTCCTTGCCGCGCTGATCGCGGGTGCGGGACTGGCCGTCTCGGGCCTGATAATGCAGACGAACCTGAACAACAGCATGGCAAGTCCGTCAACGCTGGGTGTGTCAAATGCAGCCGTGTTCGGGGCCAACCTCTCGATAATCGCCTTTGCCGGAGGCTTCCTGAACACAGGAAACAATGTCCTGAACATCGATACGGTGGCAAACCCGTTCTCCACGTCAATAATGGCATTTTTGTTCGCGGTCATATCGATTCTGCTGATCCTGGGGCTCTGCAGGATGCGGAGCTTCTCTCCGAACATCGTGGTGCTTGCCGGAATAGCGATCGGATCTGTCTGGACGGCGGCAACGACGATTCTTCAGTTCTATGCCACGGATGTGGGGCTCTCTGCGGCAGTCATCTGGACGTTCGGTGATCTGGGAAGGGCGACTTACAGGACGGACCTCATAATGCTGATTGTCGTAGGGGCGGGGATTCTGGCCTTCCTGTTTCTCTCAAGAAGATACGATGCCCTCTTAAGCGGTGATGCGGTTGCAATCTCAGTGGGGGTCAATGTAAGGGCCCTCCGTTTTGTCTCTCTGCTGCTCTCCTCAATGATAACGGCTGTATGTGTGTCGTTTTTGGGCGTCATAGGCTTTGTCGGGATCA
>CACZJR010000042.1 GCA_902781545.1 uncultured Spirochaetales bacterium | reverse complement strand
CCTGTATGCCTCTCCGAGCCTGTCCTGTCTTCTCTTTGAGAACTCTCCGCTCATGTTGAAGAGCTCCAGGGCCACGCCCTGAAGGTCCTTGACGCTTGCGTATCCGTTCTTGTCCATCCAGTCAGAGCACTGCCTGATTATCCTCTCGCAGACCTTGATTCCACCCGAGCATGCGATTGCTCCGAGCTGGACCATCTCCGCACCGGCCATGATGTACCTCAGCGCCTGGTCATAGGAGAAGACTCCGCCGCCAGCGTACATGGGGATTGTGATTCCCCTTGTGCGGGCATCGGCGATCTCATAGCAGACAAGCGGGTTCGCCTGTGTTCCGCCATAACCCGAGCCTGGTCTGGGCTGAGTGGTCTTATAGTCCAGGTCAAAGTAGAATGCCCTCCATCTGGCTGTGGGACCAACTGCATCGGCGCCGGCAGCCACTGCCTCGCGGATGGAGGTGAGACAGTCGCAGTCCTCAATGGCAAGCTTGACCATGACAGGGGTTCCGGGAACAGCGGACTTGATCATCTTGGTGCAGTTTGAGACAAGCTGATAATAGTTGAACTGCCTGTCTGAGGCTGTCGCCACACCTGGAGTGTTGAAATGAAGCTCAATCGCATCAGCTCCGGCTGCGACGACCTCACGGGCCTCTTTCTTCCACCTGTCCTTCCAGTCAGGGTATTTCTCGATGTCATGATAATGACCGACACTTGCCCAAAGCTTTGTCTCCGGATACATGTCGCGCCTTGCGCGCCTTACTTCCTCACAGTACTGGTCCAGATTGGCCATTGTGTCAGGAAGCTGCTTGCCTACGGCGTGGGAATGGAATGCGGGCTGTCCCTTGAGTACAGCATCGAATGACGGATAGAAGTAGCCGCCTCCGCCCATACCGTGTCCGAAGTTGCGCATTGTGATCGCACCCGGCTTGCAGGCAGAGCTCTTGATAACATTGTCAGCTCCCCTTGTGGCGGGGCTTGAGGCAATCACAAACGGATTAATCATGTCAAAGCATTCAACATGCATGTCAGCCATAACTGATCTCCCTTCTCAAATCTCTTCAATAAGCTCCTTGAGAGCCTTTACATCCATAAGGAACTGCTCTTCCGTGTTGTCCTTCACGAACTCAAGAAGCGCAGGATAAACACTTGCCGGATCCAGTACCGAGAAATACCTTCTCCAGTGCTCAAGACCCTCACTGAAGGGTCTTCTACCTGACTCGTCCCAGTAGTAGACATGCAGGTAGGACAGATACGGGGCAATCATCTCCAGACCACGGGCTCTCTCATTAAAGGAAAGGGCCTGGGTCGGCTGCCAGAGCGTCCTGACCCATGGGTCATCAACCTGCCTAAGAAGCTCAAGGCCTGACTCGTTCGTGTCGGTCAGTGTGTTCTTGTGCCACTCCAGATTCAGGATGATCCCGTAGGATCCTGCTATCTCAGCAGCCTGGCAGAGCTCCTGGACAAGGTCAGACCTAAGTTCCTCGGAGACCTCGGCCGATGCCTTTGCCCCCGCCCAGATCCTCATCTGGGTGCAGCCCATGGCGCTGGCAGTATCAAGGCTTGTCCTTATGTCCATGCCCTCACCGAGCCTGTAATATGAGCCGTATCCGACGATATCAATGCCCTTGTCTGCGGTTTTGGCTGCAGTTTCACGGGCCGTTGCGATATCTCCGGCCTTTATGTGATGGTTCTCGCTCCATTCAATGGCATGCAGGTCAGCCCTGCCCATGACGGCCAGGACATCGTCTATGCTCCTGTCCTTGAATGTCGCGCTTACCATACCCGGGATAATCATCTCATCACCCCTTCACCGCGCCGACCATGACGCCCTTGACGAAGTATCTCTGCAGGAACGGATAGGCTGCAAGGATCGGAACCGTGGCCACGACGATTGTGGCGTACTTGACTGCCTCACTTGAGAGAGCCAGTGACTCTGCTGCCATGCTGTTGGTCTCGTCCTGGAACAGGATCTGACGAAGGATCAGCTGAAGCGGATACTTGCTCTTGTCCCTGAGGTACAGGAACGCGCCGAACCATGAGTTCCAGTGCGCAACCGCATAGTACAGGACAATGACCGCGACCGTGGCCTTGCACAGCGGTGTCATGATCAGGAACAGGACCTGGTGGTGCTTGGCGCCGTCGATCATGGCTGACTCGGGAAGGCTGTCCGGAACCTGAGCCATTGCCGTCCTCATGACTATCATGTTGAATGTGCTGATGGCTCCCGGCAGGATCATGGACCATCTGGTGTTGATCAGGCCAAGACCCTCGACAATCAGGTAGGACGGGATGATTCCGCCCTGGAAGTACATGGTGAAGACTATCATCAGCGTCAGGCCCTTCACCAGCAATGCATCCTTACGGGACAGTACATATGCTCCTATCAGAGACAGAAGAACGTTGAGTCCGGTTCCCACCACAACGACGAAGATCGTGTTGAGGTATCCGGTGAGGATGCTCGGGTTCCTGAATACCAGGCTGAAATTATACAGTGTCGGCTTGACGGGATACAGGAACAGCCCTGAGTGCTTCATGACCTCATACGGGTCGGAGAATGCACCGAACAGGATGTTCAGGATGGGAAGGAGGACTGCAAGTGAGAGCAGTCCGCAGATAATCACGTTCACCGCGTGGAAGATCTGCTCGCCAACGGTATATCTGACTTTCTTTGATTTGATCACGATGTTCTTTTCTTCTGACATACCGCACCTCCTTACCAAAGACTTGAGCCGCTGAGCTTCTTGCTGAACTTGTTGGTTCCCCAGACAAGGAGGAAGCTGACGACCGAGTTGAACATTCCGACTGCAGCGGAGTAGCTCCAGTTCATGTTCACAAGACCCTGGCTGTACACATATGTGTTGATGACATCTGCCACCTCATATGTGAGCGGGTTGTACATTAGCAGTATCTTCTCATGGCCGACGTTGAACATCTTGCCCATCTGGAGGATGAACATGATGATGATAGTCGGAAGCAGGCACGGGAGGGTGACGGAGAAGAGCTGTCTCATCTTTCCTGCGCCGTCTATCTTGGCGGCCTCATAGAGCTCCGCGTCAATTCCGACGATTGCTGAAAGATAGATGATCGAGTTCCATCCGACGTTCTGCCAGATACCCGAGATAATATAAAGAGGAAGGAAGTACTTCTGCTCCTGGAGCATCGTCGTGGGAGTGAATCCGAAATGGGCCAGGAACTGTGTGATGGCTCCGTTTCTGGATGTCAGATCGGAAAGCATCGACATTATGACGACCAGGGATATGAAGTGCGGCAGATAAGTGATTGTCTGCACGGCTTTCTTGTAATGCTTTGTCCTGAGCTCGTTGATCAGAAGCGCCAGGATGATCGGCATGGGGAAGCTGAAGATCAGGTTGGTGATACTGATCCTGATCGTGTTCCTGAGGACCCTCCAGAAGTAGTAGCTCTCAAAGAAGTCCTTGAAGTTCTTCAGTCCGACCCATTTGCTGCCTAATATGCCCTTGATAGGCTTGTAGTTCTGGAACGCGATGAAAAGACCCGCCATGGGTCCGTACTGGAAGATGATGTAATAGGCAAGAACCGGCAGGAACAGGAAATAAAGACCCTTGTTCTTCTTCCAGTCCTTCTTCAGCCGCTTGGACAGAGGTTCTCTTATACATACCTCGCCCGTGCCCTGATTTGACTTAAGTGCTTTCATAAGTCAGTCTCCTCTTAGTTTCACTTCCATTATCAGAACGGTTTTCCCGAGTTGTAAATTGACAGATTAAAAACTGACATGTCAAAATTTGCCTGTTGACTCAAATACATGTCAGGATTAGGCTAAGACCATGTTCAGAAATCCGATAATCACAGGCTTCAATCCGGACCCATCCATCTGCTTTGCGAACGGAACCTATTACATCGTCACATCCACGTTCGAGTATTTCCCCGGCGTCACCATATGGGAGAGCAAGGACCTTATGAACTGGAGTTATTGCGACAGCGTGCTCAAGACAGTGCGCCATCTGGATCTGGACAGGTCGCCTGACAGCCTGGGCCTCTATGCCGCGACGCTTCGCCATCATGGCGGGCGCTTCTACATGGTCACCACCAACAAGTACCTGAAGTTCAACTTCGTTGTCTCGGCAGAGAACATACACGGACCCTGGACAGAGCCCAAGGTGATCTGGAAGACAGGCATTGACCCCTCCCTGTTCTTCACCGAGGACGGAAGGTGCTTCTACACCTCCAACGGGGAGATTGACCCATACACCAAATCACGCGGGATATTCGGAGCCTTCATCAACCCTGACACGGGCGAGATGCTTGAGCCGTTCCGGCCTATTTCCGCTGGCTGCGGCGGAAGCTCCACAGAAGCTCCGCACATCTACTTCCGAAAGGGCTGGTACTATCTGATCCTTGCCGAGGGCGGGACAGGGATGGGACATCACGTATGCGCCCTGAGAAGCCGTGATATCCACGGTCCCTATGAGCAGTGTCCGTTCAACCCAGTGCTGTCTCATGCCAGCAGGAAGGGCCATGACATACAGTGCACGGGCCATGCAGATCTGATTGATATCGGAGACGACAGATGGATCGCAGTTTTCCTTGCCACACGCAGGAACACCAGCGTACCTCTGACCACACTCGGCCGCGAGAGCTTCATGGCTCCTGTGACATGGACACAGGATGGCTGGCCCGTAATAGGAGACAACGGACATGTGGAGCTTGAGATGCAGGACATAGTCCCTGCTCTTCAGAGAAAGAAGGACTGCCTGTTCGTTGATTTCAAGAAAGACCTCTCCTCCTACCCGGTTCTCAGGCTCAGGGTCCCCAAGGATGACTGCTATATCCAGGACACCATGACAGGCAGCATGACCCTTGCAGGACAGGACAGGCTTGAGATGCCGCTGGGGCACCCCACAATGCTTCTTGTCAGACAGCCGGAGTTCTGCTCGGTGCTCACTGCACGGCTTGACCTGAGGACACTTGAGGGCACTGCCGGAGTAAGCGCATGGCTTCAGACGAACTATCATGCCCGTCTTGAGATCAGCAGAAGAAACGGAAAGACAATTGCCTCGGTTTACAGACATATCCATGATCTCGGAGCATTTTCAGCGCAAAAGGAAATCACAGGGTGCAAAGACAGCATTGAGCTCAGGATCGTCACAACCAGAGAGAACTATGAGTTCTATGCCTCAGACATGCTGGTTGACAGGATCTCTTACTCCGGCCTGACCACAGGATGCACCTGCGGCAACTGCTTCACAGGGACAATGCTTGGAATATTCGCTCAGGAAGGAAAGGCCGTGTTCCTGGACGGAATAAGAGTTGAGGATACTGAGTCTACCTGATGTTTCCGTCCTTGCGGAACTCCCTCCAGACATTCTCAAAGAAATCATCATCCTGAGGGATGCTTCTGACCTTTCTCCAGCTGAAGGTGCAGCTTCCGTCCTTATAGCTCATCTCCTGGATCAGGCTGTCCTTTGACCCGTCATCAAGAGAGAATGTGAATGCCTCCGGAAGCTCTTTGTAAGGACGCCTTCCGTTCTTGTCATGATATAGCGCGCTTCCCCTGCTCTTTCCGCCTGAAATCAGATAATCGATCATGCTCTCTATGTAGCATTTCTGGGATATGAGCATGTCCCTGAGCCTGTAGACAAGCTTGAGATCCCTCGGATCACTGTATCTCACCTTGCCGGTGAAGCCTTCGATCATCTCATTGACCTCGGACAGAAAGCCTTTCATGGCCTCGGGATCCCTGACTGCTCCGCAGTGCTTACTCATGCCTTCCTCAAAGTGCCTGATCAGATCCACGACATTGGAGCTGCCGGATACAGTTTCGGAGAAGACCGATGTCATTTCCTTCAGCGCACCTGAGGCAAGACTCTCGAAGTCCGCCCCATCCGGATCATTCTTTGACCTGCTTCCCGCGATGTACTGGGCGCATCTTGTGGATCCGACCTGTCCTGCGTTAAGAGCCGATCCTCCGGGCCGGTACACCCCGTGGCTTCCCGCCACCTCACCGGCCACAAAGAAACCCCGTATGTTGCTCTGCCACCACATATCAAGGTCAAGGCCGCCGTTGTTGTGCTGGGCGCAGAGGGCAATCTCAAGATACTGTCCCTCAAGGTCCACGCCCTTGTCCCTGTAAAAATCTATGGCAGGCTGATTCATCACCCTTAGCCTTTCAATCGGTGTCCTGACAAGTGCATTAGCCTTTGAAATATACTGGTATGCCTCAGGATTCAGACCATCAAAACTGAACTTTCCGTCAACCGGGTCATGGGTGAAATCCAGGAAGACACGCCTGCCCTTGCAGCTTTCAAGATAGACCAGTATATCGATAACAGAGCTTCCGCCCTCGACTTTCCTGACATCGAACGGCCACTGGTAGCCTTTCAGGAACACGTTGGAGAGCATCTCCTCAGGGCTCCTGAAGAAGTCCATCAGAAACTCCCTCTCATCCTTACCGTCCTTATCTGTGGAGACAAACCGGGGCAGAGCCTGCATGTAGGTTCCGCTTACATTCCATCTCGGATTCACTGAGGCAAGGCCGAACTGCCATTCGGTGAGGTTGCGCCCTTTCACTCCTGCCTCGAATGCTATTCCCGAGGATCCGTGCTGGCTCTGGGGATAGACACTGGCTGAGTACATTCCCGCAGGGCCGCCTGTGGCGTAGACTACATTCTCTGACTTTATGACCACGTAATGAGGTCTCTCTGTCCTGTCCGTATCAAGGCAGATCAGGCCGTGGCACCTCTCCCCGTCGGAGATGATCCTTATCACCTGAAGATGATCCCTGAACGGGACACCCAGCTCTCCGGCCTCTTTCTCAAGCGCGCGGGTCATCTCCCTGGAGGTATAAGGGCCTATGGAAGTGGCCCTGGTCCTGGGATCATGATCTGTCTTGTAGCCCACATACTCGCCATAGCGGTTTGTGGGAAACGGCAGTCCCAGCTCGGCAAGGCGCAGGAAGCACCTGGAACTCAGGGCGGCCTCACACAGGGCAATGTCACCGTCAACGGCCTTGCCGTCAAACATAGTCTTTGCCATCTCATAGACGCTGTCTGGGCAGTCACCGCTTAAGGTGAGCTTGTAATATGTCTGTTTGTCGCTTCCGGTGTTGCGGCTGGTGCCTCCCAGGCGGTTCTCGCTGACAAGCAGGATGTCTTCCTGACCCAGGCGCTTCAGGCGGCAGGCGGCGTTGTAGCCTGCGGCCCCTGTTCCGACAATGCATGTGGAGACGCTTATTCTCTCGACCTCATAGGCCTTGCTGTCCATCTACAGTCTCCTTATGTGGAAGCCTCCGTCCACATCTATGTAGTTTCCGGTGGTGTACATGAACTTGTCTGATGCAAGCGCGCTTACCGCGTTGGCAACATCCTCCGGTTTTCCCCAGCGAGCGATCGGGAACACACCCTCGTCAATGAGCTTGTTGTACTTGCCGTGTACGGTGCTTGTCATGTCGGTGTCAATGACACCCGGCCTGACCTCATGGACCAGGATTCCCTCCGATGCGAGCCTGTCTGCATAAAGGGTGGTGAGCATGGAGATGCCTGCCTTTGACACGCAGTACTCCCCGCGGTTCACGGATGAGACGACAGATGAACAGGATGATATGTTGATGATCACGCCCTTTCTTCCGTTCAGCGGTTCCTGGCCTATCATCTGCCTGGCCACGGCCTGGGTCAGGAACATGTTGCCCTTTGTGTTTATCCCCACTACCCTGTCAAATGACTCCTCTGTCATCTCAAGGAGGTCTGCCCTCTGAAGAGGGGCAACGCCCGCGTTGTTCACAAGGACGTCGATTCTCCCGAACAGCCTCACAGCCTCCTCGACGATCCTGAGCCTGTCATCATGCCTTGAGATGTCTGCCTGGACATAGCCTACTGTTATGCCCTGATTCTCCAGGTCCGCGATGGCCTGGCTGTTCTTCTCCCTGGGTCCTGTGGCAACCATGACCACGTTCATCCCGTCAAGGCCCAGCTGCCTTGCTATGGCCAGACCAATTCCCCTGCTTGCTCCTGTAACAACCGCTGTCCTCTTCATGACCTGTGCTCCCTCTCAACCGCCTCGGCGTTGAATTTCTTGTAGATCGGCATGTATACCTTGCTGTTTCTGATTACACATCCTGTCGTGCCGTGGTCTCGCATTATCTGGGTGCAGAGCGAGCATGTGATGCAGCACTTGCCGGGATCCATCGCACCGTTCCTGAGGACATCAGCGGGGGCATCGGGATAAGCGAAGCTCTCACGTCCCAGTCCCACGAACCGGCAGCGGCCTGCGTTGATGTTAGCGGATGCGGCATAAGGGAGGTAGTTCCTGAGCCAGCTGTAGCCGTTGCCAACAACAGGGACATCGCCTGCAGCCTCCTGGACCACGCTTGTCAGATAGAAGAGCCTCTGGATGCTCTCAAGCGGGTGCTCCTCAGGCGTGGGGATTCCGTAACTTGACTTGTCGAACGGCCTTGTGACCTGCGGGTAGATGTAGTACGGGTTTCCGCCCGAGTTGGAGAGAAGACCAACCCCGGCCTTCACCATGTCCTTGACAAGGCGCACAGGCTCCTCCGGGTTGAACTTCCACATGTCATCCTTGTCGCATCCGAAGCCGTACGGGTACGGATGTGCGTCGAACACGTTGAAGCGGCTTGCTATTATGAAGTCCTCTCCTGCTGCCTTCTTGACCTCACGGATGACCGTCAGAAGCAGGCGGCTGCGGTTCTCGTAGCTTCCGCCGTAGCGGCCCTCCCTCGTGTGGGATGCAAGAAGCTCGTTCATCAGGTAGCGGTGACATGCCTTGATGTCCACTCCGTCAAAGCCTGCCTCCTTTGCCAGGAGTGCGCTTATCACATAACGCTGGACAAGGCTGTCCAGATATTCATCAGAGACGATGACCTCATTGCCTTTGTCCAGGTATGGGTCATGCTGCGGCACCAGGGGTCTTGCAAGATGCCCCTCGGGCCTGCTGTAGCGTCCGGAGTGTGTCAGCTGGAGGATCTTCACCGGCTTAAAGCCGTGCTCCTTCATGCTGATGCTGTCCACCTTCTCCACAAGAGCGCGGAACTTCGAGACATTGGATGTGGTGAGCATCATCTGAAGCTCGTTCGCCCTGCCCTCAGGGACAATGGCGTTTGCCTCGAACCAGATCAGGCCGTAGCCGCCCTTCGCGAGCTTCTCATAGCGGTCAATGACCAGCTGTGACGGAGATCCGTCCGTATTTGAGTCGCAACCCTCCATGGGAAGAACGGCGAACCTGTTTGCCGCCTGAAGATGGCCGATCCTGTACGGTGTTCCCAGAACCGAAAGGTCCTCCTCATACCTGATATCCAGGCCAAGGGCATTTGTCTTGTCTTTTATCTCCTCAAGTGACTTGAAACCGAACTTCTCGTGTGCGCTCATATGAACCTCCGATAATATATTACTTTTCTTTGCATCCTCATAAAAGCGTAAATTTGAGACGGTAGATGACAGATTTTGACAGAACAAACCGATTAAATGTTATTATCATAACAAAATGTTATAATTTATTACAACTTGTCCCTGTGCTCATTGACCTAAACTCCGTTTGGTGCCTTAATGGTCATACACCTTAATTTATAAAACAATAGTTTTCCAAGGAGATAAACATGGTCATCACCGATTTCCTCGAGAGGAACTCAAGACTTTACGGACAGGACACCGCCCTTGTTGTGGTGAGCCCTTCAGAGAAACGTGACCAGGCAGTCACCTGGCGTGAGGCCAGCCTCATAGAGAGCGCCACCGACTCCCCGTACAGGAGGGAGATCAACTGGAGGACGTTCGACCAGATGGCCAACCGCTTCGCCAACCTGCTTCTGAGCAGGGAGGTCCCGCGCGGCACAAAGGTCGGAATCCTCATGATGAACTGCCTCGAATACCTTCCGATCTATTTCGGAGTCCTGAAGGCGGGCTGCATAGTGGTCCCGATGAACTACAGGTACTCAAGCGATGAGATCAAATACTGCCTGGATCTGGCAGACGTCGAGATCCTTGTCTTCGGACCCGAGTTCACCGCCAGAATGGATGCCATAGCAGATGACATCCCCAAGGTCAGGACAATGTTCTATGTCGGAAATAATGGCCCGATTTACACAGAGAACTGCATGAAAGTGATGGGTTTCACATCAACTGAGGCACCGCCGATCTCCCTGAACGAGGATGATTACGCGGCAATCTACTTCTCCTCCGGAACAACCGGATTCCCCAAGGCCATCCTCCACAAGCACAGGGCCCTTTACAGCTCCTGCCTTACAGAGCAGAACCACCACGGCCAGACAAAGGACGATGTCTTCCTGTGCATCCCGCCGCTTTACCACACAGGTGCGAAGATGCACTGGTTCGGAAGCCTGATGACAGGCGGCAAGGCCGTCATCCTCAGGGGAATCAAGCCCGAGTGGATTCTCAGGACGGTGACTGAGGAGAAATGCACCATCGTCTGGCTCCTTGTGCCATGGGTGCAGGACATCCTTGACGCCATAGACAGCGGCAGGATCAAGCTTGACGATTATCTACTCAACCAGTGGCGCCTGATGCATGTCGGAGCCCAGCCGGTTCCGCCGAGTCTGATCAAGCGCTGGCTCAAGGTGTTCCCGCATCACCAGTACGACACGAACTACGGCCTTTCCGAGTCAATCGGACCGGGCTGCGTGCACCTCGGAGTGGAGAACGTCGACAAGGTCGGCGCAATCGGAATCCCGGGCTACCTCTGGGAGGCCAAGATCGTCAAGGATGACGGGAAGACAGAGGTCACCGAGCCCGAGGAGGTCGGTGAGCTCGCAGTCAAGGGCCCCGGAGTCATGGACTGCTACTACAAGAACCCGGAGGCCACAGAGGAGATCCTCAAGGGCGAATGGCTTCTCACAGGAGACATGGCAAAGAAGGATGCCGACGGATTCATCTACCTGGTGGACAGGAAGAAGGATGTCATCATCACAGGAGGTGAGAACCTCTACCCTGTCCAGATCGAGGACTTCCTGCGCAAGTACGACAAGATCAAGGATGTGGCTGTCATTGGACTTCCGCACCAGAGACTCGGAGAGATCGCGGCAGCAATCATCTCGGTCAAGGACGGCATGAAGTGCACCGAGGAGGAGATCGTGGAGTTCTGCAACGACCTTCCGCGCTACAAGAGACCGCGCAAGATCATCTTCGCCGATGTCCCCAGGAACCCCACCGGAAAGATCGAGAAGCCGGTGCTGCGTGAGCGCTACAGGGCTGCGAACCTCGTCGAGCAGCAGATCACAAGCTGATTGCCTGAGATTTTGGAGAGACAGAAATGGAAAGAAAACTGATGTTGGGAAACGAGGCCTTCGCACGTGGCCTCTATGAGGCAGGATGCGGTTTTGTCTCCAGCTACCCGGGAACCCCGAGCACGGAGATAACCGAGTTCGCCGCCAAATATCCTGAGATATACGCCGAATGGGCACCGAACGAGAAAGTCGCCATGGAGAGCGCCTTCGGTGCCTGCCTTGCAGGAAAGAGAAGCTTCTGCGGCATGAAGCATGTCGGACTTAACGTCGCGGCCGATCCCCTGTTCACCATCTCCTACACGGGAGTCAATGCGGGCATGGTGATAGCGGTTGCGGATGACCCGGGCATGCACTCATCGCAGAACGAGCAGGACTCAAGGCACTACGCCATTGCCGCAAAGGTCCCCATGCTGGACCCCTCCGACTCTGAGGAGGCCCTGGAGTTCACGAAGCTGGCCTATGAGATCTCCGAGAAGTTCGACACCCCTGTCATTGTCAGGATGTGCACCAGGATAGCCCACTGCCAGAGCTCGGTGAAGCTCTCTGAGAGACAGCAGCTTCCGGACAAACCCTATGTCAAGAACATCGCGAAGTACATCATGATGCCCGGCATGGCCAAGAAGCGCCACCCGGTTGTGGAGCAGAGGACAAAGGCCCTGACAGAATGGGCTGAGACCGCTCCGGTCAACAGGATCGATGAAGGCAGCGACAGCTCCCTTGGAATCATCACAGCATCCACCTGCTACGACTATGTCAAGGAAGTCTGCGCAGACAAGTACCCCGTGCTGAAACTTGGCATGGTCAATCCGCTTCCGGAAAAGCTCATCAAGGACTTCGCGGCCAAGGTAAAGAAGGTCATAGTGGTTGAGGAACTTGACGGCATTATAGAGGCTCATTGCAGCTCAATAGGTGTGAAAACAACAGGTAAAGAACTCTTCGGAAACATCGATGAGCTCATGCCGAACATCGTTGCCGAGAAGCTCGGAGTGCCGTACTCAACAGGCTCGAAGCTATCTGAGGAGATTCCGGGAAGACCGCCTGTCATGTGCGCAGGCTGTCCTCACAGAGGCCTTTACTACATACTTAAGAAGCACAACCTTACAGTCCTCGGAGACATCGGATGCTACACCCTCGGAGCCACCGCGCCGCTTAATGCCACAGACACCACGATCTGCATGGGAGCCTCCGTCTCCGGCCTTCACGGCTTCAACAAGGCGGGAGCCGCAGGACTTACAGGAAAGACGGTCGCGGTAATTGGAGACTCGACCTTCATGCACAGCGGAATCACAGGTCTTGTGAACATCGCCTACAATGAGAGCGCGTCCACCGTGATAATCCTGGACAACTCCACCACGGGAATGACCGGCCACCAGCAGAACCCCACTACAGGCTTCAACCTCAAGGGAGACCCATGCACCAAGATCGACCTCGAGTCGCTCTGCCGTGCTGTGGGAATCAGGAGAGTCAGGGTCGTTGATCCCTACAACCTCCAGCAGGTCGAGGAGGCTGTCAAGGAGGAGGTCGGATGCGGAGAGCCTTCAGTGATCATCTCAAGACGCCCGTGTGCCCTGCTCAAGACAGTAAGGCACCCCGGCCCGATCATCGTGGATGAGTCAAAGTGCATCGGCTGCAAGGCCTGCATGAAAATCGGATGCCCTGCCATCAGCATTGTCGGGAAGAAGGCCGTCATTGACCAGACCCAGTGCGTGGGCTGCAACGTCTGCGCCCAGCTCTGCAGGCAGAACGCCATAGGAAAGAAGGAGGCCTGAGATGACAAAAAACATAATGATTGTCGGAGTCGGCGGACAGGGAACACTGCTTGCCAGCAAGCTTCTGGGAAAGCTTTTCCTGGAGAAAGGCCTTGACGTGAAGGTCTCCGAGGTCCACGGAATGAGCCAGAGAGGCGGAAGCGTGGTCACTTATGTGCGCTACGGAGAAAAAGTCTTCTCCCCTGTCATAGACAAGGGTCAGGCGGACATTATCATCTCATTCGAGATCCTTGAGGCCGCAAGATATGTCGACTTCCTAAAGAAAGGCGGTTCGCTGATCACCAACACCCAGCAGATCAACCCCATGCCTGTAATCACAGGGGCCGCGGAATACCCGTCCGAGCTGGAGAATAAGCTCAAGGCGCTGGACATCAACCTCGAGTGCTTCGATGCCCTCTCAATCGCCCGTCAGGCAGGATCGCAGAAAGCGGTGAACCTCGCGCTTCTGGGAAAACTGTCAAATCACTTTGACTTCTCAGAACAGCAGTGGCTTGATACAATAGAGACCAGCGTCCCGGCAAAGTTCGTCGAGATGAACAAGAAGGCTTTCCTACTTGGCCGCAACGCATAATAGACAACGGAGATCAGAACCATGAAAGAGATGAGCAGGAGAAACCAGTACTTCACTGAGTCAGTCATCAGAAGGATGACAAGAATCGCAATCGCAAACAACGCGATCAACCTTGCGCAGGGTTTCCCTGATTTTGATCCGCCCAAGGCAATGACGGACCGCCTCAAGGAGGTCTGTGACCAGGGCCCTCATCAGTACCCCATCACTATGGGAGCGCCCAACTTCAGGCAGGCTCTCTCAAAGAAGTGCGGTCACTTCATGGGAATCACCCCGGATCCGGAGAAGGAGATGGTCGTCACCATCGGCTCCACCGAGGCAATGGTCGACACACTGTTCGCAATCACCAACCCCGGTGACAAGGTCGTGATGTTCTCACCTTATTTCGAGAACTACCATGCCCAGGCCATCATGGCCGACTGCGAGCCGGTCTATGTGCCGCTCATCCCGCCTGAGTTCAACTTTGATTTCCAGGTCCTCGAGGACGCGATGAAGCAGCCCGGCGTCAAGGCCATCCTGATCTGCAACCCCTCCAACCCCAGCGGAAAGGTCTTCACAAAGGCGGAGCTGACATTCATCGCCGACCTCTGCAAGAAGTACGATGTCTATGCTGTGATGGACGAGGTCTACGAGCACATCGTCTATGAGGGGCACACCCACACCTACATGGCGACCCTTCCGGGGATGTGGGAGCGCACCATCAGCTGCTCAAGTCTCTCAAAGACCTACTCCGTCACCGGATGGAGACTGGGCTATGCCCTTGCCCCGGAGCCGATCATGCAGAGGATCAAGCAGTACCACGACTTCAACGCCGTAGGATGTGCGTCCCCTCTGATGGAGGCCGCCGTCGTGGGCCTTGAGTTCCCCGACAGCTACTACGAGGAGTTCGGCGCCCACTACGCCCATATGAAGAAGATCTTCACCGACGGCCTGAAGAGCATCGGAATCCCCTTCACGGATCCTCAGGGAACCTACTTCGTCCTTGCGAACATCGGCCCGTACCTCAGGAAAGGCCAGACCGATGTCCAGTTCTGCGAGGAGATGACCGAGAAGGTCGGAGTTGCGGCCGTTCCCGGAACCTCATTCTTCAAGGAGGACGTCCAGGACATCATCCGCCTGCACTTCGCCAAGAAGGACGAGACCCTCTACGAGGCCCTGAACCGCCTTGCTGACATCAAGAAGAAGATGTGCTGAGCAGACTGCAGAATATATAAAGAATAAAACTTGCATTACTGCAGAATAAACTATAGAATAACTATAGAATATGCAGTACATACATGAATCAGAATTCGAAGAGTTCAAGGAATCAACATCTCAGCTGAACAGGGCAACAGAATCCCTTGCCGCAATGCTCAACAAGAACGGCAGGGGCAAGGTCATTTTCGGCATCAGGGATGATGGTTCAGTCTGCGGAATCACCCTCGGCAACAAAACCATCACTGAGATATCAAGAGGCATAGCTGAGCAGATCAGACCTTCTGTTGTACCAAGGATCCTCTTTGAGGAGAGAGAGGGCAAAACCATAATCATAGTGGAGGTTGAGGGTACCAACAAGCCATATTCGGCCAGAGGTGAATACAGGATAAGGTCCGGCGATGAGAACAGGAAAATTGAACCTGAGCAGCTGAAAGACCTCCTGCTGCGAAACTCATTTGAGTTAATCACCAGCATGGAGAGCTTTGATCAGGACCTTCGTCTCACCCAGCTCAAGCAGCTGTATATTACAAACGGTCTGACCGTGAATGAGGAGACCTTTGAGAGAAACACAGGGCTCCTCACCGCTGACGGGAAATACAATGTCCTTGCAGAGATCCTCTCTGATTTCAATGACTGCTCAATCAAGGTTGTCAGATTCGCAGGCAAGGACAAGCAGAACATGATCATCAGAAATGAGTACGGATATAAATGCATGCTTCTGGCCATGCAACAGGCCTATCAATATGTGGAGTCACTGAACGAGACACGTGTGATCCTGGGTGAGGGACTGGAGAGAAAGGAGACAAAGCTGTTTGATTCCTCTTGTTTCAAGGAGGCATGGACCAATGCATGCCTTCATAACAGATGGGCAAAGAACATTCCACCTGCGATCTATATCTTTGACGACAGACTGGAGGTTATCTCAACCGGAGGACTACCTGTCGATTTTTCCGAGGATGAGTTCTTCTCAGGAATCAGCCACCCCGTGAACCTGAAACTGCAGAAAATCATGGGGCAGCTCAACATGGTTGAGCAAACAGGTCATGGTGTGCCTCTGATTGTGAGCAAGTATGGCCGGCAGGCATTTGAGCTTGGGGAAAACCATATCACAGTCAGAATCCCCTTCTCATTTGAGATATCATCAACAAAGAAAGATTACAGCATGCTGAACAGGTCACAGGAATCCGTCTACATGCTTGTCTCTGAAACACCGACTATCAGGACAGATGAGATCGCGCAAAAGACAGACCTGAGCATCTCAAGAATCAACCAGATAATCAAAGAGCTCAAGGGCATGGATAAGCTTGAGCGCAAAGGAAGTAAAAAGCTAGGTTATTGGGAGACCCATTGAAAAAAAAAGGACTGAACGGTCTACCCGTTCAGCCTTTTCTGTTTCAGATCTGGTCTTTCTCCGCAACGCGGCAGCAGTTGACGCTGAGGTTTCCGTTGCGGGCCCTGACCTCATCCAAAAAGCTCTTCGGAACAGTCTGGTCCTTGAGCTCGATATCATATCTCAGCTCATAAAGGGTACCCAGATTCACCGTCTTGACCGTTGAGAGACTGAAGCTTCTGGTGTACTTCTGAAGAAGGTCATCAAATAGCCCATCATAGTCCATATCCTCAGGAATCTGTATCTTCAGTACCCGTTTCAGGCCATCGTTTCCGATTTTCATTGCTGAGACCGCAAGTACCACAGCTGCCACTATTGCAAGGAAGATGGCCGCCGCCACCACATAGCCCATTCCGGTTGCAAGGCCAAGTGCCATCGCGATGAAGATCGCCGCTATCTCCCTGCCCTTACCGGCCGCGGAGCGGAAACGCACCAGGCTGAATGCACCTGCGATTGCCACTCCGGTTCCGATGTTACCGTTGACCAGCATGATCACAAGCTGTACTGCCAGGGGCAGAAGGGATAATGTGAGCACAAAGCTGGAAGATCTCCTGTTCTTGATAGTGAAGATGATTGCCGTGAGAATCCCCAGCACGACAGAGACTGCCGAGCAAAGAAGAAATGTCGATAATGTCAAACCTGATCCTATTACTGAACTGAACATACTTTCACCTCGCTGTTGTTTTTCTCTTTGATGATATCGGTCTTGTAGACCTCTCCGTATTTGGAGAAGGAATACGGTCTTATCTTGTATTTGCTGAGCATCTGTGAGACCCAGAGCGGCATGCTCAGAGGGTTCTTGATCTCCATCAGGACACCCACCTGTGGAAGAAGATTTGCCGCCTGCCTCTCATCGAATGAGAAACCGTCTGTCTGGTAGCGGATGTTCCTGTCGAATGTGATCCTGAGGTCCCCTCCGTCGGCTGCGGCATAAGCCTCCCTGTCATATGTGAGGAACGTCCTGTTCTCAATCTGATGCCTTTTCAGGAAGAAATCGAACTCGGAGAGCTGCAGGTCTGTAAGATGCTTCGGCCGGACTCCGCTGAAGACATAGAACATGGCATCGGTGAAGCTCATGCTTACCCTGCGCTTGTAGACAATGCCGTCATACTTCTTCTTCAGCTCCAGGAACACCTTGTCGTTCTTGTACCTGTCCCAGTTGCCGTAGGCGCGGAGACGCATCTTCTCCTTATACTTGGCACCATCCACAGATGTCCTTATCAGGTCATAGTTCGCGGTGTCCATGTAGATGTTCTTTATTGAGTAGCTTCCGTACTCATCAGCGACCATCTTCCCGTCAAATGCCTTGATCACCTGCTCATACTGGGAATCCGTGAGCAGATATTTCTTCTCATAACGCTGAAATAGAAGTTTTGCCTGTCCCATGAAAATGTCCGTCCTTGTATGTTGATGTCTTGAGCATAACAAGGGCGGACATTAAATGCGTTTTTTTGAGGAAACTTCACATATTTCTACATTCTGTGAAGTTTTGTGTGGAAGAGTCTCAGTTCATAAGGATGTCATCAAGGCTGCGCTTGGGCACGTAGTGGATATTGCCCTCGGCATTGCGGTAGTACTTAGTGTTGCCGTCCTTGCACTCCGTCAGGACAATCTCCTCTGCAGGCTTTCCGAAGGCCACCACAAGGTTGGGCTCGACGTTGTCAGGCATGTTGAAGAACTGCTTCAGGCTGTCCTTCATTATGCTTCCGATCATGATTCCGCCAAGGCCCTTCTCCACGGCGGCAAGGAGCATTGTCTGGGCCACGGCTCCGACGTCCCTCAGATAGTTCCTTCCTCCGACCCTGAGATTCTCGTCAATGCAGATCACCACAAATGCCACAGGCTCGGTCCCCGGATATGGGAGGTTGAGCTCAGGAAGCCCCTTTGCCCAGACCGTCATCTTCTGGACCTTTGCCACATCCTTCTCATCGCAGGCGATATAGTATTTGAGCGGCTGGTCATTGACTGATGACGCGACATAGCGTGTCATGTCCACAAGATCAACAAGTTCCTGCCTTGTGATTCTCCTTGACCTGTCATATGCGCGGTAACTTCTGTTCTTAACTGCAAGATCCTTTATCATGGCGTCCCTCCGTCGCTTACAAATATATCACCTCAACGGATACTGAGGTATATAAAAAATAAGTCAATTGTGAGATACTTGCCCCGTGAGCACCGCAACCAGCACACTTGACTTCACCGAGGGAA
>CACZJR010000041.1 GCA_902781545.1 uncultured Spirochaetales bacterium | reverse complement strand
ACCCTCGAACCCAGGCATTCTTCCTTGGTCAATCAGAATCTGCCCGTAGACATTCAGCCCCTTGATCGGAGTCCAGTCGAGTTCCAATGCCAGTGTGGAGTTGGAATTCTTTGGCATGAATGCATTATGCATGAAGTACAAGGGACTTAATGCTGGGAATTCAATGTTGTTCGTTTCCGACATATAAACCAAACCTTCCGTCAAGATAAAGCCCAGTTTGTCCTTGAAGAACCTGAACTCGAATCTGTGGGCGGTAAAGAAGAAAAGTCCGTCCATTCTACGGGTTGAGTTGTTGTTTGCAGTTCCCTGGAAATAAGGGTGGGCTTCATCACTGTTGTAATAATTCTGCTTCGCAGGGAAAAACGAAATAAGGTAGGTGTACTTGAACCTCTCTCCATAGGATGTAAACCTTACCATATCATGGTACGGGAAGTTGTCGGAAAGCACCACATTGCCTGTTGTTCCGACACCCCAACTCAGCCTGTCACGTCCTGCTTCGAATGACCATCCGTCTCCTCCAATGGCAGCAAATGCCCTGTGCGGGAAGCTGGCAATATCCAGAATCTTGAAATCGAATTTGAAATTCTGAAGCATGATGATGTTGGAGTTCAGTTTTGTGGATCCTAGTTCACCTCCCTCCCTACCTCTTGTTGCATTCTGGAGTCCCATGTCGAAGATGCTGTAGAAGTGATCGTTCAGCCAGGTCTCCCATTCAAGTCTGAAGAACGGGACAATATGGTTCAGATCCTTTGCATACCACCAAGAACGTCCTTCAAAAGGATACTCAGCAAGACCGTTCACATCGTTTCTTGAGAACTCTGCTGAATTCTTGTCCGCAGTATGAAAGTATATTTCAGTGTTCAAAGTTCCGGTGAACTGGAGTGCTCCGCCCTTGAACTCAATCTTAGGAGATGCACCAAGTTCCTCCAGCGCAGCATCATATCTCTGGAGCATGTAATCAGGCACCTGACTTCTGTCAATTGCCTCATACATCTTCAGAAGCTCGTCGCAGCTCCATGGACCTGTCCCAGATGGCTGCGCATGCCCTGTGAGGATGTAGATCTGACTGATAGTCTTGTACAGCGCAGTATCAACTGAATAGATTTTCTGGTTGTTGGCAGCAAATACTGCACTGACAGCAAGCAGAATGACCAATACTACAGCAATAGTTTTTCTCATGTAGTCTCTCCTTCCCTCTATTGGTAAAATTTTAAACTACATGATTGTTTATGGCAAATAAAAACAGAGGTTCAGATCATACCAGTAATGACCATTCAGTTTACAACCGGTTTATCTTTGCCTTTTGGAAGACAACCTGCTAAAATTATGAACAAGAATATATCAATAAGTGGAGGGAGTTGATTATGAAGAAATTACTTGTTGTATTGGCAATCGCCGTACTTCTTACAGCTTCTATGTTCGCATATTCGAACCAGCAAAAGATCTATTCGGTTGACAGCGGTGTCTATAAAGCAATGGAGACCCTGTACATTCTCGCAGGCAAGGCCCTGCCATCATCCGCAGGACCATGGTCGGAAGCAGAACTTCAGCTGATGCTTGCCAAAATCAACAAGTCATCACTTTCCGACACAGCTCAGGCCTACTACGACTATGTTGAAGGGTTGATAACAACAGAACCCATGGTTTCACGGCTACACAGACAGAAATCCTCTGCTGAGATTTACATTTGAGACCTGGCCCACAGATCATTTCTACGGCTATTTCGAGCTCACTGCTGGAAATAGCATGGGTCGCATAGGAAACAACGAGCTCTACAAAACAAAGTTCACTTTCAACGTCCCGATCGTGGATGCCATCCTCTTCACTAAGGCCGATATCCTCTGCAATTTCGACTGGTCCTTCCCCTCAAGAGCATTTGTTTCTGCAGGCGGACAGCATTGGTCTATAATGGCAGGTCGTGACAAGCTCAGTTGGGGAAACGGTGAAACAGGAAACCTAATGTTCTCCGATTCCTTCCCCCGTCATACTCTTGTAATGTTCAGCACTTTCTTCGATGCATTCAAGTATTCAATGGTCGGTACTATATATCCACTAGCAGTTCCTAATCAGGACACCAGTCTCGACGGCTACAAGGCAATGCTGGTCCACAGACTCGAATTTAACATGTTCAAGAACAAGGTCAGCTTCATCGTAAACGAAGCGTGCATGTTCTGGTCTGATCCCGACCTCGACAACCAGCAGTTCTCTCTGGCCCAGATTAATCCGTTCGGCTTCATGCATAACGAGTACATCCGCGAAAACGCAAACTCACTTCTTGTATTCGAAGCAAACTACACTCCAATCTCCGGAATTAATCTCTACGGACAGCTTGCAGTGGATGAATTCAACGGTCCTGGAGAGCCCAAAACAAACCCTGCAGCTTTCGGCTTCATGATTGGAGTCAAAGCCGCAACGGTGGCAGGAAAGGGAATCCTGAACGGCAGCCTCGAGTTTGCTAAGACAGATCCTTATCTCTACATCAGAGGCTTCACCTACAAAGATTACATGGGTGGATATGGCTACGATGCAATCTACAGGTATTTCAAGAACGACGGAATCTACAACAGAAATATGTTCACGACATACAAGTACGGCAACGACGTAATAGTCTTCGACGGAAAGGTCAATTACCAGATTCCGAATGTATTCAAGGTAGGCTTCGAGGCCATGTACATGGTCCACGGATCAATGAACGTCAACAGCATTTGGGGATGGTACCACGGCAACGATGATCAGACTCCCATCGTAACAACTCCGACAACCTTCAACCCGTTCGATGCCAACGACTATGCTTATGGAACCGAACCGGACTATTCCGACGGACATGTTATCCAGGAACATGCAATTGAAAAATCTATCATTCTTTCGCTCACAGGCGAGTACTACATCGCCAATGGTCTGACTGCAACTGCTGCCGCTGATTTCCTGTTTGTCACCGATCTCAAGAACATCGCTGACAACAAGCAGAACGACGTACAGCTCACTGTTGGTCTGAAATACGAAATCTGAGCCCGATTTATTGGATGCCTTGAAAGTCTTCACTGCTTTCGAGGCATTCGATGTCTTGGGTGTATCAAATATCCCA
Organism: uncultured Spirochaetales bacterium; assembly: GCA_902781545.1. Lineage (GTDB taxonomy): Bacteria > Spirochaetota > Spirochaetia > Sphaerochaetales > Sphaerochaetaceae > UBA9732. The sequence goes on along the minus strand of CACZJR010000041.1, from coordinate 17,234 downwards.
GAAAACCATGAAAAAAGCCATTGCCCTTCTGCTCCTAACCATTCTCTTTTCTGCAGTCCTTTTCGCTGCCGATGTCAATTCCAAAACCTTCCCGTTGAACTCCGAGATCTACGAACTCATGGATGACCTCTATTCCCTCCAAGGTCTGGCAAGACCATCCACCAGCCGCCCGTGGTCCCAATCGGAAGCTCAGCTGATTTTAGAAAGAATCGACAAAAATAATCTCACTGAAGCAGAAAAACGTCTCTATTCGCGTATCAAAGATATCATTTCGGAAAACCTACGCTGGAACTTTGAAGACTACGCAATAGGCGTGAAAATTGATTTGGCTCTCGAAGGATATCTTCATTCAAACGATACCGAGTTCGTACTGGACACTGACTGGCTGCGTGGCTTCGAATATCGCCGGCCGCTGGCAAAGCTCTCGATGGATTTTTCCGTTGGCAGCCTTTTCTACACCTATTGCGATCTTCAGTACGGCTACGGACGAGTCACGTCACAAGACACCTTTGTCCGTCTGAATCCTGATCACAGTGCCGGCGGAATCATGTCAAACGACGGCTACATCGGAAGCTACAAAATGGACAGCGGAGCCCACATCATGGTCTGGTCAAATCAGTACTCAAAGAAAGCCGCAAACAACATCCTGCCCAAAAGTGAATTGTTCGACTTCATCTGGCCCAAGCGCTCCTTAGTTTCAATCGGCGGATACAACTGGAACTTCCAGTTCGGCCGCGACAGGCTTGAAATTGGAAACTCCACCCTAGGAAATCTTCTGGTGGACAACCACACGGACTTTGAGGACTACATGTCCGTATCATTCTTCTCTAACGGCTTTAAGTATCAGTGGACGAACCTTTTCCTCAACGGCATCTCCGACAATGGCGAAACTAGAACCGACGATGTACGCATTTTCATGATCCATACTCTGGAGTTCAGGCCAATACCTAGTCTTTCCTTCATTCTTTCCGAAGATGTCATGTTCAAGATTGCCTCAGATGAAGGAACCTCACAAATTGTGGATTATTCCTTCTTCAATCCCGCCTTCATCTGGCATAACCTGAATAACCGCAGCATGTTCAACGCTATAGCCTATGCCGAGGTCAACTGGGTTCCATTCAAGGGTACTGAGCTCTACGGTCAGTTCGCGCTAGACCAGGCTGTAGCACCCAACGAGAACCACGATCAGGGCGATGCCTGGGGCCTAGTCACAGGAGCGAAATACACAATGGCAATCGGAAGCGGTATTGCCAGATTCTATGCCGAATTCGCATACACCACCCCGCTTTTGTACCGCCGTGACCAGGTTGACTTCATCAAAATGACTCGATACTTCCACCTGACAACTGCAGACCAGCTCCAGCCTGATGGCAGTTATGACAGCTTTGGAAGCAATGCTCTGGTCTTCGAATACATCGGCTTCCCATATGGCGGTGACGTCGAGGCTCTGGAATTGGGCTGCGTCTACAGTCTCCCAGGTGTTTTGGAGGCCACACTCTACGGAAGATTCATACAACAGGGCTCTTTCAATCTCTATGTCTCGCATAACAAGGACGGCAACAACGAAGGCTGGCCAAACTATGAAGGGAAAACTCCTTCGGGCACGAACTGGACCAGGGCCATCTACCTCTCCTCAAATATGAAGATGCAGATGGGCAACTTCTTCAATTGGCCGAGCGTGACATTGGAGGCCGAGCTCGACTGGATTGGCAAGTGGAACTTCAACAGCGAAAATAAGGAATACAGCAGCAGAAGAACCGACACCCAGTTCTCCATCAGCGTCAATATTTCTATTTGAAAAAAACATAAGAAAGGTCAGACTGGGAAGCTGCGGCGGTACTCGTACATGAGAATGCCTGCGGCTACTGAGACATTCAGGGAATCGATATGACCTGACATCGGAATTGAGACAATGTGGTCGCACTTTGTCCTGACAAGGGACCTCATCCCACTTCCCTCGCTTCCCATGACTATGGCTGTCCTCTTGGAGAACCTGGTGTCATAGGATGAGTCTCCGTTCATGTCGGCGCCGTAGATCCAGAATCCGTGCTCCTTCAGGACATCCAGCTCCCTTGCAAGATTCGGGACTGTGGACATTGTCACATACTGTGCGGCACCGGATGAGATCCTGATGACTGTCTCATTGGCGCTTGCGCTCCTTCTCTCAGGGACAATTATCAGTGCGGCAGAGAACTGGTCGGCGCTTCTGAGGATTGCCCCCAGGTTATGAGGATCCGTGATCTCATCAAGTGCAATCACAAGGGCACCCTCGCCTTCCTTGAGGCTTCTGCAGAAGTCCTGGACGGACATCTCACGGATTCTTCCGCCTTGGCTCTGCGCGGCCTTTGCTCCCAGGTCAAGGACTGCTCCGCGGTGATCGCTGGTTCCTGCAATCTTGTTCAGCTCAAGCTCGGAGACCTTCTTGACTGCTGTCTTTCCGTTTGACATGGCCTTGAACTCAAGGGCGCTGTTTCTCTTGTCTCCGCGAAGGAGATACAGGGTGCTTCCATGTGATGCGTTCTTAAGGGCTTCCTCAATTGCGTGAATGCCGGTGATCTTTGTTCCCATGCCTACCTCTTTCAGTTGTTCTCGAACTGGACCGGAGTCGGGTTCTCATTCTCTCCCATCGCGTCAGACAGCTCCTTCATGATCTGCCTTGCCTTCATGCCGAGACGCTTGGGGGTATCGATCTGGACCTTGATGTACATGTCTCCCTTAGAGTCGGCATTCCTGTACCTTGGAAGCCCCTGACCTTTGACACGTATGATCTTTCCGTTCTGTATTCCTGCGGGAATACTGACTTTGATGCTCTCATTCTGAAGGTTCTTGACATAAATATCCAAACCAAGTGCCGCTTGGGTCATCGAAATAGGAATCTGGACATAAAGGTCCTCGCCGCTTCTCACAAAATACCTGTGAGGTCTGACGTTGACCCTGACATAGAGGTCGCCGGGAGTTGCGCAGTTGGCGACGGCATTTCCCATCTGCGGGATGATTATGTCGCTTCCGCTCTCGATTCCTGCAGGAATCTTGATCTTAAGGGTCTGGCTCTTGCGGACCGTACCTGTTCCACGGCAGTTCGGACACGGGTCTGAGATGACAGAACCGCGACCTCCGCATGTCGGGCATGTGCGTGACATTGAGAAGAAGCCGCTTGACTGACGGATCTGGACTACACCGCCACAGGTCGGACAGGTCTTGTTCGAGGCAGTGCCCTTTGCTGATCCTGTTCCATGGCATGACTCACAAGCCACCTGATGTGAGTATGTCATCTCCTTCTTGAAGTCCTGCACTATGTCCTGCAGGTCAACCTCAATGTTGACCCTTATGCTCTGGCCGACATCAGGATTGCGCTGGGCACGTGAGCGGGATGAGCCCCCGCCGAATCCGAACAGGTCCTCGAAGATGCTGCCGAATCCGCCTGAGAACAGGTCACTGAAGTCCCTGTATGCTGCTCCTCCGAATCCCTGTGAGCCGTCAACACTGGCAAATCCGTAGGCGTCATAGTTCTTTCTCTTATTCTCATCGGACAGGACCTCATAGGCCTCTGTAGCCTCCTTGAACCTCTCCTCCGCGGCCTTGTCGCCCGGGTTACGGTCCGGGTGGTTCTCTATTGCCAGCTTACGGTATGCCTTCTTGATTTCTTCTTGTGTCGCGTTCTTGGAGACTCCAAGGACTTCGTAGTAATCACGTTTATCAGCCATAATATGTAAATAACCTTCTTAAGGATAAGTTAACAAAAAAAACAGGAATAGTACACAAGAAGGGAACCGCTTTCGCGATTCCCCTCTTCATGCTTTTGCTTTTCGGATGTCTGTTAATTGACAACCTCATAGTCGGCATCATCAGCACCGCCCTGCGGTCCCTGAGGTCCCTGCTGAGGACCTGCTCCAGGACCCTGAGGTCCGGCCTGCGGGCCGCCCTGCGGGTTGGCGTTCTTGTACATCTCCTCGGCAAGCTTGTAGGATGCGGTCTGCAGAGCCTCTGTCTTTGCCTTGATCTCATCGACTGATGCGCTCTGGTTGGCAAGCACTGCCTTGAGATCGGCAAGTGCGCTCTCGATTGCGGCCTTGCTGGAGGCATCGACCTTGTCGCCGTAATCCTTCATTGCCTTCTCTGTCTGGTAAACCAGGCTGTCGGCATTGTTGCGGACATCGATCTTCTCACGCTCCCTCTTGTCCTCCTCGGCATGAGCCTCGGCATCCTTGACCATCCTGTCAATCTCGCTCTCATCGAGTCCGCTTGAGCTCTGGATCTGGATGCTCTGCTCCTTTCCGGTTCCGAGGTCCTTTGCAGAGACATGGACAATACCGTTGGCATCGATGTCGAATGTGACCTCGATCTGAGGTACTCCACGCGGGGCTGCCGGGATTCCGACAAGGTCGAATGTTCCGAGAGTCCTGTTCTGAGAGGCCATCTCACGCTCACCCTGCAGGACATGGATGCTGACTGCTGTCTGTCCGTCGGCTGCTGTTGAGAACACCTGGCTCTTTCTTGTAGGAATGGTTGTGTTCCTCTCGATGAGCCTTGTGGTCACGCCGCCGAGGGTCTCGATTCCGAGTGAGAGCGGAGTGACATCCAGAAGAAGGACATCCTTGACTGAACCGCCGAGGATTCCGCCCTGGATTGCGGCACCCATTGCAACGACCTCATCCGGGTTGACTCCCTTGTGAGGATCCTTTCCGAACAGTGCCTTGACAGTCTCCTGGACCTTAGGCACACGTGTTGAACCGCCGACAAGAATGACCTCGTCGATGTCAGAGGCAGAAAGCCCTGCGTCTCTGAGTGCGTTCTGGCAAGGAATCTTTGTCCTCTCGATCAGATCATCGATCAACTGCTCGAAGGCTGCTCTGGTGAGAGTCATCTGAAGGTGCTTCGGGCCTGTTGCATCTGCTGAGATGAACGGCAGGTTGATGTCTGTGGATGTTGAGTTAGAAAGCTCGATCTTTGCCTTCTCTGCGGCTTCCTTCAGTCTCTGAAGTGCCATCTTGTCAGTTGACAGGTCAATTCCTGTATCCTTCTTGAAGGAAGAGACCATCCACTCGATGATCCTCTGGTCGAAGTTATCTCCTCCGAGGTGTGTGTCTCCGTTTGTTGACTTGACCTCAAAGACTCCGTCACCCAGCTCAAGGATCGAGATATCGAATGTTCCGCCGCCAAGGTCGTAGACAGCGATCTTCTCATCCTTTGATGAGTCCTTGCCGAAACCATAGGCAAGAGCAGCGGCTGTAGGCTCGTTGACGATTCTCTTTACCTCAAGGCCGGCGATCTTTCCTGCGTCCTTGGTTGCCTGTCTCTGTGCATCGTTGAAGTATGCAGGAACAGTGATGACTGCCTCTGTGACGGGCTCGCCAAGATAATCCTCAGCTGTCTTCTTCATCTTCTGAAGGATGTTGGCTGAGATCTCCTCAGGGCTGTAATCGGTTCCGCGGATGCTGATCCTGACGGCTCCGTTGGGACCTGAGATAACCTTATATGGAATCATTGAGAGCTCGTTTGGGACCTCATTGTACTTGTGGCCCATGAAGCGCTTGATTGAATAGACTGTATTCTCGGCGTTTGTGACAATCTGGTTCTTTGCCGGCTGACCGACAAGACGGTCTCCCTTTGCTGTGAATCCGACTACTGAAGGAGTTGTCCTCTGGCCTTCTGAGTTGGCCATGACGACAGGCTCTGAGCCTTCCATGACTGACACGCAGCTGTTAGTTGTTCCAAGATCAATTCCGATAATCTTTCCCATATATTTCTCTCCTAAATCTATACAGTTTTATTTTGCTGATGATAATTTACAAACACGCGGGCAAATCGTCAAATCACTCGGGTTTTCCGATCTTGACTTTTGACGGCCTGATGACTCGGTCGTGCAGTGTGTAGCCCTTCTGGAACTCCTCAAGCACGGTCTCCTTGTCAAGATTCTCATCGACTGTCATCATGCATGCCTCGTGCAGGCTCGGATCGAACTCATGTCCCACAGACTCAATGGCCTTCAGGCCCCAGTTCTTGTCCAGTGTGGAAAGAAGCTGGTTCTGGGTCATCTCAAAGCCCTCGATCAGCGCATTGACGTCACCGCCGTTCTTTGCTGCAGTAAGAGCGCGCTCCATGTTGTCCAGAAATCCGAGAATGTCCCTGATCAAGCTCTCATTGGCGAACTGCACTGCCTCTTCCTTGTCACGGATAAGGCGCTTACGGTAATTCTCAAGCTCAGCCTGACGCCTGAGCATCTGGTCCTTCAGCTCTGCGTTCGCAGCCTCAAGTTCAGCGACCTTTGCCTGAAGGATCTCCTCCTGGGAGACCTCCTCGGTCTGATCCTCCTGGACTTTTTCCTCGGTGTTCTCCTCGGCAACCTGTTCCTCTGTCAGGACTTCCTGCTCAAGATCCTTCTCTTTATCTTCCTTATGTTTGCTCATAGTATTCCTTCCGTTTGCAGGTTTAAGTTACAAATGAGTTTATAAAACGTCAAGTTTCAGGGTTTGTGTCAGCTTTTGTCGTCAAAGTCAACGACTTCCTCGTCGCCGTAGGTCTCCCAGCGGTTGACCTTGGGAGATTCGTCCTTGCGCTTTTCTGCAAATGACTTGAAATCCATGTCCATTATGTCCATGCCGCGCAGGTCGGATTCATCCTCCACCCCGCCGAAGCTGGCAAAATCATCTGTCTCGGCTATTCCCTCGCCGTAAGTGTCTTCCTCCGGCTGGGCAAGATCCTCCGCAGTGTCCTCAACGGCATACTCGTCATCGGTCTTGGGTGTGAACTTCGGAGCCTTGAACCTGGGCATTGATGCCTCTGGCTTTGGAGCCTCATCAGGAGCGGCCTCTGAAAGCCCTGCGATCTCCGAGCTAAGGTCAGCCTTTGCGATTCCTGAATATGACGGACCCATGTCGGCAGAGACCATTGACGGGACCTCTGCAGCCTGAATCTGCTCAGCTTTGGGCTCAACAGTTATCTTCCCTGAAGCTGATGACTCGAGTCTCTCCGCAATCAGGCGGGCCTCATCGATTTTGTTCTCAAGCTCACCGAAGAACTGCTGGACGGTGTGGATGACAGCCTGGAAGGCATCGTCAAGCTTGCGCAGCCTGAACTCGGTGTCGTTTGCAGTCTTCTCCTTGAACTCGGACAGGACCTCGTTGCTCTCACGGTGGAGAGTCTCCATGGCCTCGTCCATGCTGCTGTCTGTCTCGCTCACGGCCTGGTTCATCCTGCCTATGGACTCGCGCTCAAGCTGGATCACCTGCTGCTCATGCTTTCTGAGGTGCTCGTCTGCATCCTTCATGTCCTGCCTGAAACCGTCAATGACGTTGCGGACCTTATCCAGGCGGTCAACCTCCTCCTGGACGGTATGTACCTTGTCATCGGCGTCCTTTGTCAGGACACCAAGACCCTCCAGGGCAGTCCGGTAGGTTTCCATGGCGGCCTTCAGGCGAAGAAGGTCATCCGAATATGACTTGAGCTCTGTGATCTGGGTGTTGACTGTCTGGATGAGGGATTTGACCTCCGCATCCTTCTTGGCCACCGTCTGCTCCAACTCGCTTGCGTACTGTTTGAAGGACAGGTCACTGGCTTCTATGTTGCCTTTGTATATGTCAAGCAGCCTCTTGACGTTCGAGAGGCTCTTGCTGTGTTTGTCACTGGATCTGAGAGTGAAGATAATGATAAGAGTCACCACGAACAGTGCAATGGGAAGCAGCACAGGAAGCATTGAAGCAAAATCCATCAGTCATCCTCCAAAATGGCGGTAAGCCATTTGTCAAAGTCGTTCCAGCTGCAGAAGACAGCCTTTGCAAGCGGAAACCTCCCGCTTGCGTCTTTCATCTCCGAAGGCCTGACATTGACAAGTACGGCATCTAGGCCCGCAGCGGATGCACCCATGATGTCCTTGCTGTAGCTGTCGCCCACATAAAGAACGTCCTTTGCATCCATTTTAAGATTATACAGCAAATATTCAAAGCAGTGTGCATCTGGTTTCAGAAAACAGGCATCATCACTTGATGCGGCAAAATCAACCAGATCATCAATGCCCATGCCCTTGAGCTTCTCAAAGAGCGGAAAATCCGTGAAGACCCCGATCTTCAGGCCATGCAGGCGGATTTTCTCGAAGGTCTCTCTCACCCCGTCAAACGGCTTTGTGCTCCGGTACAGTCTCTCCATGGGCCTGTAGACCCACTTCTCAAGCCTGCCATAGGTTGACCTGTAGTCCTTCTCATCAAAACCGCCAGCTGGCTCTGCGCCGGTTCTGTTCTGAATGACCATGGCCTCACGCCATCTGAAAGGAATGGCTTTCCTGTAGTCCTTCTGGAAAAGACGGAGCTGTTTCCTATTTCTGCGGTATCTGAGGTTGAACAGCGGATGCGCCATCCCGATTCGCAGAAGCCTGCGGTTCATTATGCCTATAGGATAAAGAGTCCCGTCAATGTCAAAACAGACTGCCTTATATGCCATAAGGTCATTGTATTGAGAGTTCGTGTTTCATTCAATAAGACTCAGGCCTTGGCCTTGCTCTTCTTTCTGCTGGAATAGCTCTCCCTGGCCTTCTTGACGGCAATTGCCTTGGCCTTGGCTCCGACCTTCTTGGCGGCGGGCTTTGCCTTGGCCTTTCCGCCCTGGTTCTGCTCTTTCCTGACAGGTTTTGCTTTGGGAAGCTCACGCTCCTCCGCGGGACGGACCTTAGCCTTCTGGCCGAGCTTGTGGTTGCTCTCGCTTCTCTCACGCTCACGCAGGTCAATCTCTACAGGAACATCAGTGAAGCCCAGATCGCGCCTGATGCAGTTCTTCAGGTACTGGACGTATGTCTGCGGGAAATCCTTCTTCCTGTTGATGAAGAACAAAAACCTCACAGGCTGGGCGCTGATCTGTGTGCCGTAATAGACCTTGTAGTGTCCTTCAGCACCACGTGAGGGCTGATAAGCCTCACCCCAGACCTTCAGCGCGTTGTTCAGAGCCGCGGTGTCTATTCTTCTTCCAAGCTGTGCGTAGACACGCAGTGCCGTGTCCAGCATTGGGCCGATATTATCACCGGTCGCAGCTGAGATGAACTGGATCGGCGCAAAATTCAGGATCGGAAACTGGAAGCGCACCCTGTCCTCAATGGCCTGTCTCTCGTTGGGTATTCCCTTCAGGAGGTCTGTCTTGTTAAGGACTATCACAACACCCTTTCCGCGCCTGACAATGAGGTTGGCTATCTTCTTGTCCTGCTCGGAGAGGCCTTCGATGGTATCCACTATCAGAAGAACAACATCGGCTTCGTCGATTGTCTTGATCGCCCTGTTGACGGAGTAGTACTCAACATCCTCCTCGACCTTGCTCTTTCTTCTGATTCCGGCGGTGTCCAGGATGGTGAATTCATTGCCCTTGTAGGCAAACGATCCCTTGACCACATCACGTGTGGTTCCGGCTATGGGGCTTACGATGGACAGATCAAGCCCAGTGAGGAGGTTCGTCAGCGTGCTCTTTCCGGTGTTGGGCTTTCCAAGGACGGCAAGCTTGATGCTGTTTCTCTCGTTCTCCTCGGAAAGGTCATCAATGTCATCAAGGTCATCCTCAAGATCCAGCATGCCCATGATGGTGTCCTCAAGTGTGTCTATTCCAAGTCCGTGAGATGATGAGATTCCCACTATGCGCTGATAGCCGTAGGAGAAGTAGTTCCAGATCAGGTCCTCACGGGTCGGATCATCAATCTTGTTGACCACCATGATGATCTTGTCCGAGTACGGGCGCAGCACCTTCAACAGCATCTGGTCCTCAGGGGTCACCTCGGTGCAGTCCATCATGAAGAGGATGGCATCGGCCTGGTCCAGCAGGGAGAGGCTTTTCTTTGAGACAAGCTCGTCAAAGCCCTCAAGATCCAGCTTGACTCCGCCGCTGTCGGTGAGGTTCACCGCATGGCCGTTGAGTATCCATCTCTCTGTGATTGGGTCCCTTGTGACTCCCGGGGTCGGGTCAGTGATTGCCCTTCTCTTTCCGATGAGCCTGTTGAATAATGTTGACTTGCCTACGTTAGGCCGTCCGATGATCACCACGTTTTTCATGCCCCTTACTTTATCCTACAAACGCATTTAATCCAAGGGCTTCGAAAGAAGGCAGTCCTTGATTTCATCCCCCTTTCACGATTAGACTCAAAACATGAGCTTACCGGAAATCCAGGCCGTCTTCTTCGACTTCGACCACACACTATACTCCCATAAAACAAAAACAATACCCCAGAGTGCAAAGGACTCAATAAAAATACTGCAGAAAAAAGGAATCCGCTGTGTTCTGGCCACGGGTCGTCACATGCTGGAGCTTGAGCATTTTCCGGAGGTCTTCACTGTTGGTCTGGACGGCTATGTGACCATAGACGGTCAGCTCTGCCTTGATTCAGAAAGAAATGTCATCTTCTCAAATGCCATCACCGGCAAAGCCCTGGAAGGTCTTCTAGACCTCTTTAAGGAAAAACAGATACACACCATCCTCTGCGAAGAGAAGCGCATGTACTCCAACACTCCCAAGGACGATAAGATCCAGGGTCTCAGTTACGCCGCAAACATCCGGCACCCGGTCGGAGAATACACGGGAAAACCCATCTACCTCGGTATAGTCTATGTCACACAGGACCAGGAAGACTGGCTGCACTCCATCCTCCCCGGCTGCAACTTCCTCCGCTGGGGAACGGAAGGCATTGATATCACTCCCTCAGGATGTGACAAGGTCTCGGGAATCAGATCCTACCTGGATTATTATCACATACCTTTGTCCAGCTACATGGCCTTCGGCGACGGTGGCAATGACATAGTGATGCTTCAGAGTGCTCCGATAGGAGTTGCAATGGGCAATGCCTGGACGGAAACTAAGGAAGTTGCCGACTACATAACCACAGATGTGGATGACAACGGCATTTGGAATGCCCTTGTCCATTACGGATTAATCTAACGATACTGTTGGACATGCCTCGAATCTTGATATAATCTATTTCCAGCATGATTGAAGATCTTCAGGACGAACTACAGAAGCAACAGCCGGAGAAAAAGGAGAGGACACCTCACAGACGGGGTGCGTTCCTTCTGCTTGCTTTCATTGTCTGGATCGTCTATGCCGCCGTCCTGATACTTGCCTTCATGCCGCGCATGATCGTTGCTTTCAGGGATTCCGACATTGTCCGCCTGATATCAGAGATAGATGAACGCAAGGCCGCATCAGAGACCAGGGATGCAAGGCTGTGCTTTGTGATTCCCAAGGCGGACGGATCAACAACGTTCGTCACATGCAACCAAAAGATAACCAAGACAGGTGCCTCGGAATACCATGATGTGGTTGAGGGTTTGCTTGAGGGCCCTAAGTCCGAAGCTCTCTCAGCTGGTGCGATCACCTTTATTGAGAGAGGAACCCGTCTGATAGGGCTCACTGTGTCTGAGACAACGGTGTTCGTGAATCTCTCAGAGTCATTCACCGGCTCAGGCAGCAGCTGGGGTCCGAACGGGCTTGATACAGCATGCAAGCAGATCACAAAGACAATCCAGGCGCTGGATCCGGCAATAAGGGATGTTGTTGTTCTGATTAACGGAAGCCCGCTGTCTGTCTGATCAGATTCCGCACTCTGACAGAAACTGATTACAGTCAAGGAATGTCTCACCCTCTTTTCTGTCTTTCAGAAGAGCCAGGAACTCCGTGTTGCCCTTATGGCCCTTAATGGGAGAGACAGTTGCACGGCAGATTCCTATTCCGTCAGATGTGAGGTTCTCAAAGACACCCTCGAGAGTGCTTCTAAGAAGACCGGGGTCCTCTATGACACCGAAGAAGTTCTCCTGCCATCTGGGGACCTCGAACTGAGGCTTGATCAGGGCCACCATCCAGGTATGGCCCACAAGGTCCAGCACATGGCTTGCAGCTCCCTTGATTGAGCGGAATGAGAGGTCAGCCACCGCTGCCTGGGCAGGCGGATCGATATCCTGTTTCTCAAGTGTCATGATGTTCTGGCGCTCATGCACAAAGACGCGGCTGTCATTTCTGATCTTGTAATCAAGGAGATTGAATCCCACATCCACGCTGTGGACCGCTTTTGCACCGTTTTGGAGAAGACAGTCCGTGAAGCCTCCGGTGGAGGAACCTGCGTCAAGCATCACCATGCCGGAGACATCAAGATTGAATTCTGAAAGCGCCTTCTCCAGCTTGAAGCCGCCCCTGGAGACATACTTGGGGAAGATGACCTCAACAGTCGAGTCAGAGGGAAAAAGCTGTTTGGGATCCGGGCAGAGCTCTCCGTTGACATATACGTTCTTGCAGCTGACAAGCGCAGATGCCTGATCCTTTGACATTTCAGGATTCTTGAGTCTGAGAAGCTGTATCGCGGAAAGCTTTGCCATCTTACTCCGCTATCCTCTCAATGCTCAGGGCCTTTCCTGTCTCTGCATCCGAGTGGATACAGACCCCGTGAATCTCTGCGGCAGCATCCAGGACCTGCGCCTTCATGGGCATCTGAGTCAGCTGACGCTTTATGGCAAGCTCCGGGTCACTGCCTATTATGCTTCCCTTGGGGCCGCACATTCCAAGATCTGTGATGTATGCTGTTCCGTTGGGAAGTATCTTCTCGTCCATGGTCTGGACATGGATGTGTGTACCAACCACGGCGGTCACCTTGCCGTCAAGGAAGAAGCCCATGGCCTCCTTCTCCTCAGGACTTTCAGCATGGAAATCCACGAATATGGTCTTTACCTTGCTGTCAAGCTTCTTGAGGATGTCCTGAGCACACTTGAACGGATCATCGGTTGCAGGCATGTTCATGCGGCCCTGGAGATTGATCACACAGACGTTGTCCTTCACCACATATCCGTGACCCTGCACAAGGTTACCGTAGTTCGCCGGCCTGAGAAGACTGCTCTGGGAATCAAGGTAAGGATAAATATCCTCCTGCTGCCAGATGTGGTTGCCTGAGGTAATTACATCAACGCCAATTCCGAAGAGCATGTCCACCTGACTTGGGATGATCCCAAAGCCCTTGAACGCGTTCTCTCCGTTCACCACGACAAAGTCGGCGCGGTATTTCTTCTTCAGAGTCTGCAGCTTCATAAAAAGAACCCTGCATCCGGGATCTCCGTAGATATCACCGAGCAGCAGGGTTGTGAAAGTCTTGTTGGACATAAGGACTCAGCGTGCGTACTCCACTGCACGCATCTCGCGGATGATTGTGACCTTGATCCTTCCGGGGTACCTGAGCTCAGCCTCTATGCGGCTGGCAATACCCTTTGCGATCTCCTTGGCCCCATTGTCATCAACGGTGTCTGCATTGACCAGGATCCTTAGCTCACGGCCTGCCTGGATGGCGAATGCCTTGTCAACACCCTCGAATGAGACCGCGATGTCCTCGAGGTTCTCAAGGCGCTTGATGTATGTGTCAAGTGTCTCACGTCTGGCACCCGGGCGGGCTGCGCTGATTGCATCTGCGATCTGTACGATGATGCTCTCAATGCATGAAGGCTCGACATCGTTGTGATGCGCCTCAATGGCATTGACGATCCTCGCATCCTCGCCAAGACGCTTGGCAAGCTCGGCTCCGAGCTCGGCATGGTTGGAATCGCTCTCAGAGGCAATTCCCTTACCGATGTCATGCAGAAGTCCGCCACGTCTTGCAATGGCCACATCGGCTCCTACCTCTGCGGCGATCATTCCGGCAATGACCGATACCTCTCTGGAGTGGGCAAGCACGTTCTGGCCGTAGCTGGTCCTGAAGAACAGTCTTCCAAGGGCCCTGACCTCTTCCTGGCTCATGTTGTGGATTCCAAGATCAAAGACGACCTTGTCTCCTTCCTCGGCGCAGATGCGGTTGACTTCCTTGGTGACCTTGGTCACGACTTCCTCGATGCGGGCCGGATGAATCCTGCCGTCCTGGACAAGGCGCTCAAGCGAGACTCTTGCAATCTCCTTGCGGATCGGGTCGAAACAGGAGATGACAACTGCCTCAGGAGTATCATCGATGATGATGTCCGCACCTGTGAGTGTCTCAAGGGCCCTGATGTTCCTTCCCTCACGGCCGATGATTCTTCCCTTCATCTCATCGCTCGGAAGATCCACTGAGCTGACTGTGCTCTCTGACACAACTTCAGTCGCGAGTCTCTGGATTGTCGTGATGATGATGTCGCGTGCGGTCTTGTCTGCCTTTGCAATGGCCTCCTGCTCAATCTTGTTGATCAGGTTCTGACCGTCCCTGCGGGCCTCGTTCTGCATCTTCTCGATCAGCAGGTTCTTGGCCTCATCAGAGGTCATGTTGGCGACTCTTTCGATTTCAGACTGCCACTTGGCTTCACTTTCAGCGATCTGCTTCTCCCGTGAAGTCAGCCTAGCTTCTTTATCCTGTTGTTTGGACTTGACAGCATCCAGGGTTTCCTGGACCTTTTCCAAGTTCTCTTCCTTCTGGAGCAATCTTCTTTCAAAGCGCTGGAGCTCGGCACGTCTCTCACGTTCCTCGCGTTCCTGCTGTTTCTGCTCCTTCAGGAGTGTATCTCTAGTCTCAAGCAAGAGTTCCTTGCTTTTAGCTTCGGCTTCTTTAATAGCTTCCTGGTTCAGTCTCACAGCACGCTGCTCAACTGAGGTCAGCTTAAATTTTCCATACAGCCAGCGGCCAAGCCAGCCGATTCCTATACAACAAAGACAAAGAAGGATCCATATGAGTGTATTCATACTACTCCCCCTTTTAATTTCATTAATATTATAAGTTGAGTAAAATACTGTCAAGGCAGAGGTTAGAACAAAAAGTAAAATGGTTTAGTATATTTAACCCTCAAAACCGGTGCTTTTCAGCAGCGCAGGAAGCTCAACAATGTCCTGAATCTCATATGTCGGCTGAATTTCTGAGCTGTTCTCTTTATGATAGATATCCAAATAACAGGTATCCAGCCCATATTCAACTCCGCCTCGTATATCGCTGAACAAACTGTCGCCGATCACCAGTGCCCTTTTAGCCTCAAAGCCCGGAATATGCTTCTCCACATACTCGAAGAACTCCCTGTCCGGCTTGTTGTAGCCTATCTCATCAGAGATGAAGATATCATCCATCAGATCTGCAAGGCCTGATTTCTCAAGCCTGTTGTGCTGGGTCTTGGCAACACCGTTGGTTATAATATACAGCTTGTAATCCTTTCTGAGCTGCCTGCAGACTTCCATTGCACCGGACATGACCTGGCATCCGTTGCCGAGATTGGTCCTGTATCTGTTCTCAGTGGCCACAGGATCTGCCTTTATCCCAACTTTCTCAAACAGAGTCTCAAACCTCTTGATCAGAAGCTCATCCCTCTCTATCTCTTTTCTGGAGAGCATCTCCCAGTACATCAGGTTGATCTCATGATAGAGCTTCAGGACCTCCTCAGTGCATGGCAGCCCGAAATGCTCAAAGGTATCCAAGAGGGATACCCTCTCGTTCTCATCAAAGTCCAATAGAGTGTTATCTGCATCAAAGAGAAGGAAAGAATACTTCTTCATGACATCAATTCTTTCAGAAGAATCATAAAGAGGCAAGCACTCATTCTCCTCAATTCTTTTGAGACTACAATTCATTGACAAAACAGTAATTAGAATTGATAATGGAAATATGAGAGGTGCTGCCTGATGGCGGTTGACCTCATTCATTCGTGAACGAAAGATCGTCCATGACTGGTCGAGGGTCGTGGGCGATCACTTTCTATTACGACATGTAATCACTATGGTGATAATCATAAGGACTATCACCAGGATCTCATAATCACTCATAGACATCACCTCCTTCATCGTCTTCCGAAGAATCGGGAAGCAACGCCTCCCGATATCCGCATGACAAATACTGAGAGGTCAACCGTCCACCGCTACTGTCAGCACCAATTATAATTATACTTAATGAAATACTTAACAGTCAAGAATAACCTTCAGAATAAATATTGTTGCACAAACAAATTGTAGTGGTCAAGATTATAAAAAACCGGAGTCATCACAACTCCGGCTTAGCCTTATCTGAAGGCTCTTTCAGGAAGAAAGGATCAGTTCTCCTTCTTGTCTTCCTTCTTCTTGTCCTTGGCTTTCTTCTCAGGCTTCTCAGTCTTCTTTGTCAGCTCAAGGATTGCCATTTCGGCGGCATCTCCAAGACGGTTCTGGGTCTTGATGATGCGGGTGTATCCACCGTTGACGTCAGCATAAAGCGGAGCGATCTCGGTGAACAGTTTGTTTACGACTGCCTCATCAAAAAGAATGGCAGAAGTAAGTCTGCGGTTGTGCACATTGTCAACCTTGGCTCTTGTGATCATCTTCTCTGCAAGACGCTGGACTTCCTTGGCCTTGGCCTTGGTGGTCTCGATTCTCTCGAAGCGGAACAGGCTGGTGACCATGTTTCTCTTGAGGGCCTTGCGTTCTGCATTGTTTCTGCTCAGAGCGTTGAATCCAATCTTATGCTTCATTGTTCTCTTCCTTGTTGCCCGGGACTCTGATTGAGTTCTTCAGGACACTGTAATCTGTCATTCCAAGCCCGAGGTTCCACTCCTTGAGCTTTTCTTTGATTTCAGAGAGGGACTTCTTGCCGAAGTTTCTTGTCTTGGCAATCTCCTCCTCCGTCATCTTCGTGAGGTCTCCGATTGTGCGGATGTTGGCGTTCTTCAGGCAGTTGCTTGGGCGCACTGTGAGCTCCAGCTCCTCCACGGAAGTGTTGAGGATCTTTCTGACCTTCTCCTCTTCCTCGTCAACCTCGTCGCTGCCATTGACCATGCTCTCATCAAAGTTGATGAAGATGGAAAAATGATCCTTGGCGATCTTTGCAGCCTCTGCCAATGCATTCTCCGGAGAGATTGTGCCGTCGGTCCAGATCTCAAGATCCAGCTTGTCATAGTCGTTCCTCTGTCCGACACGGGTCGGCTCGATGGAATACTTCACGCGTGTGACCGGTGAGAAGATCGCATCGACAGGAATGGTTCCTATGACCTCGACATAATTCTGGCTCACCTCTGCCGGGACATAACCGCGGGCGAAATCAATCTGGACAACCATCTCAAGGTTTGTGTCATCCATCATGTCAAAGATCTCAAGATCCTTGTTGATGACCTCGACACGGTCCTTCTCGAAATCAGCACCGGTGATTGTGCCGGGGCCCTTGCACTCGAGGGAGATTGTGGTTGACTCCACTTCCTCAGGCATGGTGAGTCTGAGCTTCTTCAGGCGGGCGATGATCTCGCAGATATCCTGCTTGACTCCCGGAATGGCCTCAAACTCGCTAGAGATCAGATGTGAGGTTCCGTCTGCATCGTAATATGTAAACC
>CACZJR010000040.1 GCA_902781545.1 uncultured Spirochaetales bacterium | reverse complement strand
GGATATGCAGTACAGGGAAGGAAGGCACGGCGAGAAGCTGTCAGTCCTGGGATACGGATGCATGAGGTTCACCAGAAAGGGTGCCTCGATTGACTATGACAAGGCTGAGAAGGAGATACTAGAGGCCTATAACAGTGGCGTGAACTACTATGACACTGCCTATATCTATCCCGGAAGCGAGGCCCTTCTTGGTGAGGTCCTGAAGCGCAACGGAATAAGGGAGAATGTCTACATCGCTACAAAGCTTCCCCAGTATCTGGTCTCTGGCATCCAGTCCGTGGATAAGTACTTCAATGAGGAGCTCTCACGGCTCCAGACATCTTACATTGACTTCTATCTCATGCACATGCTTACAGATATCGCACAGTGGAACAGGCTCAAGGACCTGGGGATCCTGGACTGGATCAAGGCTAAGAAGGAAAGCGGAGAGATAAAGAGCATAGGATTCTCGTTTCATGGAAATTCGGATAACTTCCTGAAGATCCTTGAGGATTATGACTGGGATTTCTGCCAGATCCAGTACAACTACCTTGATGTGAACTCACAGGCAGGGGAGAAGGGCCTTAAGGCTGCAGCGGAGAAGGGGATTCCTGTGATAATCATGGAGCCTCTAAGGGGCGGAAAGCTTGTGAACATGCTTCCTGAGGAGGCAAAGAAGGCGATCTCAGAGAACAGCAGAGGCTGGTCGGCCGCCCAGTGGGGCCTGAGGTGGCTCTACAACCAGAGCGAGGTCACAGTTGTTCTCTCCGGCATGAACTCCCTTGATATGGTCAGGGAGAATGTGGCAACCGCATCTGATGCGCTTGCAGGAAGCTTCACGGAATCTGACCATGCCTTGATCGAGAGAATCAGGCAGGAGATAAGTGCCCATGAGAAAGTCGGCTGCACAGGCTGCCGCTACTGCATGCCGTGCCCGAAGGGTGTTGATATCCCGGGAATCTTCCGCTGCTGGAACACCATGTACACCGAGTCAAAGGGCTCGGGAAGGCATCAGTATTTCCAGGCCGTGGCAATGACAAAGGCCCCGTCATTCGCAAGCCAGTGCATTGAGTGCGGAAAGTGCGAGAAGCACTGCCCCCAGAGCCTTCCGATCAGGCAGAAGCTCAAGGAGGCAGATAGGGACCTCAGGCCGCTTCACTATAAGATAGCTCTTTCCGTGGCAAGGAAATTCATGACAAGGGATGCCAGAAAGAAAAGCTCCTGAGCCTCACTTTCCTGAAAGCTCCCTGCCCATCCTGTAGACTCTGCTCGCGTTGATCTGAAGCTGCTCCCTGGTAAGCTTTCCTGAGGCAAGGCCCTCAAGCATGTTCTCATGGTCCTTTGTGCTGCCCGGCATGAACAGGTCGCTTCCCGCTGCGGCTGTCAGACAAGGTGTGACTCTGGGGTAGATGTCCTCCTTGCTGTTCAGGATGCCGCTGGCGATGACCCAGTCTGTCATGACAATGCCCTTGAAGCCGAACTCGCATCTGAGGATGTCCTCTATGAGATCCCGCCGTTCTGCGGTATGGACTCCGTTGAGCAGGTTGTAGGATGTCATGACTGCCTTGGGCTGGGACTCACGCACACAGATTCCGAAGCCTTTGAGGTATATCTCCCTCATGGCTCGCTCTGAGACGTTGCTTGAGCAGCCGTAGCGGTTTGTCTCCTGGTTGTTTGCCGCATAATGCTTGATCGTTGTGCCGCATCCAGGGTGGGCCTGTACTCCGTCTGTCAGCGCCGCGGCCATCTTCCCGCTGATCAGTGGGTCCTCTGAGAAGTACTCGAAGTTCCTTCCGCAGAGGATGGAGCGGTGAATGTTCAGGGCAGGGGCAAGCCAGAGCTGCACGTTGAACATCTGCATCTCGGTGCCTACTATGTCACCGCACATGCGCGCCAGGTCTGTGTTCCAGCTCTGGGCAATGGCCGTCCCGATTGGGATGGCGGTGCAGGACTGCTGGCGGATCTCGGCTCCCTTAGGGGCCTTGGAACCGCCGCTTGAGCGCTTCATCAGCCATTTCACGATTCCGGGCAGAAGCTCCATGAAGCTCTCTGAGTGCCCTGACCTGTTAAGTCCGTGCACACCCTTACCGTCTATGTAATACTCAGGCGTGAGCCTCAGGCCCGCAGGTCCGTCAGCCATGACGATGGGGGAAAAGCCTCTGTCCTTGAGCCGTGTCCCTGCCTCACCGGCGGCACCGGCCACCAGGCCGCTTGCGTTCCCTATCACGCTGAGAAGGCCGCCCTTGTTCTTGAATGTTCCCACAACAGCCTCTGCAAGCTGCTCATCCGAGAGCCTCTTCACTGCCTCGTCTATAGGATGCTCGATCTCATAGCTGACAGTCTCAGCCTTAATGTCTTCTGCGCGGAGCTTAAGGACCGGCACATAATCAGGCACATCTGAGCCCGGGGCTTTCTCCGGTTTCCAGTCCTCGAATGAGGGCTTGCCCAAAGCGGACCTGACCTTCTCAGTCTCCGCGTCCTTGTCCAGATCAACTACGGCCACAGGCATTGTCCTTGCGCTGCATGTCCCGCATCTTATGATGTACTTTCCTCTCTCAAGCACGAAGGCCGCCTTGTCCGCATCATATGAGGCGATGTCCCTGATATCGAAGCTCACTTTTACGGTGCATTTCTCACCGGGCTTGAGAAGGGGAGTCTTGGCAAAGCCGGCAAGATCCTGATAGGGCTTGTCCAGCTTTCCCTGCGGGCAGCTGACATAGACCTGGACTACCTCCTTGCCAGGACGCTTTCCGGAGTTGGTGACATCCACCTTGACGGTGACAGTACTCCCGTCAAGCTCGACAGGATGTGTCTCTGTCCTGAAAGTGGTGTAGGAGAGTCCGTATCCGAACGGGAAAAGGGCGTCCCTTCCCACGGAGTCAAAATACCTGTATCCGACATAGATGCCTTCCCTGTAGTCTGCATCATTGTGGCCTCCGAAGGATCCGATGTCCTGGTAATCACTGTAGGCTGCCCATGTGGTGGCGAGCTTTCCCGAAGGGTTCTGCTTTCCCAGAAGTATGTCTGAAAGTGCCGATCCCGTCTCCACTCCCAGCTGCGAGAGAATGAGGATGTCCTTGACACTCTCAAGGCCGCTCAGATCAATAGGAGCGCCTGAATTTATGACAAGAATGAATTTTTTATAAGTGTATGCTAGTTTGAGGATATCACGACGTTCTGAGTCTGATAGAAGGACATCTCCTTTGCACGGCTTTCTGTCGTTGCCTTCACCTGAGTCCCTGGCAAGGACATATATGCAGGCATCGGCTGTTGTGTCCAGCTCCAGATCGTATTCCGGCTCGGACATAGTCTTGCCCATGGAGTAGCTGACGGCCAGCTGGTGGTGGGCCCTTGCCTCTGCCTTGATCTTCCTGATGAATGCCGCATGGGCCTCGTCGCAGATTCTGTCATAGGCGTCAAGCCAGGCTTTTGTGGTGATGGAAAAGCCTGCGTCCTCAAGGCCTTTCTCGACGTTTATGAAATACCTCGAGTTGACCTCTCCCGAGCCTTTTCCGCCTTTGACGGTACGTCTGACTCCGTTACCGAATGCAGCTATCCTGCAGGGTCCGTCAAGCGGGAATGTGCCGCTGTTTCTCAGAAGGACGGTGCACTCTGCAAGCGCAGGTCTGAGCATCTCAAGGTGTTTTCTCTCGTGTTCAAGCAGATTCATTTCAATTCTCCCTCAGGGTAATGATAAGGCACAAAAGGGTGTTTTGCAATTTACATGTGATTGTGCTACAACATATGTCAGCTTCGGAGGCAAGGATGAAGATCGATCTGAACAAGGCTGTCACTAATGTCAGGGAAAACGTAAGGGAGAAAGTCGGCACTGTGAGGGAGAAAGTCAGCAGTGTCAGCTCCTCCGTAAAGACAACGGTGAAGGACACCGTGACAGACATGAGGGAGAAGTTTGACTCGGTTAAGGACACGGTGAAGGAGAAGATCGCCGCTGAGAGGACCTATTCTGGCATGGACCGCATTCCTGACGGAAGGGCGGGCACTGACACGGTTGCAGGCTGCCTTGTACTTGAGGGAGGTGCCTTCAGGGGCCTTTACACCCAGGGAGTGCTGGATTACTGGATGCTCCATGACCTGAACATCAGTGACGCGATCGGCGTCAGCGCGGGCGCGCTCTCAGCAGTTGCATATATCTCCGGCCAGATAGGGCGTGCGGCCAGGGTGAACATCGGCTACAGGCATGACCATAACTACATCGGTGTGGGCGCCATCAGGAAGGCCCACAGCCCGATCAACCTTGACTTCATCATCCACGACTATGACCAGATAGAGCCCCTGGACCTGGAGCGCTTCAATGACCCCTCAAGGCGC
Source organism: uncultured Spirochaetales bacterium (assembly GCA_902781545.1). GTDB lineage: Bacteria > Spirochaetota > Spirochaetia > Sphaerochaetales > Sphaerochaetaceae > UBA9732. Next base: position 14,384 of record CACZJR010000040.1, on the reverse strand, counting down.
CTTGTGGCTGTAGCCACGGACTGCGATACCGGAGAGCCCGTTTATTTCGAGAAAGGCAAGTGCTCCGACATCTTCATGGCGATGAAGGCCACGGCATCCATGCCGTTTCTCTCTCCCATGGTTGAGATAGACGGACACAAGTACCTTGACGGCGGCTGCAGCTGCAATGTCCCTTACAGGTGGGCAATTGACCAGGGCTATGAGAAGATTGTCGTGATCAAGACCCATGACGGCACATACCGCAACATAGAGCCCAAGGAGAAGACCACCGCCAGGCGTGTCTACCGCAGGCATCAGGCCTTTGCCTCTGTCCTGGACAAGCGCGATATCCGATACAACGGGGAATACGATGAGCTTGACCGCCTTGCCGCAGAGGGCCGCATCTTCATCATCCAGCCTTCAGAGGTTGTGACCGTTGGCCGCGTGGAGGGAAATCTGGAGAAACTCGGGGAGCTTTACTGGCTGGGCCATAAGGATGCGGAGGCCAGCTTTGATGCCTTGAGGGAGTATCTGAAGAAGTAGAAGATGCTCAGGCCAGCAAGGTCAGCAGCGGCAGTGTGAAGACGCAGAGGATTGCGGAGATGAGGACAGTGTAGGCCGCATTCTTCTGCTCGCAGTCGTGAAGCTCCGCCATGGCAAGGATCATTGACGCGCAGGGGCAGCCTGCCATAATCACCATCGTGACCTTGAAGGTCTGGTCCACTCCCGGAATCAGGAGAAGCACCAGGTATGTCAGAAGAGGGAAGGCCACGAGCTTCATCGAGCTCACAAGGTAGGCGAACGGCTCTCCGAATATCTCCTTGAGGCTCATGGTGGCAAGCCTCAGGCCCAGGACGAACATGCACAGCGGGCCTGACATGCCCCTGAGAGTGGAGAAGAGATTGTATACGCCGTTCGGAAACTTGATCCTGAGAAGATAAAGCGGCAGAACCACGAAGAGTGTGAGGATCGTGGGGTTGATGATCGTCTTCTTGAGGGAGATGAATCTCCTGTCCTGTGAGACCATGAACTCACCTATGGTGAACAGGAGGATGTTCATGCTTATGGCGAACATCATGCAGTAGCAGGAGGCAAGCGCGTCTCCCGGATACAGGGCGTGTATGACCGGCTGTCCGAAGAAGCCCACATTGCCCATGTAGGCGCCGATTATCAGTATCCTGTATTTCCCGTCATTGAGCCTTTTATGGAGGATCAGCCACAGGATTCCCATCATCAGGAGCTGGATGGCAAGGCTGAAAAGGAAGAAATACAAGAGCTTCAGGCCTGTCTGTGGCGTATAGTCCATCTCATGGAAGGAGGACAGGAGCATTGAGGGTGTGACGCAGTATAGAAGGAACGAGGATATCGTCTTGCCGTGCTCCGGTGTGGCGGCCCTGGCCTTCACCAGGACAAAGCCCATGGCCATGAAGACGAGCATGAAGATAACTTTTCCGAGAACTGTCGAGAAACCCATGCCGTAACTTTATTATCATGGGGTGAAATTGTAAATAGCGTGTAACTTTCAGTGTATTTTATCCGTTAGATATGTTAGTATACCAGCGATTGGACCTGCACTCTGCGGCGCAGATGCGGGGAAGGAGTTTAAGAAATGAAGAAGATTATCATTGCAGCGGCTGTTCTCCTGCTTGTCTGCGCATCCGCATTTGCTGTCTATGAGCAGCAGAGAGTCGTTGATTACGGTGGAATCAACGTCGGCGTGTCATATGTCTACGATACATATAAGCTCGGAGACCAGACTGAGAAGATCGTCGACAAGGCCGGCCAGCTCGGAATCGGTTTCTCTGATTTCACATTCTTCGGTGAGACAAACCTCGGCCTTTACATCGAGGCTAACATCTTGTTCACACTGAGGGACAACAACGAGAATAACGATCAGGACAAGTCACCTGTCTATGCGGACATCGGACTTGGAATGGCATTCAAGCGTGACATCACAAAGAACTCACTCCTCCTCGGCGGAGTTGGCCTTGATTTCATGTATTTCTCACGCAAGAACTACTACTATTACATGGGCGGCCACTATGAGATCGAGAGAACCTACATCACAATGGGCGTTTGCGCTGACCTTGAGATCGCATACAAGCTCGGCCGTGACGTCTATTTCTCACTCGGCGCCAAGGGAAACCTCAACTTCGCCAAGTGGATCACTGTTGACTCGACAGACTATTCCCACTGGGGACCGCACACCTCAACAGAGACACAGGACACCGAGGGCTACTTCGGATACAAGATTACCCCGAAGGTATCCTTCTATCTTGTCTTCTGATGAAAGACAGAGAGGAGCAGACAGATGGTCATAAGGAAAGAGGACATGCCTGTCCAGAATGTACAGAATGTCAGGGACGGAAAGGGGACGCTCAGAAAGCAGATAATCGCTCCGGCTGAGCCCAGCGTGCACCTGAGGCTTTTCTGCACCTTCACCATCCCCAAGGGATGCAGCATCGGGCCGCATCCGCACGAGGGTGAGGTCGAGTACTACTACATTCTCTCAGGTGAGGGGATTGTGACCGAGGATGGTGTTGAGTCTGTCGTGAAGGCCGGTGATGTGTCCATCACAGGCTGGGGCAGGGTCCATACCATCCGCAACGAGAAGGACGAGGACCTGGTCTTTGTGGCTTTGATTCCCACAGAGAAATGATGTTCCTTTCCTGAAGAATATTTGCTTTTTCATGATGGCTTGCAGAATTGCAAGCCATCTTTTTTGTCAGTACAGGTCCAGTCCGACATGAAGGCCTATGTACACCGACGGCTGGAAAGCCTTGAAGACATAGTCGTCCTTGTGGTATGTGTCTTGCTTCACGTACTCAGTGATCCTGTCGGAGCTGAAGTACCAGTTCAGGTCAATCGATGCGGCCAGCTTGATGGTTGAGCCATCGAACTTGAGAAAGCCCTCCGGGATGAGGGACGCCCCGATCCTGAGCTGGGCGAATGCGGTGTTGAGCGGGTCCAGTGTCTCCCTGTGGGAGAAATTGTTGTTGTAAAGGAAGTCTATCTGCCACCTGGCCAAGCCTCCGTCGAGCTCCACAAACGGTGTGAACGCCCAGAATGAAGGAAGCCAGACAAGATAGCCCAGCGACATGTTGCTGTGGTTGCGCTGGATCCTCACGCCGGTGCTCTCCTTGTCCTGTTTGGGAAAGCCCGAGGTGTAGCGTGAGATATATGTGATGGCGGACCAGTCGTTGAGCCTGATGACCGCCTGCTGCGTGATGAACTCGAAGTCGCTGATCACCTGGATTCCGAGGTTCACATAGGCATCGGAGTTCTGCCAGGTGACCTCCCTGAGCGGGCTGAGCACGTCGATGGTGATCGTTCCGAAGCCGATTGTGCCTCCGAGCTGCTTGTAGTGCTCGAATCTCAGGATTCCGAAGTCCAAGGTGGTGCGGAGGCTCCAGTTCCCGTCCCAGCCGAGCCTGTAGCCGGATCTCTTCCAGTTCACGAACGCTCCGATGTTGAACCTGAAGGTCTCCCAGTACTGGGGCGATATGTCCACTCCGAGGCGCAGGTGCTTTGCAAGGACGTACGCCCCCTCGACCATGAGGTCCGCATAAGGGCGTACGGTTGTCTCATCCACGTATGGGAGATCGGAAAACTCCTGCCTGCGGATGTCGTCGTAGAAGGCCTGGACGGCCGAAAGCCCCAGGTCTCCGTCAATGTCAATGCCCGCTGTGGGCCTGATCCTGAACCTGATGCTGCCGTTTTCATAGGGCACGAATGTCCAGGAGGCTGCGACTATGAGCTCGTCATGCCTCAGGTTGCTGGCGCGGTCGGTGAACGCGTTGAGGTAGCTCGAGAAGCCGAATGGTCCGTTGACTATGGCGAAGGTGTAGTTGAATATGAGAAAGTCGTCATCGTTCTTGTTGATACCCATTGTGAGCTTCTCGTTTCCGCTGCCTATGAGGACCCTGTTGTCGAAATCGAACCTGAATGCCGATGCCGACATGGCGGGGACAAGCAATAACAGCGCGATGAGCAGCTTTCTCATGTTTTTCATATCTAGAGGTTAACTTAAGAGCATTGTAATTGCAATTAGAAGATTGACGCTTCGGCCGTGTTGGTTTAATCTTTTAGCCGTAATACTAATCTAGGAGAGTATATTATGGCAGAAAAGAAAGTTTCATTTGATTTCGCTTTGATCACAAAGATCCTTGTCGGTCTCATGCTGGTCTTCATGGGCATCGCCGGTTTCATCAACACCAGGGGAACCTCCTTCACCTATGGTCTTTATGATTTCCTTGATCAGGATGCGTTCATCTACATCGTAGCAGCCCTGATCGCCCTCTCAGGCCTTGGAATCATCCTCTCACAGTTCCTGCCCGGTCTTCCGTCATACATCGGAACAACCAGCGGCATTGTCGCATTTGTGTTCTGGATCCTGATCATCATCTTCAGGGACATCACAAAGCTCGATGACAAGGATTTCGTTGATTTCATCCAGGATCTGGCAATTGACCTCATCATCCTGATCTCAATCGCACAGGCAACTGTCCTGAGCAGCAAGAAGTGACATCAGCCGCAAGGCATCTCATTTTAAGCAGAAGTTAAAACAAAGGCTCGCTTTTTGCGGGCCTTTGCTTCAAAATAGGGTTATGGATAAACAAACACTGCTTGAAAGACTGAAGGGACATCTGATCGTCTCATGCCAGGCTCTGGACTATGAGCCGCTTCACAGCCCGTTCATCATGGGCCGCATGGCTTTGGCCGCGCTTGAGGGCGGAGCCGCCGGAATCAGGGCCAACACCCCTGAGGACGTTAGTGAGATAAAGAGGGTGGTGGACCTGCCCGTCATAGGACTGTACAAGAAGGACTATCCGGACTCCGAGGTCTACATCACACCCACTATGAGGGAGATCGATGCCATGGTGGCCTGCGGGTCCGACATAATCGCCATGGATGCCACCGCGCGCATCCATCCTGAGGGACTCTCCACGGACGATCTTCTCAGGCTTGCCAGGGAGAAGTATCCGGACCAGGTCTTCATGGCCGACTGCTCCACGTTCGAGGAGTGCATGCACGCCCAGGAGATAGGCTTTGACATCGCCGGTACAACCATGAGAAGCTACACTCCTTACACAAAGGGTGTGCGCATTCCTGACTTCGAGCTTCTCAGGCAGCTCAAGAGGAACATAAGCATCCCGTTCATCGCGGAGGGCGGCATCTGGGACCCTGAGGAGGCACGCCTTGCCATAGAGTGCGGGGCCTTTGCCGTTGTGGTGGGATCAGCCATCACCAGGCCCCAGCTGATCACAAGGCGCTATGCCGATGCCGTGGAGGGCAAGTAACCTTTTTTATTTATATTTGTTTAGTCTGGTGAACGTGCAGATGAAGGGGCACGTGGTTCAAGGAGCTTGATTATGAAGAAATTATTTATATTCGTTCTTATCGCGCTGGTCGCAGGTGCATCTGTCTTTGCAATGGATTTCCATCTCGGAGTCATGCAGAACTTCATGGACACAAGCGTCATCGCTGACCTGGAGTTCAATCATTTCGGAGTCGAGGGTTCACTGGGTGTCCCTCTCATCTGGGGAACAGGAGCCCTGATCGAGGCCATCTCCGAGGGTGAGGAAGTTGATCCGGGAGAGGGTGCCTCAATGGTCCTGATGCCGGGTGCGATGGTCAACGGTTACTGGAAGGCGATTGACGGCAGGCATTTCGGCCTGAGACTTGGTATCCAGGCTGATGTGATCGGCCTTTTCACTGAGAATCTCAGATCGGTCATCGGTCTCTGGGGAACATCGATCGGATTCAACTTCAAGTTCAACGACAAGTTCTCCATGAACCTCACGGGAACAATCCCCGCAGCTCTTCCGCTGTCACTGATAAGCGAGGATGCTGCAAGCCTTGGATTCGTGGGATATGTCGAGGGCGGAGAGGACATCGGGGATTTCTTCGCGGTCCTGTTCGGGCAGCTTCTTCCGGGCGTAATGTCCGAGTTCGCAAGACTGTCATTCAAGTGGAAGATATGATTGGGTTATACTGATTGGGTTAAGACGGCGGGACTTCAAATCCCGCCTTTTTTTATTCCTTGGCTGAAGTGCAGGCCGCGCATTCCGACCTCCATGATAAGGACGAATGCCGCGCCGAAGATCAGGATGAAGACCGTCAGGGCGTTCCAGTACTTTGCCACGTTCTCCCTTGTGTGGTCGTACTCGGGGAAATAGACTGCAGAGCTTGTCTTCTCGATCACGAAGTCATGCACGCGCTCCTCTCCGACGAGGCTGATGATGTCTCCGATCCTGAAGCGCAGGTCAAGCTCGTCGCTTCTGTGCTCCTGCACCACGTCCAGGGCAAGGACATAGTCTATGAGCTTCCCGACGTTGATGCGGGCATCGATCACCTGGTCCTTATAGGTGTCCAGGGCGTCATAGACCTTGAGTTTCTCAAGCAGTTGCCTGATAGTCAGGCCCTCGAACGGCTGTTTATCCATCAGTGACTTTGTCAGGCTGCTGTTCATGATGGTGTCCACCAGGTCTCCCAGCTTGAACTGGACGTTGATCTTGATGTCGCCCAAGAAGACCATCGCCGCGTCCATCGCGCCGCCTACTGAGAAGAGGTTGAAGATCTTCTTGTCCTTGACGTTCTTGAAGGCATCGACATTGCTGAGCATGTTGTAGATCTCTTTGACGGTGAAGACCTTGCCGAATGTGTGGTCCTTAAGCTCTTCGGTGGTGGGGATGATGTTGCTTCCGGTGAGGCGCTCAAGGATCTCGCCGATGGTCATGTCAAGTCCCAGGTCCTTGTCGAGGAGCTTGCTGACTGTCTTGTTGGATTCGATCTTCTCCCGTATCTCGCCTACGGTGAAAACGCCGCCGATGTCGGTCTCGCGGACTTTCCTGATGCCGGGGTAGTGCTCCGGGTCCTGGAGGATGTCCATGAGGTCGCCGACCTTGTAGACCTTGCCGACGTCGTTGTCCCTGATGCTGTCAAGCAGGTTCCAGCCCAGCACCATTGGCCTGTTGTTGTAGTCCGCCTGCGCGGCGATGCACTTGACGCCGTAGTTTGAGATGGTGAAGCGTGAGATGCTGTGGCTCCAGGCCTGGATGTTGATCACCGAGCCGGAGAAAACCAGCTGGATCACTAGCACGAACGGCATGATGGTCATGGCTGTGGAGACCTCCCTGACCATGGCTGAGATGCAGAGGCAGAGAAGGTCTGCGGCGAATGAGATGAGGAACAGCGTTATCCCGATCTCGTAGAAAAGTGAGTTTATCACAAGGCCCTGATCGGGGAACTTTATCCCTATCAGCGTGCATGTGTAGATGGTCAGAAGCGTCTGGATGGCGCAGAGAATGGCCTGGTAGATTATGACTGAGAGAATGTAGGAGGACAGGTACATGCCACTGTCCTTCAGCCTATGAAGCTCCTTGCGCTCCCGGCAGACTGTCTTGATGGAGTTGAAGCAGCCGTTCCAGATGGCGATGCATGTCAGCGCCAGCGAGCCCTTGATTGTTCCGTCCATCGTTGTGAAGAAGTCATTCTTTGCTATGGATGCCACTATTGTGGTGATAAGGACGGCTATGGGGAGGTTGATCCAGTCGAAGCGGAAGGCGAAGTAGGAGAGGAGCCTCTTGGTGTTCTCGCCCAGGTCTTTGAGCCATGTGTGCTTCCCATGGACCTTCTCCTCCTGGATCCTGTCATCTATGTCAAGCTCGTGAGCCTGCACTCTGGGGGTGAAGTTGCCTGAGAAGCCCCAGATCAGGGCGAGGATGCCCTTGAACGGCAGCCACAGCAGGATCCACCATCTGCTCTTTCCGTAGGTGTCGCAGATTCCCTTGTAGATCCTGATGTTGTAGATGAACACGACGATTATCAGGGCAAGGGAGACGGCTAATGCCGAAATGGAGAATGTGATGATGTCAATCGTGTTTCCCGCCAGCGCCACAATCGTGTTCAGGACCCTGATGGCAGCAAGGACACGGCCTTCCTTCTCGCAGCCTGCGCAGCGGGCGAACATGTACTCGCGCGCATAAGGGACAAGGGCCCACCAGGACTTGATCCCTGATTTCCTGAACAGCGGCCAGAGGCCTATGATGTAGACCGCCTCGGGGATGAAGAACTCCCAGTCCGGGGTATAGAAATATAAGGAACAGAATATCTCAATTACTTTCGGCATTGACTTGATTATAATGGTGGAGCTTGGGGATTATCAATAAGAATGAGGAAGGCAGTGGCTGGGCGGAAGGTGAATGATTTCTACAAAATGGGTCATTTTTCAGGCTTCTTGGTAGATTTTTTCTACCAAACAGGTCTGAAAACAGGGTGCTTGGTTGATAAATGATGTGTAAGGGGCAAAAGAAATGGGCTGCCGCTATTGCGACAGCCCTTTGCATTGTCAAAATCTGATTCAATCAGGGAATTAATACATCAGAGAGCTTCATGGTGTATGAGTAGCCTTTGTAGTCATCATCTACGCCTGAGCTGCTGACAAATGAGAATGCCCTTTCATTTGATGCATAGCCGTCCTTGTTGAGGTAGATGGAAAGGTTCTTTCCCTTCTCTGCATTCGCAGTGACATTCTTGAGATAGACTCCAGAGTTGTCGAAGATCATCTTGTCGGCTGTGATGCTGTAAGCTTTACCTATCTCGGTGAGTCCTGCAAGGGTTGCACTATTGAGATCATCGGTGAACCATACGAAGGCCTCTCCGTCAACATTGAATTTCATGACAAGGTATTTTCCGCGTGCTGCCACATTTGTGATGGACTTGTTGTCCTCTTTTGTGGTGCTGACATAGAAGTATGTTGTGTTGGGGACGTAGCCTGCGTCATAATCAAAGAACTGGCCCTCAGATGGGTAGGATGAGAGTCCGCCCTTTCCGTCAGGTGAGTATGTCCAGTCGTCAAGCCTGATTGTGGTTCTTCCGGAAGGGCTGAGAGAGACAGAATATGTGAGAGGAGTCTCTGTAGGACCTGGAGGAGTGAGATTGTAGAACTGACTCCAGTCTGTCCATGTCTCTTTTATGACATTTTTGCTTCCACTTGTGAAAACATATGTGACGTTCTTGCCAAGGATGAAGGATCCTGAAATGTCGACTTCCTGGGGCTTGACAACGTTATATACCGCTGTGGTGTCAATTCCCTGATATGAGATCTTCAGAACCTTGCCCTCTACAACCTTAGATGTATCGAAATCAGTGGTTACTAAAGCATCCTTGATGTCGACAGTAGTGACCTTGCCTGCTGTGTCTGTGTAGACGAGGGTTCCGACGAGGTCTGTCTTAGCAGCATTAAGGAAATAATAGTTCCTAAAGCTGTAGACTGAGAGTGTCGCTGGCCTTGTCGGTGTGGGTGTCGGTGTAGGTGTGGGTGACGGGTTGTTCTTGCAGCTGATTGCGGCGACAAGAAGAACTGCGATTACCAGAAGAACCGGAAGTATGTGTTTTCTCATGTTTCCTTTAACTCCTTTATTATAATGCTCTGTGCAATAATCATACCATATATCAGGAAGACACTACCATAGTTTTTTTAAATATGCAGATTGGATCCCGCTGGAGCAGGTCCGCTCGGACTGCGGCATGCTGAAATGCGCAGTCCTATTCCTTGGTGTTTTGTTTTCATCTAAATGCCTGTTTGGGTGAATTCAGTGAATCCTTAACTCTGCCTGCTCTAAAATGATGTCTTCCAGGGGAGCCTTTTCAAAGACGGCAGGAGCCTCAGCTAGTGACGGTATCCCAGTATTGGAATCTTCCTTGGGTTCTCCTCTCTCCTTGGGTCAGAACCATTTTAGGCCATTAGGGTTTCAACCGCAATATTTTGTTTCCCTGAACCTCCGGGAGATATTAATTTGTTCATCTGATTATGCTAACATTTATACCTGTTATTACCCGTTGAGTTTGAGAGGTGGGAATGAAACAAGCGTTAACTGTCCTGTTTGAGATATTCTTGGGGGCTTCCACATGGTGGCTGGTACCCTTCAAATGCCTGTACGTCTTCGGCCTGTACGGGCTGTTCAGGAAGTGCGGCGTGAAGCCATGGAAGGCATTCATCCCGTTCGTGCGCAACTACGAGCTTGCAGTCTGCGCCGACCATGAGATGGAGGGAAGGGTTGTCCTGGTTGTGAACTTCCTGGATATGGTCATGACCCTGATTGGCGATGGAATAGGCATCCATTACCCGACGGCCGTGGTGCTGCTGGTGACAAGCTTCGCCCTTGCATTGACAGTCATCGATCTCATTTACACGATCAGGATCTCCGCAGGCCTGTGTGAGATATTCCAGAGAAGAAAACGTTGGATATTCATGTGGTTCATCTTCAGCGGTGTGACAGCCGCGATCTGGGGATGGTCCAAGAAGTTCCAGCCCTCCATCAAGGTGGAGAACATGCGTGAGGATGCCCTGAAGATCGTCAGGGGAACCACGGAACAGACCGCCATCGGAGAGGGGCTCTCCGTGAACATCACCGAGCGCACCGTCATGGAGTTCTTCCAGAAGAAGTACCTTCTGCGTGACATAAGCATGAACATCAAGCCGGGCCACATGGTCCTGCTGTTGGGAGGCTCCGGAGCCGGAAAGACCACGTTCCTCAATGCCGTCAACGGTTATGAGAAGGCAAAGGCCAAGGTCCTCCTGAACGGGAAGGACATCTACAGCGACTACAAGAAGATGCAGTATCAGATAGGTTTCGTGCCGCAGCAGAACCTGATGCGCGGCAAGGACACCATCATACACACCGTGAATGATGCAGCTCTGATGAGGCTTCCGACTAACGTGCCGCCTCAGGACAGGAGGGACCGTGAGAACGAGGTCCTTGACATATTCGGGCTTGGGGCAAGCAAGACCCATCACGTGGAGAAGCTCTCCGGCGGCCAGCTCAGGAGGCTCTCCATAGCAATGGAGTTCATCTCCAATCCGTCGCTTTTCATCCTTGATGAGCCTGACTCCGGTCTTGACGGCGTCATGGCAAGGGAGCTGATGACCCAGCTTCGCAAGATAGCGGACCAGGGGAAGATAGTCATTGTCATAACCCATACGCCGGACAGGGTCATTGACCTGTTCGATGATGTGATCGTCCTTGCCAAGGACAGCCACCGCACAGGACGCCTGGCGTTCTTCGGCAGCATTGACGAGGCACGCGCCTTCTTCGGATGTGACAGCATGGAGAAGATAGTCATGTCCATCAACGCAAAGGATGCCGGCGGCGAGGGCCGTGCGGATGAGTTCGTGAGAAAATACGCTGAGCGTAATGCGGAGGTGTCAAATGGCTGAGAGAGTTAGACGCACCAGGGCATTGAGATACAGGGGAAGGATCGAGCAGATCGGAGTGTGCTTTGTCAGGCTTCTCAGGCTGTTCGTGTACCAGAACGACTGGAAGTTGCTTCCGATGTCTGTCATAATCGCAGGGCTTGTCTCCCTGGTCGTGAGAAACGACTTCTTCGTCACCATGGAGGGAACGCTCAAGGGTGCCCTCGCGCTGAGCTGCGTGGCCATCTGGAACGGCTGCTTCAATTCGGTCCAGGTTATCTGCCGTGAGAGGGAGATAATCAAGAGGGAGCATCGCTCGGGAATGCACATATCGTCATACATCGCATCCCACATGCTCTATCAGGCGCTCCTGTGTCTGGTACAATCAGGCCTCACGATCTACATCTGCCTCACCATGGGAATCAGGATCCCCGTCAAGGGCCTCATGACACCGCTGATGGTGTTTGACCTGGGCATCACGGTGTTCCTGATCTCCTATGCCTCCGACATGATCGCGCTGTGGATCTCATGCCTCGTGCACAACACCACCACCGCCATGTCCATCATGCCGTTTTTGCTGATCACACAGCTTGTGTTCTCAGGCGGAATCTTCACGCTTCCGGCATGGTCTGACGGCATCTCGGGCCTGATGATCTCCAACTACGGAGTCAAGTGCATAGCCGCGCAGGCCGATTACAACAAGCTTCCCATGGCAACTGCATGGAACACGCTGCTGAAGCTCAAGGACACCGAGATCGAGGGGACATTCACCGTGGAGCAGATAGTCCAGATGCTGGGTTCGGAGAACGAGAACGATGTCATCCGGGAAGTCAGGGCAAAGAGGATAGATGAGTCCCTGACCAGCGCCTACGACATTGTATTCCCTCAGGATGAGGACGGCGTCATGACGATGATCTGGTCAGAGCTGATGAAGAGCCTGGGCGATGCCACCTTGGGTGATGCGATAGACGCCTTCAGCCGCTCCGAGGCCTACCGCCAGAACAAGGACAAGACGATACATCTGAAGATCTCCGTCTGGGGCCTTATCAGGCTTGTCGGAGAGGACAAGGTGAGCGACTTCCTGCGTAACAAGGCGGCCATCACCCAGGTGAAGCCGTACTATGAGAACAGCGTGGCCAACATCGCCAACTACTGGCTGCATTTCGCCCTGTTCATCCTGGCGTTCGGTGTTCTTTCGGTCATAACGCTGGAGTTCGTGGACAAGGACAAGAGATAGGGAGGCTTTGGATATCTTCCATATCTTGCAGGCCTTCCTTATCTTCCATATCTTGCAAACCCTTCCAAATATCGTCATTTATCAGTGCCGCTTGCCTTCCGAGGCGGGCGGCATTATATTTTCAGTATGAGTATAACAGCATATATGGCATGGGTCTGGCTCGGGGTGTTCGCCGTCTCAGTAATCATAGAGGCTGCGACACAGGGTCTTACCACAGTGTGGTGCGCCGTGAGCGCCCTGTTGATGATTGTCATCTCACTGACGGAGATTCCCGTCGGATGGCAGATCCTGATCTTCTGTCTCATCACAATCGCATTGTTCATCACCACAAGGCCTGTTCTCCTGAGGAAGATGAACAGCGCCAAGACAAAGACGAATGTCAATTCCGTCCTGGGACAGGAGGTGATTGTGACCAAGGCGGTCAGCAAGTTCGAGAAAGGCGAGGCCAAGAGCACCAACGGGGTGATCTGGGCGATCTCGTCCAAATCAGGCGAGGATATTCCATGTGATGCTGTGTGCATCGTCAGGGAAGTCGAGGGTAACACTCTCTATGTCGAGAGAAAGGGGGAGTAAGTGATTTACGTATTCATCGGTATTCTGGTGATCATAATCGCCATTGTGATTGCGAACATCAGGATTGTCCCGCAGTCCTATGCATTTGTCATCGAGAGGCTCGGAGCCTATAACTCGACATGGAACACGGGCCTTCATGTGAAGATCCCGTTCATCGACCGCATCGCCAAGAAGGTTTCCCTGAAGGAGAAGGTCATGGATTTCGTGCCGCAGCCTGTCATCACCAAGGATAACGTCACGATGATGATTGACACTGTGGTCTACTTCCAGATCACTGACCCGAAGCTCAACGCATATGGGGTGGAGAACCCCATCAGCGCCCTTGAGAACCTCTCTGCCACCACACTGAGAAACATCATCGGTGAGCTTGAGCTGGACCAGACACTGACATCCAGGGATGTCATCAACAGCAAGATGAGGTCCATCCTTGATGAGGCAACTGACCCGTGGGGAATCAAGGTCAACCGTGTCGAGGTCAAGAACATCATGCCGCCAGATGCAATCAAGGAGGCCATGGAGAAGCAGATGCGCGCAGAGCGTGAGCGCCGTGAGAGCATCCTGATCGCTGAGGGCCAGAAGCAGAGCGCCATCCTTGTTGCAGAGGGAAAGAAGCAGTCCATGATCCTTGAGGCCGAGGCCAACAAGCAGTCAATGATCCTTCATGCAGAGGCAGAAAAGGAGGCCGCCATCCAGAAGGCCCTTGGAGAGGCTCAGGCCATCCGTGAGGTCCAGAAGGCAAAGGCAGACGGTATTGCGATGATCCGCGACGCCAAGGCTGACGAGGCCGTGGTCAAGCTCAGAAGTCTTGAGGCCTTTGAGAAGGCTGCCGACGGACAGTCCACGAAGATCATCATTCCGGCGGAGCTTCAGAGCATGGCAGGTGTTGTTACGGCCATGACTGAGGTTGCCAAGAAGGGGAAGTGAACCCTTGAGGCGTGAGGACTTGATGAGGCTGGGGAAAGACCTAAAGCCTCTAGACCGGGATTCTTATGAGGCTGTCCTGAGACATTGGGACAGCCTTGCAAAACCGCTTGATGCCTTGGGACAGTATGAGAAGATCATTGCCCAGATCGGCGGTATTCTTAGAGAAAAAAACATCAATATCGATAAACGGGCTCTCATTGTCTTTCTCTCAGACAACGGGATTGTCAGTGAGAATGTCTCCCAGAGTGACATCTCGGTCACCCATAAGGTGGCCGTCTCCATGGCCTCCGGAAAGGGTTGTGTCTCTGTCATGGCAAAGAAAGCCGGTGTTGATGTCTGTTATGTGGACATCGGAATGAGGGGCGACCCTGTTCCCGGAATCAGTTACCGCAGGGTCCGTGAGGGGACAAGGGATTTCCTGAAGGAGAACGCCATGTCCGAGGCCGAGGCATTGAGCGCTGTCTGTGCTGGCTT
>CACZJR010000039.1 GCA_902781545.1 uncultured Spirochaetales bacterium | reverse complement strand
ATGTACACAAGCGCAGCGGAGGGAGACGGGGACCTGATCAACGGAAGAGGCGATGCCTACTGCGGTATGCTCAACTGCTCTTATAACCTCGGCATGAGGCACATCAGCGCCTATATTCCCGATTATCCTTGCGTGACCGCAGAAGAGGCCGCGCTACAGATCCGTGAGTTTTTGCCTGTTGCCCGTGCTGTGATCGGTGTCAGGAACCTGAAGATAATCACATTCGGACCAAGGCCGCAGGACTTCTTCGCGTGCAATGCCCCGATCAAGGGTCTCTACGAGCTTGGTGTTGAGATTGAGGAGAACTCTGAGCTTGACCTCCTGGTAAGCTATAAGGAGCATGCGGGGGACAAGAGGATCGACTCAGTCGTATCCGACATGGCCGAGGAGCTTGGCATTTCAGGAAACAACTATCCCGAGCTTCTTCCGAGGATGGCCCAGTTCGAGCTCACACTTCTTGACTGGGCAGAGGGTCACAGGGGCGCCAGGAAGTATGTGGCGTTCGCCGACAAGTGCTGGCCCGCGTTCCCCAGGCAGTTCGGCTTCGAGCCCTGCTACGTCAACAGCCGCCTTGCATCACGCGGTATTCCGGTAAGCTGCGAGGTCGACATCTACGGAGCGCTTTCCGAGTACATCGGGTCCTGCGTCACCGAGGATGCGGTGACCCTTCTGGACATAAACAACTCCGTGCCTGCAAGCCTCTATGAGAAGCAGATAAAGGGCAGGTTCGACTATAAGCTGACTGACACGTTCATGGGCTTCCACTGCGGCAACACCCCGTCCTGCAAGATGTGCTCTGACCGGGCGGTCAAGTACCAGCTTATCCAGAACAGGCTTCTGGAGAACGGCGGAAAACCTGACTTCACACGCAACGGCGGAAAACCTGACTTCACACGCGGAACGCTGGAGGGGGACATTGCCGCATCGCAGATCACATTCTACAGGCTGCAGTGTGACAGTGAGGGTGTTCTCAGATCCTACATCGCCCAGGGAGAGGTCCTTCCTGTTAGAACCGGAAGCTTCGGGGGCATAGGGGTCTTCGCGATAAAGGAGATGGGGCGCTTCTACCGCCATGCCCTGATCCAGAACCGCTTCCCGCACCATGGGGCTGTGGCATTCGATCATTGCGGAAAGGCCTTGTTCGAGGTCTTCAGGTATCTCGGTGTGAGGAACATCGAATACAACAGGCCTGCGGGAAACCTCTATCCTATGGAGAACCCGTTCGCCTGAAAATGAAAACATGCTAGAATGACTGTGTCAGGAGGACATTATGGCAGCAAGCATCACATATGACGAGAACCGCAGGTTGATTATCTCCGGAATTGAGTGTGACTGTGCCTGTGAGCACAGGACCCCGGATCAGGACATCTATGTGGGAGAAGACATCATCCGGAATCTTCCCCAGTACATCCGAAAGCGCAATCTGGGCACGCACTGCGTCCTTGTCTGTGACAAGAACACAATCAAGGTCGCGGGAGATCAGGTATGCAGGATTCTCACAGATGCGGGCATTGACGTCATCATGTGCTTTTTGAAGAGAGAGACCGATGTTGATCCTGATGAGCGCAGCGTCGGAGAGGTGCTTCTCTCAATCCAGCCAGAGACTGAGTTCCTTGTTGCCGTCGGATCCGGTTCAATAACGGATACATGCAGGGTCAATGCCGCAAGGACAGGTCTCCCGTTCGTGAGCGTGGGCACAGCTCCCTCAATGGACGGCTACACCTCCGCCGTTGCTCCGCTTCTTCTCAGGGGCCTGAAGATCCACAGACAGGGACCCTGCCCGGAGATTATCTGCTGCGACACAAAGGTCATGGCCACCGCTCCGGACTGGATGATAGCCGCTGGAGTGGGTGATGTCCTCGGAAAGTTCATAGCAAAGGCTGACTGGAAGATCGGAAGCATCATAAACGACGAGGTCTACTGCCCGGTCTGCGGCCAGATTGTGACCGATGCGGTCAACAGGCTGATAGACAACGTTGATAAGATCAAGGCCAAGACCCCGGAGGGGATACAGATCCTGATAGAGGGTCTGCTCCTTGCCGGAATGACCATACTCATAATCGGAAACACAAGGGCTGTGGCATCGGTTGAGCACAACATAGCACATTTCTGGGATATGTGGGCACTCTCAAAGGGACACAGGGCGCCATGCCATGGGGCATCGGTCGGAATCGGGACTATGATGGTCTGGCCCATGTTCACCCGGTTCGCGGATGAGGACCTCTCAAAGATTGATTTCAATGAGCTTAAGAAGAGGCACATGACCCGTGAGCAGAGAGTCGAGTGGATGCACAGCACCTGGGGCGTGGACAACGGAGACACCATCATGCGTGAGAATCCCGGTGATTTCCTCTCATGGGAGGAGCAGGAGAGACGTGTGAGAAGGGCACAGGAGAGGTTCCCTGAGATCCAGGCCGTAATCCGTGAGCTTCCACCGTTCGAAAGGATCTACAACACCATGAAGAAGCTCGATGCCCCGATGAAGTCAGTTGACCTGGACATCCCTGAGGACGTCAGGAACATATCCATCCACTGCGCCAAGGACTACAGGACAAGGTACACTTTGTTCAAGCTCCTGGACGAGTGCGGGCTTCTGGATGAGTATCTTTCTGATTATCCGATGAACTGACCTGGCCTTTCAGATGTCAGTTGTCTCTGGAGATTCCGAAATAGCGGTCCATGATCTTCTGGTCAGTGATCTCGAATGTGGATTCCACAAGTGCCAGCGGGTTTGCCGCCGGTTGGCGCTTCTTGGATGCCGCCACGCGTTTCTCCAGCTCCTTCACGTACAGTGAATCATCGAAGGGCAGGGGCACGGACTGGCCTGTGAAGGCGGAGAGATACATGGCATCGGACAATATGACGGAGCTTATTGCCTCCCGTCCGTCTGCCACGCACTTCCCATTGCCGAGTATGGCCTGCGCCCAAGACTGAAGCACGCCGTAATGCTGGAGGTTCTGACCGTCGGTCTCCAGCTCCTCAACCGGCTGCGCGACAGGTTTGTCGAAAAGGCCGTGAGGTGTTTTCTCCCATTCCTGGACGGGCAGGGGGAACTTCTCCACGAAGACAGAGGTGCCTTTCACTGTGATGTTGGCTCCGTCAAGATGCACCCTGAGGATATTCTCGCCGTTAGGGACAGATGTCGAAATGTTCAGGACTCCCATGACCCCGCTGCTGTATTCCATTATGGCGGCCACCTCGTCCTCCACCTCTATTGCGTGGTGGACACCGAACCCCATCCTGCAGGTCACCCTGTCCGGCATGCCGAATATCCACTGCCAGAGGTCGATCTGATGGGGACACTGATCCACTATGGTGCCTCCGTATGCACCGTTCCAGACGCCTCTCCAGTCTGAGTTGTCGTAATAGTACTGGCTCCGGAACCAGTTGCAGATGGTCCATTCGATACGCCTGACGTTCCCGTATGTCCTGTTGCGGATGATTTCCCTGAGCTTGCGGTAGGCGCAGTTCGTCCGCTGGTTGAACATGACGGTGAAAACGATCTCCGGATGCCTGTCCGCCTCCTCCAAGACCTGTTTGACCTGAGTCGCGTTTACGCCTGCAGGCTTGTCGCAGATGACGTGGATGCCGTTTCTCATGGCACAGATCGTATGCTCCGGATGGAGGGCATGAGGTGTGGCTATGATGCATGCGTCTATGGCTCCGCTTTCAAACATCGCCTCTGCGGAAGAGAAGAACGATGTGCCTTTGGGGGCATGTTCCTTTGCCCACTGGAGCCTGTCGGGGTTGCTGTCGGCTATGGCGGTGAGCCTGAGTTCCGGACATATCCGGTTCTCAAAGAACATCCTGGCGTAATGAGACCCCTGTTTCCCGAATCCGAGAATGCCCGTGCGGATGGTTTTCTGCATCAGTGCCTCCTTTTATGCATCATGTCATTGTAGCACGGAAAGCGGCATCCCGGCTCATATTCGGCTTTCACTTTCTCTCCGAAAGACTGTACAATGAGAGCAACGGAGGGCATGACTACGGAAAAGCATAGGGCATACAGCTTCACGGTGGCGGTGCGTGAGATGGACCGGGCAAGGCAGGCCGTTGACCGCGCGTCAGACGATTGCGGACTCGGGAAAAGGGACCGCAATCTGGTCAATCTTCTCTTCGAGGAACTGTCCGTATCCATGCGGGAGAACCTGCCGCAGGACAATAAGGTGCGCATCAGGATCAGAAACGGGCAGGGCGGCTTCTCAGTCATCGTCAGGACAAGTTCCGATACCGACTTCCTGAAGAACGGCAGCCAGTCCGCTCAGGATGAGAACGATGAGATAGAGCGCAGGCTCAGAAGTGAGGTCCTGGCCTCAAATTCCGACAGGTTCTTCTCTCGCTTCAATGAGAGGAAGCACCGGATTGTCATAACGATAAACGCAGGGAAAAATAAGGCCCGCAGGGATTTCGAGGAGGAGCTCGAGGTTTTCTACGACGGCTTCAGGGATAATCCGCCGACTCCCATGGCCCAGATGCGTTTCCTGCTGAGACAGAGGAAATGGGCCTTTCTTCTCTCGTTCCTGATCAAGATCGGACGGTCGCTCCCCATGATCGTCATTCCGATCATCTCTGCAAACATAATAGACATAGTCCAGGCAGGGAGTCTGGAAGGCAACCTGACTGCCTTTCTGGTGAATCTGGGCGCGGGAATCCTGTCGCTGGTCCTCCATATCCTGTTCGTGTATCTTGATGCGGCATACTTCCAGGAGCTCTGCCGTACAATAGGGGAGAACCTCAGGAACGTCATGGTCAGGAAGCTGCAGCTTCTTGCCATGTCATTCCATGACGAGGCTCATGCCGGTGCGATCGCCAACAAGATCCTCAACAGCGTGGATGCCATAGAGAGCACGATCAGGATGTTCGCCACCCAGATGGCAACTATCCTGGTCTACTGCATTGCTGCAATCGTAGTGACACTGCTCAAATGCCCCCTCATGTCGCTGTTCTACGTCCTGTTCATCCCGCTTGCGCTGGTGATGGCCTCTGTGTTCCGCAAGCCCATACGCAGACAGAACCGAGAGCTCAGGACAGCCATGGAGGATACGTCGTCCGCAGTCACCGAGATGCTGGACATGGTGGGGATTACCAGGGCACATGGGCTTCAGAAGGACGAGGTCTCAAGGATGAGCCACCACATGGGGAGCATCCATGATTCAGGCAGGAGGCTGGACATAACTAATGAGGTATTCGGAGCCACCAGCTGGATAGCGCTTCAGGTATTCCAGCTCTTCGCCCTTGCTTTCTCGGCCTTCCTTGCCGGCAGGGGCATCATCTCGATCGGAATGATAGCGCTGTTCCAGTCCTACTTCTCGGCCACGGTAACGCGTCTTTCGACGTTCATTAACATAATCCCGCAGTTCACGAAGGGCCTGGATGCCTGCACGAGCATAGCGGAGGTCCTCTGCGCGGACAACTGTGAGCAGCGTGGGACTGCGGTTCCAGCCCCGTTCAACGGTGAGGTCAGGTTCTCCGATGTGGGATTCTCGTATAAGGACACACAGGTTCTCAGAAATCTGGACCTCGAGATTCCTGCAAGGTCCAGTCTTGCCATAGTCGGCGGCTCCGGAAGCGGAAAGTCCACTGTCCTGAAGCTGCTTCTGGGTTTCATCCTGCCTGCTGAAGGGCAGGTATCGGTCGATGGAACGGACATGAGGGAAATGGACCTCTCACGCTACAGGAAACATCTGGCGGTGGTCCCGCAGCATTCTATGCTCTTCTCCGGGACACTCCTGCAGAATCTCATGTACGGCGCTCCTCCTTATGTCTCCCGCTCACGTGTCTGGGAGGTCGTGAGGCAGGTCGGTCTTGAGGATTTCGTGAACAGCCTCCCCGAAGGGCTGGATTCGCCGATCTCCGAGTCGGGTTCCAACCTGTCCGGCGGGCAGAGCCAGAGGATATCGATTGCCCGCGCACTGCTGCGTGATCCGAGGATACTGGTCCTGGATGAGCCCACAAGCGCCCTGGACAGCAAGAACGAGCAGAAGGTTCTTGAGATCCTGGATGACATCATGGGCACCTGCACCGTCATCATGGTCGCCCACAGGCTCAACACCGTAAGGAACTTCGATTCCATCGCTGTCCTTGAGAACGGCAGAGTGGCCGAGAAGGGGACATATGACGAGCTGGTGGCGAAGAACGGTCTGTTCTGCCGGATACTGAAAGAGAAGGATTAGTTTTGTTCTCTGAGAACAAAGGATTTCCTGATCAGGAACGAACCTTGTCAGCAGACATCTTTCAGATATGATTGATACTGGGCAGGGATGACCAATCACAGTATAATGGGAGAATCACTGATTCGATGGTAAAGACAGGGGTAGGCTCACGAGAGGAGGATTCAACAGGTGTTCAAAAGGCTGTTCTACAAGCTTCTGCCCGTTCAGATTCTGATAATTGCCATGGGCTCGATAAACTCGATAGTCGACGGTGCCGTGGCCGGAAGATTCATTGATGCGGAATCCGTCGGAGTGATCGGCCTTTATTACACGATGATAAATGTCCTTGCCGCTGTAAGCTCGGTGCTTCTCGGCGGTTCCTCCATCCTGTGCGGCAAGTACATGGGCAGGGGTGATCTAAAAAAGACCGAAAGTCTCTTCTCTCTCAATCTTACCGTCGCATTTCTGGTAGGTGTGATTCTCTCTGCCATCAGCTTTCTGATTCCGGGACCATTGGCAAATGCCCTGGGGGCTAGTCCCAGCCTAAAAGAGGCACTTGTCTCTTACATAAGAGGCTATGGCTTCGGCATTATACCGATGATGATTGCCCAGCAGGTGGCCATGTTCCTCCAGCTTGAACGCAAGAGTGCAATAGGTTACACCGGCATTGTGGCAATGATCATAAGCAACATCGTCCTTGATATAGTCCTGGTCAAGGTTTTCCGGATGGGACCTTTCGGGCTTGCCCTTGCCACAAGTCTCAGCAGCTGGATCTATCTGCTGATTCTGATCCCTTACTATTTCACCGGCAAGGCACAGCTGAAATTCTCCCTGTCCAAAATCGATATCTCTCAGCTTCTGCCTCTCCTTAAGACAGGCTTCCCGGGTGCTGCCCTGGTTTTCTATCTGGCGGTCAGAGCCCTTGCACTGAACATTATCCTTCTCAAGTATGCCGGCAGCGACGGACTTTCCGCCCAAGGCGCATTCGGAATGGTCTCCGGCCTGGAGGTCGCTGTCTGCCTTGGAGTGGGATCCGTTGTCAGGATGATGTCCAGTGTCCTGATAGGAGAGGAGGACAGGGACGGGCTGAGAGCAGTGATGAAGACCGCATTATCAAAAGGCATGATTCTTTCCGTGGTTGTCGCAGCGGTTTCGGCTATCCTTTCCGGCCCGCTAACCTCGATTTTCTTTGCAGACAAGAGCACCCATGTGTATGTGATCACCAAGCAGCTCTTCCTGATTTACGCGCTGTGCATGCCACTGATAATGCTGATCCAGATCTTCAACAATTATCTCCATGCAAGCGGGCACAACTTATTTGTGAACCTGCTGTCATTCCTTGACGGCTTTCTTGCCGTGGTTGTCCCAGCTCTGATTCTTGCTCGGCTTCTGGGCGCATTCGGAGTCTGGATTTCACACCCGACGGGTCTGCTCATTATCCTGATTGCCATTTTTGTCTATACCTGTTTGTTCAACAGGCACTTTCCGTCTTGCCTTGATGACTGGCTGTTCCTCAGAAAGGATTTCGGTGTTTCCGATGACGACAGGCTGGAGCTTGTGGTTGAGAGCATGGATGCCGCACTGTCGACATCTGAGAAGGTTCAGGACTTCTGTACAAGACACGCTCTTCCACAAAAGACCTGTGTCTTTGCTGCACTGAGCATCGAGGAGATGGCGGGCAATGTTGTCCGCCATGGCTTCAGCGCAGACAGCAAGGAGCATCAGGTCATTGTCAGTGTGGTCCTGAAGAATGACAGCCTTCTTCTCAGAATCAAGGATGACTGCATCCCGTTTGATCCGAAGGATCGTGCCTCCCAGTTCTCAGATGAGAACCCTGAGAAGAACATCGGAATCCGCCTTGTGATGAACCTTGCACATGATGTCACTTATCAGAATCTTCTGGGCCTGAACGTCCTGACCATCAGATTCCCTGTATTGAATCAGTGATTGAAACTTGGTTTGCTGAGTTCGGCATTGCGTTTATGGTGAAGCTTCAGACAGCGAACACGTGTATTTTTAACTGTGCTCTTCGAACTTATTCGTGGTGGTTTCAAGGGTAGTTGCAAAAGGATGTGGACTCAAAACATCCTCATCGCCAATCTTTGCTGTGTATGTTGCGTCTGCTATAGATGATTCTTCTAACTTCCATTACATTGCCGATGACAACGTAATAAATAGTGTAATTCTTTACATGAATTTTGTAGTACGGGTGTTCGTGATTGTCGTTCAGCTCATATTGCTCAAACGATTCAGCGCTCTGAAGCCTATCATGTATTGCTTTCTCAACTTCATCGACCATTGCCGAAGCGGCAATTGGGTTTCCCAGTGTTCCAGCTATGTAGTCAATGATTTCGTTAAGATCGTTCTCAAACAGAGGAAGAAACTTCAGTTCATAGGTTTTCATACTCCTTGATTCTCCTCCTGGCACGTGCAAAGACCTCCTCTCCGGTCAGCCTGGCCGGATTATTCTTTGCAACATAATCAGCTACTTTAAGTTTCATCTCAACTTCATCAGTCAGATCAGAATACATCTCCAGACTCATTACCACCATCGAACCATAGCCGTTTTTTGTGAGTATGACAGGTTCTCCTACTGTAAGGACTGTTTCCTCAATCTCCGGATATTTGTTTCTGAGGTCTGAAACTGGGCGTATATTAAGCATGTGTTATCTCCGTACTATCATTTTTTTATCATAATTATGATAAAACAAAGAGATTAGATTGTAAACTGTTTTTTCAGTATTCAAGCCAGTGTGCTATCCGGCATAGGATTCTCCCCATGGCGAAGAGGGAAGTGATCACTCTTATTCGATCGTGGCGATCGGCTTCGGGGAAAAACTTGACGACTCGTATTCAAAATGATATCTTTTTGATATCAAGGGAAAGCGTCAAAGGGAGTTTTTTATGAATAGCGCAAGTTCAACAACCGAAAGAAGGATCAAGCCGGCCAACGGAATCCTTGTCCTGGTCATTCTGATCGCACTCATCCTGTTGTCTGTCGCAGGTTTCATCACAGGAATCATGTCAATAGTCGAGAATTCCGTCTCATACGGTTACTACGACTCAATGACAGGCACCACTACGGTCTACGGAGGATCAATTCTCGGTGGCGTCCTGCTTGTGGTAGTATCAGTCATAGTTTGGATCTTCTCGATCATCTGCTTCCCGGGTCTGAGGATCGTCAAGCCCAACGAGGCCCTGGTCCTGTCGCTCTTCGGAAAATACCACGGAACGATCTACGAGCCCGGTTTCTTCTTCGTCAATCCGTTCTCGACGGCAATCTATCCCCGCAAGCGCGACGATGATGCCGCAAGCGCCATGGCGGAGGCAACCAAGAACAACCAGGCCACAATCGTACGTGTTCCCAAGAAGGTCTCGACCAAGCTCACCACGTTCGTCAACGGAAACCAGAAGGTCAACGACAAGCTGGGCAACCCTGTCGAAGTCAGCGCCATTGTGGTGTGGAAGGTCGTGGACGCCACCAAGGCCGTCATCAATGTGGACAACTACGTGGAGTACCTTTCCAGCCAGACGGACTCGACAATCCGCAACGTCGCTCGTCTCTATCCGTATGACCTGATGTCCGATGACGATGACACCAATGACGATGCCGATGAGACCACGCTGCGCGGTTCCGCAGTCCAGGTCGCAGAGCAGATGAAGGCAGAGCTGGCCCAGAGGGTGGAGAACGCCGGAATCGAAATCGTAGAGGTGAGGCTGAACCAGATCGCATATGCAACCGAGATCGCCGCGGCAATGCTTCAGAGACAGCAGGCGGTTGCAATCATCGCAGCCCGCAAGAAGATCGTCGAAGGCGCCGTGTCCATGGTCGAGATGGCTCTGGACAAGCTCAAATCCGACGGAGTGGTGGACCTTGACGAGGAGCGCAAGGCCCAGATGGTATCCAACCTTCTGGTGGTGCTCTGCGGAAACAAGGAAGCCAATCCCGTACTGAACACAGGATCGATTTACTGACATGCAGGAAAACAATTCAGAGAAGACAGCAAGAAAACAGATTCCTCTGAGATTGTCCGACACCCTGTTCAGGGAACTGTCCCGTTGGGCCGAGGAGGATTTCCGGAGCCTCAACGGGCAGATCGAGTATCTGTTGACCGAGGCAGTCAGGAACAGAAGAAAGAAGGACATCACTTAAATACGATTGACGAAGCAGGTGTGGACAAAAAAAGTTGATGATTCTCTTTTTAGCAAATATCATTAGACTATCAAGAAGCAACCTGGTCTTTTTTGAATTCGCCGGATGACTTATCAGAGTCAATCCACATCATCATCCACAATGTGATATGATGATGGGAGACAGGTCTCAACACTATATCTCATAGGAATTGGAATCGGAGAACATGAATAAGAAAAAGATACTGGCTGTGCCTGAAGTTTGCTTTTGGTCTGTTGCGGGAATCTGCCTGCTGGGGATAATCATAGGATCAGTCCTTGATTTCAGAATAAACGAGGTACTGGCAAACAAAACGAGTATAGGCTCTTTATTTGCCACATATGGTTCATATTTCTCATACTGCCTGTATCCTGCAGCGGGTGCCTGTCTGTTTGTCGGACTTAAGAAAAAAGGGGAGAGGTACAATCTGCTAGCATGGGTGCTTCTTGTTCTCGGTTTTTTCATGGCTGTCTATTACTCCAACAACTATAACGGAAAGGCAGTCCGTGCACTTCTTGGATATAGCGCAGGAGAGTCCTCCGTCTTTATCTCTGCTCTGAGCTGGTTCTTTTGGGTTGTGCTTTATTCGTGGGTTCCGTTCGTGATGGTAAAGATCCTGGATGACACGAATCCGGATAAACTGATTGCCATAGGAGCTGCCATCCTTGTTGCAGGAATAGTCTCTGATAATGTGAATCTTTGGCTCAAACAGGTTTCTTCAAGGCCAAGATACAAGTATCTGATTACGTTGGAGAATCCCATAAGCGAATTCCGCCAATGGTGGGAGATGGTCCCGAATCTTGCCGGAAGCAACGACAACTTCAAGAGCTGGCCCAGCGGAAACATGACAATAGCATCCATGATGTTTTCTTTGCCGATGCTCGCCGACGTGACCAGACATAGAAGTGAGGGGAAAAACATGCGGTGTTTCATCGTGGCCTGCATTTTTGTGATGATTTATGGCTACAACCGTATCCATATGACAAACCACTTCCTGACGGATGTTTGTTTCGGAACGCTGATAACCTATCTGATATTCGCAGTTGTAAGTTCGGCGTTCCTCAGAACAATCAGAAATCAATAATGCTTCTTGTGACTCAACCTAATTTTGCCGGATTTTTCGTTTGATTTATAGATCATTCCCACTCCACCGTTGCAGGCGGCTTGGCGGTGATGTCATAGCTTATAGCCCCGTTCTTTCATGATGGAGGCAACTTTCTCTCCATCCACGGATCTGTTGGAGCTTCCCTTGGACAAGGAGGATATGGCAACACCTACTGCTTCTCCCATTCCAAAGGCAGGTCCAATTACCCTGTAACTCGAATGTATTTCAAAGTCTCCGCTGATGCATCTTCCCACCATGAAGAGGTTGTCGATATCTTTGCTTATAAGGCATCTCATCGGAATCTCGTATGGTTGAATCCTCTTTGTGACTTCGGCTTGGAATCCTACCTTGTCAGCTTCCTTTTTTGTTGTGGCATGGATGTCGAAGCAGAATGAGCAAGGAACGACGCCGTCAGAGAACTTCCTGCCGGCTGCGCCATCATCTCCAGTGAGTTTGTAAAGACCTGCTATCCTTCTGCCATCACGAAGCCCCAGAACACCTGTGCTTACTAGTGTGAGGGTTTCCCATCCTTCCTTTTTCTTGAGGTCTCGTTCTGATTCATAGATTTCCTTTCTTGCCTCCATTGTGGCTTCGCTCATTCTGAAAGGGTCGTCACATCTGACGTTGTATTCATGGTTTATCTGGAAGGCACAGGTGGGGTCAGCCATTGACAGCCTGAAAAGCAATGGGGCGGGGTAGGTGGGTTCGTGACCGACTGATTCAAGAAGCTCCTTGAATTGTTTCTTCTTTTCCCTGCTATGGATTTCGGAGTGCCATAGGTTCTCAGGGACTCCTGTCACAAGGGCCTGCAGACTTGCTGCCTGGACCGCTGAATTGTCATTTTCACTTCCAATGTAGTATTCGCAACCGGATTCGAAGGACACTTGACCACTTCCGGTGCCATCCACAACCCAATCCGCGGAAACCGCCATTGGAGATGGCCCATCAATCAGAATGGCAGAGATATGGCCGTTCTCAACTTTTGTGGCTGTGACGCTGCTGTAAAGAAGAACTGTTACATTGCTTTCTTTCACCATGGCATCAAGGACATACTTCATGGATTCAATGTCATATGTGTAGCTTTTGTCGTCAACCCACATGGCTTTACCCATTGAGTGAAGTCTTTCGAATATCTCCCGTGGTATACCGCCTTTTCCCGGCATGTCGAGAATAATCCCCAGCATGACGGCTGTTGCATATCCACCGATACAGGCCGATGATTCTACAAGAAGCACTTTCTTTCCAAGTCTGCCAAGGGTTATTGCTGCTGCAACTCCACCAGGTCCGCTACCTGCCACCACAACGTCATAATGTTCTTTGCATTCTACACTTCTGATGAAATCCATTTTGTGCTCCATTTAGTCTTCAAACACTATAGCTTCATATGGTCGCAGGCAATCTGAGACATCATTATAATTGCCAAGGATTTCTTTTCCTTTGAAATCCAGCTTCTTTGTATTCTTGTTCGAGAAATTGCAGAACACATACAGTGCTTTCCCGTTCAATCGTCTCTCATATGAGAATATCTGGGTGTCGTCTGCATTCGTAAGGGTGAAGTCGCCATCAATGACAAGATCACTGTTCTTTCTGAACTCCAACAGCTTCCTGTAGTAGTTGTACACAGAATCGGGATCCTTGATCTCTGCAGCAGCATTTATGGTTCTGTAATTTGGATTGACCTTGAGCCATGGTTTTGCCTTTGAGAATCCTGCGTTCTCCGAATCATCCCATTGCATCGGTGTTCTTCCGTTGTCTCTGCTGTGCCTGTGGACATAGCGCATCATCTCTTCGTGAGGGACTCCCTTTTCTGTGAAGGCCTTGTAGCTGTTTCTGGTGTCGATATCCTCGTAATCCTCTATGTCATCAAAGGCAACGTTCGTCATTCCCAGTTCATCACCTTCCAATATGTAAGGTGTTCCTTGCATCAGATAGAGACAGGTTGCAATCATCTTTGCACTCTTTGTTCTGTACTCCTCTGTGGAGTCGTCTCCGAATCTTGATACGCCCCTTGGTTGGTCATGATTGTCCCAATATAGGCTGTTCCAAGCCTTTCCGTTCAGTTTCTCCTGCCAATCCGAGAGTATCCGTTTCAGCTTCATGAAATCGAATCTGTTGTCAGACCACTTGCCGTATTTGCCTGAATCCACACCCATATGCTGGAAGTGGAAGACCATGTCGAGCTCGGAGCCGTCCAGATTTGCATAATGCAATGCGTGCTCAGGTTTGACCATTACGGTCTCTCCCACGGTGACTATGTCATATTGGGATAGAACCTTCTCGTTCATCTCCCTCAGGAACTCGTTCTGTCTGGGACCGTTAAGTGCAATCGGATGGAAGTCCCCGAATCCGTTTGCTCCCACCTTTCCGTCGGGAAGCTCCTTGGGTTTCGAGATGTAGTTGATAACGTCCATTCTGAAACCGTCGATGCCCTTGTCCAGCCAGAACTTCATCAGAGAGTACACCTCCTGTCTGACTTGTGGGTTCTCCCAGTTCAGATCCGGCTGCTTCTTTGAGAATAGATGTAGATAGTACTGGCCTCTTTCGGGTACATATTCCCAAGCACTTCCCTGGAAAGAGCCGCCCCAATTGTTTGGCTCTTTACCGTCCTTTGGGTCTCTCCAGATATAGAAGTCTGTGTATTTGCCTTTTCTTGCGACACTGTCCTTGAACCACTGGTGCTCGTCCGAAGTGTGGTTTACAACAAGGTCGAGCATGATCTTTATTCCAAGGGAGTGGGCCTTTGCCAAAAGCTCCTCGAAGTCGTCCATGGTACCGAACTCCGGCATTATGTCTCTATAGTCGGAGATGTCATAGCCCATGTCATCGTTCGGGGAGGGATATATCGGATTCATCCAGATTATATTTGCACCAAGATCTCTGATGTACTCAAGTTTGGATATTAGACCTCTGAGGTCTCCTATGCCATCATTGTTTCCATCCTTGAAGCTTCTTGGATATACCTGATATACAACGCCTTTCTTGATCCAGTCTTTCATGTTGTTCTCCGTGTAAATGTAATATGAATGAATAGCGTGGCAATAGTACAAAAAACCGGCAGGATCGCTCCTGCCGGCTGTTCTGTTGAGAACTCAGAGAAGACCTGCGTTCTTGAGGTTCTCTGCTGCAATCTCCTCATACTCTCCAAGACCATATGTCTTGTAGAGGGTATTCACAAAGTCACTGAACTCTGAGATGTCACGTCTGCCGTACATGAATCTTACAGTCTCCTCATCAACATATCTGTTGAGGTCTGTGAGGTTGCGTGAGGCAGGGATTGTGACGAAGTTCTTGTAGGAATCGATTCTCGGGAGGTTTGCGGCGAACTGGACTTCTGCTGCGCAGTATGGGAACTTGATTGACATATATTCCTTCTCAAGTCTTCCCATGACCTGGTGCATCCAGGAGTAGCTGACTTCACCGATCTTGTCTGTTGTGACGATCTGGCCGTCGACATAGTTCCAATGTGTTCCCTCGATACCGTAGCAGACAAGGTTCAGGCCTTCACCGTAAACAATGTAGTCAAGATAATCGAGAACCTTCTGGAGCTTCTCCGGATTGTTTGCCAGGTCAGCTGAGAGACATCTTCCGCTCTGGAGGAAACCGGGAACGTTGTAGATTGAATCGAAGCTGTCTCCGTAAGGTCCTACTGGAGGAGCGATCTGGATCCATTGTGCATCTGGTGTCATCTCTGCAAGCATGGTGTTGAACGGAGCCTTGACGAACTCTGCCCATGTCATGTACATCAGACCAACCTGGTTGCGGTAGACTTTCTCTCTGATCTGGTCATATGTGTTGATCAGCATGATATCAGGATCGACTGCTCCTGTTGCAATGAAGTCTCTGATCCATACGAGTGCTTCTTTGTATCTCTCTGATGTAGGTCCGAAGAATACCTTGCCGTCCTGGATCTGCCAGTCATTGAGTTCTCCGACTCCGAATGCTCCGAAAATCGGGTTCCAGGCATACATTGTATCCTTGTTCTCTGCATTTCCACCCATTCCACAGAATCCAAAGGTGTCGTTGATTCCGTTTCCATCTGGGTCTTGAGTGGCGAATGCGATTGCCACGTTCTTGAATTCCTCAAGAGTTGTAGGAACAGCAAGTCCGAGCTTGTCCAGCCAGTCCTTTCTTACCCAAAGGCTTGAATATGCCTTGATTCTCTGAGAATCGTCATCCCTTCCATTGAGGAAGTAGAGATGTCCGTTGTACCTGAGGGTTGGGTCATCAAGGATGTCAGGATATCTCTGCATGAAGTTCTTCATTGTTGGAAGGTAATCCTCAAGAGGGAGAAGCACACCCTGTTCCTCAAGGGTCTTGAACTGAGCAGACTTGAGCTGCATGATGTCGGGGGCGTTTCCGCTGCTGACCTCAAGATTGAGCTTGCTCTCGAAATCAGTTGTGATGACCTCAACGGAAAGATCGATTCCAAGCTTCTCATCCAGTGCCTTGAGAATAGGATCCTTGGCAGGGTCCTGTCCGCCAGCTGAAGAGTTGTGATAATAGACGATCTTGTAGACTTCGTCTTCCTTTGCATTGGCTTCCGGTGCGGCCTGTGCAAAGACCATTCCTGCCACCAGAGCAAGGCAAACCATAACTAATAGAATTCTTTTCATTTCGTCCCTCCTTTTTCTGGACTAAATTTAACCTTTAATACCGCCGATAAGCATACCTTTGGTAAAATATTTCTGTAGGAACGGGTAGACCAACACAACCGGAAGGGCTGTGATGACAACCGCTGCCTGTTTCATGGCCTGTGTGCTGGCAGTCACCTCCAGACTTGTTTCCTCAAGTGTGGATTGGGCCTTCATAAGAATTCCCTTCAGGACAACTTGCAGTGGTTGAAGATTGGAACTTCTCACGTAATACAGGGCATGGTAGTAGGTGTTCCAGTGCATGACACCATACATGAGGATGATTGTCGCTATGACAGGCTTTGCCAGAGGGACTATCACGTGGAACAGTATCTGCACCTCGTTCATTCCCTCGATTCTTCCAACCTCGATGTAGGCATCATCAATGCTCTGGAAGAAGGACCTGGTGATTGTAAGATTGTATGTGGTTATAAGAATCGGAATAATCATGGCCCATACCGTGTTCATCAGGCCAAGGCGTTTGACCACGTAGAAGGTAGGAATCAGACCTCCGCTGAAGATCATCGGCAGGAACGTGTAGATAGCCAGGAACTTCCTGAACGGCAATTCACGTCTGGATAGAGGATAGGCAAGGGTGACCGTGAACAGGAAATTCAGAAGAGTTCCGACAACAGTTATGAAGATTGTGACCAGGAATGCCCTTGGAACCGCCTGGTTTGTCAAAAACTGCTTGTATCCATCCAGGGATATCGGGTTCGGAATCAGAACGAAGCCTGAACTCTTTATGTACTGCGTATAGCTAGAGAACGAGAGACTTACAACATAGTAGAGAGGGAATATTATTATCAAAGCTGCAAATGAGGCTATGACAATCATCAGAATGTCAAAAGGTTCCAGCTTTTTGTGCTTGGTCTTGGTTTTCTGCGCCTTTACCATAATGACTCCTCCCACTTCCTTGCTATCTTGTTGACGGAGAGGACAAGGATTGTGCTTATGACTGACTTGAAGAGTCCAACTGCAGTTGCAAGGCTGTAGTTCAACTGCTCAAGGCCTATTCTGTAGACCCATGTGTCAATGATGTCAGATGATGCATACACCTGTGAGTTGTACAGTATGTATATCTGGTCAAAACCTGCATTCATCACTGTACCGAGTTTCAGAATCAGCATGACTATGATTGTAGGTCTGATGGAAGGCAATGTGACTCTCCATATCCTCTGCCACCTGCTTGCTCCATCAACTGCCGCGGCCTCGTAAAGACCGGGGTCGATTCCTGCTATTGCCGCAAGGTAGATGATGGCTCCCCATCCAGCCTCCTTCCATACATCGGAGAAGTAGAGGAGCATCCTGAAGGATCCGTCGCTTGTCAGGAAAGGAATCGTCGGTTTGCCTGCAGACCTCAAGGCCACGTTTATGAGGCCTGAGCTCTCCGAGAAGAGCGCGTATATTATTCCATAGACTATGACCCAGGACAGGAAGTGTGGCAGATATGTGATTGTCTGGACTGATTTCTTCAGCCATTTCACCTTCAACTCGCTGAGAACTATTGCCAGAGACAGGGAGAAGAACATGTTGAACACGATCTTTCCAACACTGATGACAACCGTGTTGGTGAGAAGCTGCTTGCAGTATGGATTCTCGAAGAACTGCTTGAAGTACTTGTACCATGGATCTGCCCATGGAGATTTCAGAATTCCCTTTTTGATCTGGAAATTCTTGAATGCAATCAGGATTCCGTACATGGGGAAGTATGAGAACGCCGCAAAGAACAGAATGCCCGGCACTGCCAGCAGAAGAAGCTGTATCTGGTGAGACTTTATGCGTTTTCTTTCAACAAGATCTTTCATGTTTTCACTTCCACAATTAAAATTCTGAACTCGGAAAATGGCATTTTCCATAGAAAAAAACAATTAAAAGTTCAGAAAAACTCGAATCTGAGAAAACAGTTTTTGCCAATGTCCTAAGGCTGGTTTAGAATGGTGAACTATGGAGACAATGAACAAGAAGGTGATGTGGATTGACGATGACGTACCCATCATCGAGGCCATGAAGAATTTCCCCTGGGAAAAGTACTACTGCCAGTTTGTGGGTTCTGCCACGAACGGCAAGGATGCCGTGTCCCTTCTTGATGCATTGGAGCCTGACTTTGTTTTCCTTGACATAACGATGCCTATAATGGACGGACTAGAGTTCCTGAAGATTGCTAAGCCAAGACATCCTGACACTGATTTCATCATTTATTCAGCCTTCTGTGAGTTCGAATATGCAAGGGAGGCCATAAGGCTTGGAGCCAAGGACTTTATAGCAAAGGGGGAGCTGACTGACGAGGAGCTCGGTTCCTATCTGCTTAAGATGATGGGTAGGAAGGAAAGCCGGGAGGAGGAGACCGCAGGAACGTATCGCTATGAGGTTCAGTATGTGATTGATGAGCTCGGAAAGCATTTCACTGAGCAGGTTTCAATGGACCAGTATGCCAATGTTCTGGGTCTGTCTGTAAACTATCTTGGATCCTTGTTTTTCAAGGAGACCGGGATGCATTTCAAGGACTATCTTACAAAGCTGAGGATGGAGAGGGCAAACCAGCTTCTCAGATTCACACCTCTGAAGGTCTTTGAGGTGGCTGATCAGGTGGGGATTCCGAATGTCCAGTATTTCATAACCCTGTTCACCAAGTACTACGGCGTCACACCGGGGCAGGTGAAATGAGAAGGTTCAAGTTCCAAGGGTCATTCCCCAGAAAGATTCTCCTGACTCTGCTTGTACTCTTTGTCATAAGTCTCTTTGTCTGGACGGTCACAGAATACTCTCTTATGAGAAATACTCTCATGCAACAGAAGATCATCGACCTGGACCAGATGCTCCTGACAAGCTCCGACTACCTTGGCCTGTATGGTCAGAACATCTCCCGTTCAATACTGAGTCTGGCAGGAGTGATTGGAATACTGGACACTGAGGAGTCCATAAAGTCTGTCCTTGTGTCATTCAGGGACGAGTTCTCATCGCAGTACCAGAACGTAGTTTATGTAAAAGCCCCAGACGAGATATATTCAAACAAGACACATTTGCTTGAGATAATCAATACAGACATCTATTACGAGTTTTACCGAAAGGCCACAGGCTCCACCTACAGAGGTGTGTACATTTCAGAACCATACACATCTCCAATCTCTCTTGAAAAGACGGTTGCGGCCTATGCTCCTACCTCTGACGGAAAACATGTCGTCATCTGCGAGGTGGATGTTTCACAGATGACCAACTCGATCATAACGAATGACAGTGGTTACTTCTGGGTGATTTCCTCGGGTTCGGGAAACATTGTCTCCAGCTCTGATCTCAACAACATAGATTCCCGTACATTGTCAGGTTTCGAGTCTGTGTTACGATCAAAGCTTGGCACAAAACGGTCAGTCGAGATCAACGGCAAGAACTACATAGTGAAGAACAGGGCACATGTGTTCTTTGACTGGAGCCTGACTGTATTCATTGCCGAGAGTGCAATAACTGAGGCAATCTATCCTGTCATTTTGAAGTTCAGCGTTATAGGGGTGATTGTCATAGCCGTCATGGCAGTTCTCTCGCTGGTCCTTGGCAGCTACATCTCCAGGCCGATAGTGACCCTCTCTGACAATCTCTTTCTGAGATGAACGATAAGATAAACAATCTCATTGCGCAGCAGGAGCAGATGGCGGATGAGAGGCGCAGACTTGAGATTGATGTCCTACAGGGACAGATACATCCCCATTTCCTTGGCAATACGTTGACTTGCATTGCCTCTCTTGTGAAGGATGGCCAAAGAGAGAAGGGCTATCGTGCAATAGTGATGCTTACAAAGCTCATGCACTACAGCATATCACAGACCACTGCCATCACGACCATTGCAGATGAACTCGAAGCGACAAGAAGCTACTTGGAGCTTCGCCTCATGCGAAGTCCCGGACTGTTCTCCTACAACATCTATGTACCACCCGCCCATATGGAATGCATGATTCCAAAACTCATCCTTCAACCCATTGTTGAAAATGCCATAACCCACGGATTCGTGGAACAGGGAAGGACCTATCAGCTCTCAATTGTCTCATATGTAAAGGATGGACATCTGTACATTGCGGTCAACAACGACGGCGCTGAGATTCCTCCTTCACGTGTTGACGAGATCAGAAGCGGAAACATAACACCATCTCCAAAATCCCATGGCATTGGTTTGACAAATGTATTCGAGCGCTTGAGACTTAACA
>CACZJR010000038.1 GCA_902781545.1 uncultured Spirochaetales bacterium | reverse complement strand
CCCATCTCCAGGTTCTCCTCAACGGTCAGGCCAAGGAATATCCTTCTTCCCTCCGGGACCATCACAAGACCGTTCTGGACGATCTTGTTCGGGGACATCTTGGCGATTGAGGAGCCCATGAAGCTGATGTCTCCTGTCTTTGACCTGAGAAGTCCGGAGATGGTGTTCAGCGTTGTGGACTTGCCTGCGCCGTTTGCGCCGATCAGGGTGACGATCTCGCCCTCCTCCACGTTGAAGGATATGCCCTTGATCGCATGGATGGCTCCGTAGTAGACATTGATGTTATTTACTTTGAGTATGTTGCCCATATCAGTCCCTCTTCTTGCCGAGATAGGCCTCTATGACCACCGGATTCTTCTGTATCTCATCAGGCGTTCCCTGAGCAATGACCTCTCCGAAGTTAAGGACGGTGATCTTCTCGCAGATACCCATGACCAGGCTCATGTCATGCTCGATCAGAAGTATCGCTATATGGAACTGGTCCCTGATCTTTCCTATGGTCTCCATCAGGTTCTCCGTCTCTGCAGGGTTCATTCCGGCCGCAGGCTCATCCAGAAGAAGGAGCTTCGGATTGGTGGCAAGGGCCCTGATGATCTCAAGACGCCTCTGTGAACCGTACGGCAGGTTTCCTGCCTTCTCCTCGGCAAACCTCTCCATGTTGAACACGTGCAGGAGGTCAAGGGCGCGCTTACGTGCTGCCTTCTCCTCCCTCCAGTATCTCGGAAGGCGAAGGAAGGCCTCGGCCATGGAATACCTCATCCTGGTGTTGAAGCTGTTCATGACGTTATCTATCACGCTCATGTCCTTGAAGAGCCTGATGTTCTGGAATGTCCTTGCAATGCCCTCATGGTTGCGCGCGATGGTACTCATTCCCGCAAGGTCCTTCTCGCACAGGGTTATGACGCCGCTTGTCGGGACATAGACACCGGTGAGCAGATTGAAGACAGTTGTCTTTCCAGCTCCGTTCGGGCCTATCAGACCCACAATCTCATTCTCGTTGACCTCAATGTTGAAGTCACTGACAGCGGCAAGTCCGCCGAATACCACCCGGAGGTGCTCGCATTTAAGAACGTTGCTCATGCCTTGACCTCCTTCTTGCCCTTGGCGGCCTTAGCCTTGCCACCCCGTATCCTAGCCACTATATTCTCTATGGTGTTGCCCATTGAGAAGTCATAAGTGCCCATCAGTCCCTTCGGCCTGAAGAGCATCATAAGGACAAGTGCAAGCGAGTATGCCACCATCCTGTAGTCGCTGAAGGACCTGAGCATCTCAGGCAGCGCGGTCAGCACAACGGCTGATATGACAGAGCCGAGCATGGATCCCATTCCGCCCAGGACCACCATGACCAGGATCTCGATCGACTTCATGAACTTGAATGTCGAGGGATAGAGGCTCCCGATATAACCTGCATAGAGGCATCCGGCAACTCCCGCAAGCATGGCGGAGAACACGAATGCAGATGTCTTGTAGAATGTTGTGTTGATTCCGACTGACTCTGCTGCAATCTCGTTGTCACGGATTGACAGCACCGCCCTTCCGTGGCGGCTCTTCATGAACACGTGGATCAAAAAGAGGCAGATCACGGTGAAGATGAAGATCACATTGAGGCTTGTGAACTTGGGGATACGTGCAAGACCGGAGGCTCCGTAAGTGAACTTGAAGCCCAGGACCGAGTCGATGTTTGTCAGCACTACCCTGATGATCTCTCCGAATCCCAACGTGATGATCGCAAGGTAGTCACCCTTGAGCCTCAAGGCCGGGATTCCGATCAGAAGTCCGAACAGGCCTGCCACCAGCGCGGAGATGATGACCGCAATGATGATGTAAGGGATAACCGCCGCGTTGTTCCCCGCACGCAGAAGCTGCGCAGCAGGTGTGCTCTTCATGAAGATCGCTCCGGCATATGCGCCCACTGCCATGAAGCCCGCATGTCCCAGAGGAAGCTGCCCCAGGTATCCGCACACGATGTTCAGGCTGGTGGCGAGTATGATGTTTATCCCGATCGTTATCAGGATTCCACGGTAGTACTCCCCCTTCAGCCCCGCACCGGAGACAACAAGGGTTATCACGGTCCAGAGGATCGCGATCAGGACGGTGTTGATGATGTATCTGAACGGAGTCTTAATCTTGAACTGCTTCATCTCTCACCTCCGTCAGACCTTCTCCTGGATCTTCTTGCCCAGGAATCCCGTGGGCTTGAAGAGCAGGACTATGATAAGGACGAGGAACACCGCCGCATCCTTCCACATTGAGAAACCGACAGCCGCGACCAGGGCCTCCAGCACACCGATCGTGAAACCGCCTATCATCGCACCGGGGATGGATCCTATTCCGCCAAGGACGGCTGCGACGAACGCCTTGATTCCGAGCATCGAGCCCATGGTCGGGCTTGCCTGCGTGTAGGCGCAGAGGTACAGGACCGATCCCACACCTGCCAGGGCGCTTCCGATGGCGAACGTCATGCTGATCGTGCGGTTCAGGCTTATTCCCATCAGCTGGGCTGCACCCATATCCTCGGATACGGCCCTCATGGCCTTTCCGGCCTTGGTCTTGTTGACCACGAATGAGAGCAGGATCATTATCGCCACTGAGACGACGATGGTCACAATCGCGACATAGCTGACATTAACCTGCCCCATCATGAAGGAACCGGTGATCATCGGGTCCATGCTCTTCTGGTCAGCACCGAACACAAGCTGTGCCCCGTTCTCAAGAAGGAACGACACACCGATTGCAGTGATCAGAAGTGAAAGCCTCGGGGCGCTTCTGAGCGGCGTATAGGCGACCTTCTCGACGAACACACCCAGAAGCGTGCTCACCAGAACGGCAAGAGCAATTGCCACAACAGGCGGGAGGGCAAAACTGGCAATCGCATAGTACACCATGTAGGCACCCACCATGATGATGTCACCATGCGCGAAATTCAGCAGCTTGATGATACCGTAGACCATGCTGTATCCCAATGCCACAAGGGCATAGACACTTCCGGTCTGGAGTCCGTTTATCAGCTGAGCTATCAGCAAAGAAAACGTCATGCCTGGTTTCTCCTGATATCAAGATTTGTAAATAAATATGATTGTTTATATAAAAAGGCGCAAGTCACCCTGCGCCTTTTTTCCCGTTTTTTCTGGGCAAAGGCCCAAAAACCAATCAGAAGAACTCGTCAAACAGCTCTGCGCCGCCTGCGATTTTGATGATTGCGACAGACTTGATCGGATCGTTTGTCTCATTGAAAGTGTAGCTTCCGGTGATGCCCTCAAAGGCCTGCATGCCCTTGATTGCGTCAATGACAGCCTGCTTGTACTCAGCTGTTCCGGCCTTGAGACCCTTTGTCTCTGCAGCCTTCAGGCCCTCAGCCATGATAAGTGATGCATCCCAAGCCAGAGGAGCGAACATGTTGGGGACTTCCTCACCGAACTTTGCCTTGTAGTCGGCCTCGTACTTGGAGACAGAAGGTGTTCCCGGAGCATAACCTGACATGTAGATTGTTCCCTCGAGGTCAGCGGCGCTTGCATAGTTCTTGACTGAGCCGAAACCGTCACCGCCGATGATCTTCGCCTTGCATCCGGCAGCCCTGAGAGCTGTGATTGCACGTCCGGCCTCACCGTAGTAGATCGGCATCAGGACGACATCCGGATTGGCTGCTGCGATGTTTGTCATCTGGGCCTTGTAGTCGACGTCACCTGTTGCGAAAGCCTCCTTGGCAACGACCTTGAGTCCTGTTGCTGCGAGCTGGCTCTCAACACCCTGGACAATGGCCTCTGAGTAGTCAGAACCGTTCTCATAGAAGATTGCGATTGTCTTTGCGCCGTACTTGGTTGCTGCGTACTGGGCCATCTTCTCGCCCTGGAACGGATCGAGGAAGCATGAGCGGAAGACGTTTGTCTTGACCTCTGACTTCGGGTCATCCGGATCCATGACAGTGAGCTTCGGGTTGGTTGCTGAAGCTGAGATCTGAGGCATGTTGTCATCGTAAGTCACGTCAGAGAGAGCAATTGAGGCTCCGGAGAGGACTGAACCGATGATTGCTGTGGCGCCGTTTGCCTTGGCAAGGTTGTATGCGTTGATTGACTCTGTTCCGTCAGCCTTGTCATCGTACTCAAGGAGCTTGACCTGCTTGCCGTTGATACCGCCGGCTGCATTGAGCTGCTCAAAGAACATTACTACAGAGTTGCGGACTGGAACACCGTACATGGCGTAGTCACCTGTGGTGTTTCCGATGAATGCGATTGTGATTGAATCTGATGCAGCTGCACCCTCGCTGGAACCGCCGGCAAATACCGGGACCATGAAGCATGCAAGAATCAGTGCGATTAACAAAGCTTTCTTCATTTTTTTGTCTCCCTATCAGTGTTTTTTAAGGTAATCCTTAATAATATTGCATGAATCATACATCCGATTGGTATTTTTATGCAAGATTTTCCTCATAAAAACATATTAATTTGTTGTGGACGCATGGCAGAGCGCACTTGCAACACCTATTCAAAAAAAATAAGATAAGTCAGCGGCCAGAGCCCGAGGAGCATACAGTGCACATCACATTGAAGAACCTGGTTAGAAACTATGAGAGCGTCCATGCCGTGCAGGACGTGAGCCTGAGCATACCCGAAAACCGGATTTTCGGCATAATCGGACTGTCGGGCGCAGGAAAAAGCACATTGGTGAGACTTATAAGCCTTCTTGAGAAACCGGACAGCGGCGAGGTCTGGTACAATGACCAGCGCGTCGACAACCTACCCGAGAAGGAGATAATCCAGCGCAGGCGCCACATAGGCATGATCTTCCAGAACTTCAACCTCTTCTCCTCTCGCACCGCAGGACAGAACATCGCCTACCCAATGGAGATCTGCAAGTACCCCAAGGACCAGATCCGTGCAAGGGTCAGGGAGCTTCTGGAGCTTGTAGGCCTGTCCGACAGGGAGAACGCACCCATCTCCACCCTTTCCGGCGGACAGAAGCAGAGAATCGCAATCGCGCGCGCCCTGGCATGCAAGCCGGACATCCTCTTCTGTGACGAGGCCACCAGCGCCCTTGACCCCAAGACAACACAGTCCATCCTGGCGCTTATAAAGGACATCCAGAGGAAGATGAACCTCACAGTGGTAATGATCACCCACCAGATGGAGGTCGTGAGGGACGCCTGTGACTACGTGGCAGTCCTCTCAGAGGGAAAGGTTGTCGAGCAGGGAACCGTCAAGGACCTCTTCGCACATCCTCAGACAAAAGTCACAAAGGAGTTCATGTCACACCTTACCACAAATACCGCGAACGTGCGTGATGACGGAGTGGTCATCTGGTCCGATGTCCCTGCCCGCTACACGCTGCGCTTCCTCAACGACAGGGTCGAGACCCCCGTGATCTCCGACATCATCAGGGAGTTCGATGTTGTCTTCAACATAAGCGGAGCCGGAATACAGAAGGTCGGAGACACCAAGATGGGGACAATGGTCTGCGACATCTCCGGACCCGAGGATGCGGTCAAAGCCGCACTGGAGGCAATCAAGGAGCGCGGGGTCACCGTAGAGGAGGCACAGGCATGAAGGGACTTACACCTGCAATCTGGAAACTTATAGGACAGAGCACGCTCCAGACACTGGAGATGGTCTCACTGTCGACATTATTCTCCGTGCTGCTCGGCCTGCCTCTGGGAATACTGCTCTGCATCACCTCCCCTGAGAGTCAGGGAGGAATAAGGCCGAAACCGGTCCTGAACGAGATCCTCAGCAGGATAGTGAACATCCTCAGGTCATTCCCCTTCATTATACTGATCATAGTCCTGTTCCCTCTCTCAAGGATGATTGTCGGAACAGCGATCGGGACAAAGTCCACGATTGTGCCGCTCTCCATAGCGGCCGCGCCGTTTGTTGCGAGAATCGTCGAGACAGCCCTCAAGGAAGTCGATCCGGGAGTCATCCAGGCCGCAAGGACCATGGGTTCCACAAACTCACAGATAGTCTTCAAGGTTCTTCTTCCCGAGGCCCTGCCCTCTCTGATCTCAGGCCTGACACTCACCATAATCAACCTCATAGGATACAGCGCCATGGCCGGAGCAGTAGGCGGCGGCGGACTGGGAGACCTGGCCATCCGTTACGGATACCAGCGTTTCAGGCCTGAGGTCATGGCTGTTGCAGTTGTTGTGATTCTTGTCCTTGTCGAGGTGATTCAGTTCATCGGAAACAAGATAAGTGCGCACATGATGGCGAAAAGATGACTTTTTTGCGCAAAACTGTTGCAAAAAGTGATGTTTCTATGTACAGTAAAGCAACTTGTAAGGAGGAAGATCATATGGCAAATGTTTCAACAATGATGATGTCTTTCTCCATGTGCATGCCCTGGCGGGCATAAGTACATATTTCATCTTTTTTAAATCAACAACAGTATTTTTCCATTTCCCGCACAGGGATTTCATCATCGGATCATTATAATTATTTCATATAGGAGAAAAACATGAAGAAAGCTTTAGTTCTTGCACTGGTACTCGTAACTGCCTTCGCAGCATTCGCTGCCGGAGCACAGGAGAAATCAACATCAAAGATCACAGTCGGCGCAACACCCGAGCCACACGCTGAGATGCTCAACCTGGTCAAGGATGACCTCGCAGCACAGGGAATCACCCTTGTCGTCCAGGAGTTCACCGATTATGTCACCCCCAACGAGGCAGTTGAGAGCGGCGAGATCGATGCCAACTTCTTCCAGCACATCCCGTATCTTGAGTCATTCAACTCAGAGAGAGGCTTCCACCTCGTCAACGCAGGCGGAATCCACATCGAGCCACTGGCACTCTACTCAAAGAAGTACAAGGCCCTTGCAGACCTCCCCAACGGAGCCAAGATCGCAATCCCGAACGACCCGACCAATGAGGGAAGAGCACTTCTCCTGCTTGCAAGCGCAGGCCTGATCACACTCTCTGACCCGAACAACCTCGAGGCCACACCGATTGACATCACAGCAAACGCCAAGAACATCTCCTTCGTCGAGGTCGAGGCAGCCTCTCTTCCGAGAGTCCTTGAGGATGTCGATGCCGCAGTCATCAACGGAAACTATGCGATTCCAGCAGGTCTTTCCGCTGCAAAGGACGGCCTTGTTGTCGAAGGTGCGGACAGCCCATATGTAAACGTCATCGCGGTCAAGGCCGGCAATGAGAGCAATCCATCAATTGTAGCCCTTGTAAAGGCTCTTCAGAGCGACAAGATCAAGAAGTGGGTCGCAGAGAAGTATCCAAACGGCGAAGTCGTAATCGTATTCTGATTGACATCTGCCCCGGTTCATGCCGGGGCATTATTATGCCCTTTTGGCATCCGGGTAAGCCACATCGGTAGTGCAAAACACATAAAAAAACGGATTTTGCATGAAAAAGTCAAACAAAATCCGTGAAAACAACCGTTCTGCACTACAGGCCAAACTCACATCAGGACAATTCCTGCCTTGGCTGCGGCAGCCTTGTCCTCCTTAGGCCAGACAGAGGACTGCACCTCTCCGATATGGGCCTTTCTCAGAAGGAACATGCACAGCCTGCTCTGCCCTATTCCACCGCCGATCGTCTGCGGGAAATCACCGGCAAGGAGCCTCTTATGCCAGTACAGGTCCTTTCTCTCCATGCAGTTCCTGATTTTGAGCTGCTCAAGCAAAGACTGAGGAGAAACCCTTATTCCCATGCTTGAGAGCTCCAGGGAGTCATCCCTGATGCTGTCCCAGACGATTATGTCGCCGTTAAGGCCATAATAACCGTCACTGTTCTTGGTTGACCAGTCATCGTAGTCAGGGGCCCTGCCACCGTGCAGAACTCCATCAGACATGGGCATGCCTATTCCTATGATGAAGATGGCACCGTACTTCTTTGCCAGTTTCTTCTCCCTCTCGACAGGAGTGAGTTCCGGATACAGGGCCCTTGCCTCCTCCGAGTGGATGAAAGTGATCTTGTCCGGCAGGGTCTGTGCGCAGGAGGGATAGTACTCGGAGACCAGGAACTCGGTGCGCTTGATAGCCTCGTAGATCCTTGTCACGATGCTCTTGAGGAAGTCCAGGTTCCTCTCGCCGTCTGCCATCACGCGCTCCCAGTCCCACTGGTCAACGTAAATGGAATGGATGTTGTCTATATCATCATCAGGACGGATGGCGTTCATGTCCGTGTAAAGGCCTGTTCCAGGCTCAAAGCCATGGTCGGCCAGAGCCATCCTCTTCCATTTGGCAAGGCTCTGCACTATCTCCATGGAGGTCTCATTCATGTTTCCCACAT
This sequence comes from uncultured Spirochaetales bacterium, assembly GCA_902781545.1. Lineage (GTDB taxonomy): Bacteria > Spirochaetota > Spirochaetia > Sphaerochaetales > Sphaerochaetaceae > UBA9732. The sequence continues at coordinate 19,358 of CACZJR010000038.1, read as the reverse complement.
TGAACCTGACAGGACGCTCAACACCGTTGAGGTCATCGTTGATTCCGCTGTTCGCCTTGACGAAAAGCGGTGATGTGACGCGGGAGAGCTTGAGTTCACCTGAGAGCTCGCGCTCAAAGGTGTCCTTGACGAACTTGATCGCGCGCTCCGTCATCTGCTGGTCAATGAACGGCTTGTAGTTCTTAGGGATAACAATCATGCCGAACCTCCGGAATATCAATAAATATGCAGAAGTATAACCATTTAATGCATGTTTTGAACAGATGCCGGCGCACTATTCGGCAGCACCGGTCCTGTGATCCTTAGGAGTATCGAATCTCTCATGGGTCTCCTTGGACTCGGGCTTCTCCTTGATGTCGCCGCTCTTTGTCAGGGCCCACTTGGTGATCATAGGTCCGAAAAGCTCATAAATCAGCACACCGATGTTCCTGATCAGCCTTCCCTCATATGTGCCCAGGGCCTGAGCCTGCACGGACATTCCCAGGGCAACACCTGCCTGCGGAAGAAGTGCGAAGCCGAGGTACTTTGATACGGTCGGGTCACAGTGCATGGCCCTGCAGCTCTCACGGGCGCCGAAATACTTTCCGAAGGAACGTGCGATTATGTAGAGAAGACCAATCAGCACAACGACCGGCTTTCCGAACACTGAGAGATCAAGGTCAGCTCCGCTGATTACAAAGAACAGGCAGAAGAGAGGAACCGTCCATTTGTCTGCCCTGTACATGATATCTCCCGATCTGGGACAGAGGTTGCAGAACACCGCACCCAGCATCATGCAGACAAGAAGCGACGAGAATGAGACTGTCACAGGTCCGATCTTGAAGCTGATCTGGGACAGGGCGATTGTCATGAGGACAAACGCGATAGACATGGCAAGTCTGTTGCTGTTGGAGAAGAAGAGCTCCTCCACTTTTGTAAGGACAAAGCCCAGAAGAGATCCCAGTCCCAGTGACAGGACTATCTCAAGAAGCGGGTCCACGATTATGGCAACCACATTCAGGGAACTGGACAGAAGTGCCTCTGCCACACCGAATGAGACGGCAAAGGCGACAAGGCCAACTGCATCATCAAGGGCAACTACAGGAAGAAGCAGGTCCGTGACCTTTCCATGGGCCTTGTACTGCTTTACGACCATCAATGTCGCGGCAGGCGCGGTTGCGGTTGCTATGGCACCGAGCGTCAGAGCTCCGGAGAGATTGAAGGTCTGATGATCAGTGAACAGAGAAACTATCACCAGTATGATGTCAACACAGACCATCGCCGTGACGGACTGCATTATTCCCACAACAACAGCCTGCTTGCCGGTTCCCTTCAGCTGTGAGAGCTTGAACTCGTTTCCGATTGAGAATGCGATGAATCCCAGGGCTACGGTTGAGATTATCTCAACGCCCTGGACATCCTCGAATGAATTGAAACCCAGTCCGGGAAGTCCAAGTGCTCCGAGGCAGTACGGTCCCACCAGCACGCCGGCAATCAGGAATGCCGTGACATCAGGGAAATTAAGATGCATGATCTTGAACAGTCGGGTCATCATAAGCCCGGCGAACATGGCAATAGCCAGAGATAGCAGTTCTGTCGACATTTGTTCTCTTGAAAACCTTGGTCTGCGGATAAGAAGCACGGCCCTTTTGTTCTATACCGCACTTTACTTCGTCTCATACAGACCAGCAGCAAATATACTCCAAAGCGAAAATTAAGTCCAGTATGATAAAAACATGTAATCTTTCATGATTATAGTTGTTTTATATGTGAAAAGGAGAACCATGAACGTACTCATATTCGGCTACGGGCTCCACGGAGGAGTATTTGAAAGTGCGATGTACTTTCTCTCCAGGGGAGACCATGTGACCATCACTGACATCAGAAGCAGAGACTCACTGGGCGAATCGCTGAACTACCTTGAGAAGCAGGGAGCTGTCATTCACTGCGGCGGGCACATGACTGATGATTTCTCCAGTGCGGATCTGGTGATCAAGAACCCAACCATAAAGCTGGACAATGAGTTTCTCCCCTACTCCAAGAGAGTAGAGAACGATCTCTCCTACATCTCCTTCCGTCCCGAGTCAAAGAAGATCAAGATCATCTGCGTCACAGGAGCAAGGCACAAGGCCACAACAACCAGCGTGCTGTGCCATGCGCTCAATGCATTGGGCAAGAAGGCCCATATGTGCGGGAACATGGGTCTCTCCGCGTTCTCAGAGCTCAAGAACTGGGACAACGGCGATGTCCCGGATTACCTGATAATCGAGATGTCTTCATGGGTCGCAAGGGACACATACCATTTCATGAAGGGCAATGTCCCACATGTGGAGGTCTCTGTAATAACATCTGTCTATGATGACAACAGGGAGCTTCAGATCAAGCCCTCCGAGAGGACCGGAGAGTTCAACCTCCATGCGAACCACATAATATGCCCGGCTGACGTGAAGGTTGAGATAGGGAAACAGGCTCAGAAGAAGGCGAAGAGCATCTCAAGCATTGAGAGCGCATCCAAGGGAATGTCAAAGGCCCTTTCCGTGAAGATGCAGGCCGCCTTTGCTGTCCTGCGCAAGCTGGGCTACAGCGCTTCCCAGATAAACAATGTCTTCAAGAGCTTCAGGGGAATACCCGGCAGAGCCGAGATGGTCCTCAGGACAGACAACGCCATGTACGTCAATGACAGTGCCTCAGTGATTCCGGCCGCTCCGAACTTCACCATGGAGTATTTCGAGAACCTCCCGGTTCATCTGATCTGCGGCGGGTCCGACGGCAGCCTTGATGCCGAGCACATGCTCAAGGCCCTGAAGGCATCTTCCTCAGTTCACCTGCTTGACGGATCATTCACGCAGGAGAAGCTGATCAAGCTGCTGAGAAAGCACAGGATCCGTTTCAACGGCCCGTTTAAAACAATGGAGGAAGCGGTTGCTTCCGCCTCCTCCATGCTTGATCCTAAATCAAATATCCTGCAGATCGTGCTTCTGTCCCCGGGAGCCAGCGCTTACGAGGACTACTGCAACGAATACAACCGCGGCGAGTCCTTCAGGACCGCGGTGATCAGCCAACAGGCCCGTTAAGATATTTCTTTGAGCTGACTGTATTTCCTTCAGAAGTCACAAGCTTGTGCCCGTCAACCATCAGCACTCCGTTCTCAGTATAAAGCGGCAGGTCAAAGAAATGATCAGGCTTTACGTAATTCATCTCAGAAGGATTTGAAAGTCCCTCTGGAACTAGGTTTGTCCCTGCAGGAATGTCATCTGCGAAGATCACCTCGCAGGTGCTGTGCTCCGGGGCATCCGGATCCTGGACTGCAAGAAGCATTCCATTGCTCTTCACGCCACGGAAATTAGCAGGCTTGAGGTTGTTGACCAGAACGATGTTGTGTCCCAGAAGCTCCTCTTCCTTGTAGTAAGGGACGATGGAGGAGACGATGGTCCTCGGCTCGGCCTCCCCTGTGTCAAGGTTCAGGATGTAAAGGATATCCCCGTTAGGATGATGCTCGACCTTGGTGATCTTGCTTACGGTGAGCTTGACCTTGTCAGCGAACTTCTGTGCGACTGACTTGTTTGCCTCTGCCTCCTGGGCAGCGAGCAATGCGGCTCTTGCGGCCTCTTTCTTCGCAGCCTTCTCAGCTGCCTTATCTGTGTTCTTATCTTCCATTTTCCTCTCCTCGCGCTCTGCCTGTGAGCCGCTGTATCTGATTCGGAGCTCCTCAATCCTCGAGTCCTCAAGCTTTGTGAACAGAAGGCTCACCTCTCCCACCTTGATCTCCTTGGAGAAGTCACAGAGATCGGACCATGAGACGTCTTTCTGTCCCAGGAAGCCAAGGATGCTCTGGGAAGTCACAGGCATATAAGGCTGGATCATTATCCCGAGGTCCCTGATCAGGCCAACAAGAGTCCTGAGAATCATCTTTGCCTTCTCAGGCTCGGAGTTTCTCAGCTTCCAGGGCTCTGAGTTCTGGAAAACCCTGTTTCCGATATTCGAGAGCTCAAAGACTGCTCTCAGAGCATCACGCTCGTCCGCTCTCTCGAGCATGGCGGTGATCTCCTCTTCCTTAGCCCTGATCTGTGAGACAAGCTCCTCATCCACTGGACCAGGACCGAGGTCTCCGTCATAGAAGCGCTTTACGAATGTGAGTGTCCTGTTCACAAGGTTGGAGAGGTTTCCGATCAGCTCTCCGTTGACCTTCTCCTGCATGTCCTTCCATGTGAAAGTGAAGTCTGAGTTCTCAGGCCTGTTGTAGTACATGTAGAATCTCCAGACATCAGCTGGGATCCCGGTCTCCTGGACATCGTTTCCGAAAACACCTATTCCTCTGCTCTTTGAGAACTTACCGCCCTCATAGTTCAGATACTCTGTTGAGCTCATGTGGTGGAGCATGGTCCACTTCTGACCTGTGGCAAGCTGTGTCGCAGGGAACACGACCGTATGGAACGGGATGTTGTCTTTTCCGATGAACTGGAAAAGGTCGGTGCTCTCAGGCTCCAGCCACCACTTCTTCCATTCGTCAGTGTAATTGGCTGAGATGGAGACATAGCCGATGGGGGCATCGAACCAGACGTAGAAGACCTTGTTCTCATAACCCGGCTTAGGGACAGGGATGCCCCACTTGAGGTCACGTGTGATGCATCTCTCCTTAAGGCCGTCACGGAGCCAGCTCTTTGTGACCTGAACAGCGTTCTTTGCCCAGAAACCGGTCTCTGAGGTCTCATCGATCCACTTCTCAAGAAGCGGCAGGATCTTCGGCAGATCCAGATACAGGTGCTTGGTCTTCCTGATCACAGGTGTTGTGCCGCAGACCATGCAGCGGGGATTGATCAGCTCAGTCGGATCCAGGAGGGTCTGGCAGCTGTCACACTGGTCCCCTCTTGCATCCGGGCTTCCGCAGTGCGGGCATGTGCCCTCGACAAAACGGTCGGCAAGGAACCTGTCGCACTTGGGGCAGTAGAGCTGCTCGGTCTCTTTCTCGGTGATGTATCCGTTCTGGTCGCATCTCTTGAAGATATCCTGGACGATCTCTGTCTGCTTGGGAGTTGAGGTGCGTCCGAAATAATCAAACTGGATGTTGAACCATTTGTATATGTCGCGGTGAATTGCGTGATAATGGTCACAGAGCTCCCTGGGAGTCACGCCTTCCTTGGCGGCCCTTGTCTCCGTGGCTGTACCGTATTCATCGGTTCCGCAGATATACATGGTCTGATAGCCTCTGAGCCTGCAGAAGCGTGCGAAGACATCCGCGGACAGGACCTGTGTCAGGTTCCCGAGATGCGGGATGTTGTTCACATATGGCAATGCACAAGTAATTAATCTTTTCTTCATAGCGCGCTTATTATAATAAAAGCGGACCGTATGTTTCAACGGTCCGCGTTGTTTTTGCTGTCAGTCAGATCACTTGTAAAGAAGGTCGAAGTATGTCAGGTCCGTGGACAGCACCTTCTCCATCGCAGGCATTGTCTGCCTGTAGGAGTCAAGTGTCCTCCACAGCTCGAAGAACTTGGGATCAAGCTCGTAGGCCTCGGCGTAAATCTTTGTGGCCTCGGCATCTGCAATACCCTTGATCTGCTCTGCCTGCGCATAAGCGCCGGAGAGGATCGCCTTCTGCTCGCTTGTGGTCTTTCCTTCCCACTGTGCAAGCTGTCCGCGTCCGTATGACCTGTAGGCCTCGGCGATCTGGTTCCTCTCCTTGATCATCCTCTGGTAGACGCTCTCTGTAAGGTCATCCGAGTACTTGATCTGGCGGATCACGACATCGATCAGCGTAATTCCGTATTCCTTTGTGTAACCGCCTGCGAGCTCGAGCATCCTGTCTGAAAGGCCCTGTCTTCCGATCCTGATTGACTCCTGCTGGGTGTTGGACACGGTCAGGGATCTCAGTCTCTCGGCAGCCTCAAGGTCATCGATGCTCGAGACCTCCTCCACAACTGTCATCTGGTTGATGCGGTTGCTGTTACGAACCGCCTCGTTGAGGTAGTTCTCCGAGATGACGGTCCTGACGGTTGAGTCAAGGATATCATCCAGCCTGAGCTGCGCATTCTCAACTGTCTTGACTGTCTCGTAGAATCTCTTAGGATCGCTGATAATCCAACGGCTTGTGGGATCGACGTAGATGAACTGGTTCTCCTTGGTCGGGATGCGCTGGGCGTCTCCGTCCCATGAGAGGATCTTTGATGAATATCTGACAACGGTATCGACGAACGGCATCTTGAACTTGAGTCCCGGCTCCGTCTCGACCTTCACTATGGCACCGAATCTTGTGACCACGGACTGCTCACCCTCTGAAAGGATGTAAAGAGGTCCGAGAATGATCAGGATAATAACCAGTGCAACGATGATTCCAAGGGTAATAAGTGCTTTTTTCATAATCAGTTACCCTCCTTTGTCAGGTTCATCAGAGGCAGGAAGCTCTCCAGGTTCTTGTCTATGACGGTAAGGTTTCCGCCAGGAGCAAGAACATCCTCCATGGTCTCTATGTAAAGTCTCTGTGCAGTGATGTCAGGGCTCTTCTGGTACTCCTCAAGGACGCTTCTGAACCTGGCGACATCTCCGGTTGCGGTGTTGACTCTCTCAGAGGCGTAACCCTGGGCCTCCTGGATGACCTTGCTGGCCTCACCTTCGGCGGCGGGGATGACCCTGTTGTAGTTCTCCTTACCCTCGTTGATGTACTTGTTCATGTCCTGGATGGCCTTGTTGACATCCTCGAACGCATCCTGTACATCACCTGCCGGCGGGACAATGTCCTGGAGCTTGACAGTCACGATCTTGACTCCCATCTCGTATGAGTCAAGGGTAGCCTGAAGCTTCTCCTGGGCCTCGACCTCCATTGAGGTTCTCTCACTTGTCATGATGCTCAGGATCGGAAGGTCTCCGACAAGCTGGTTCATGACAGACCTTGAGAGGTCACTGATTGTCTGTGCGGGATTGTTGAGCTTGAAAAGCCACTTATACGGATCATCGATCCTGTACTGAACGATCCACTGGATATCGACGATGTTGAGGTCTCCGGTAAGCATAGTGGACTCATCCATATACTTTGAATAATTGTATTTGGTGGAAGAACCTGCAAGATTACCGGCAGCTGTTGCCCTGTACCCGAAAGACATCGTCTGGACGGTCTGTGTCTCAACGCTGTAGCTCTTGTCCACTCCGAATGGAATCTTGAACTGGAGTCCGGGGCCAACTGTCTTGAGATACTTTCCGAACCTCAGGATCACAGCCTGCTCCGTCTGGTCAACCACAAAGAAACCGGTTGAGAGCGTGAGGATCACAACAATCAGCAGTATGCCGATGACCAGGAGTTTGGGAGTGAATCTGAAACCCCTCCCCCGTCTGGCCTGCTGCTGCTCGCCATCATTGTTATAACTGAAAGCCATTTTCCCTCCATGCGGACATATATCCGCGTGCTTCTATATGTAGAATATAATCATAAAACGCACAGAGGTCTACTTTGCTGGATAAAGAGGGTCAGATATTGGACTCAAACAGGTAGTAAGCACCTTCCTGAGCCATCTCGCTGACACTTCCGTTGACGATAAGGTCCATGACCATGTTAAGGCAGGCCAATGAGTTGCTTATGCGTCTGTTATATTTCTCCTCTTCAGGACAGTCCAGAGCGTCAATGTTAATGCTTACGACAGGAATACCGCGTCTGCGTGCGTTGTCCAGAAGAAGGCTGCCCAGATCAGGCGTGAATGACATGAAGGCATCAACTGCGCTGGATTTGACAAAGAAGGAGTCATTCATTCTGCTCTGGTCGATCATTGAAAGCAGGAAACCGCGTCCGGCGCAGACCTTGTACATCTCATAGACAGACCTTGCCCAGACGGGAACATTGCCGTACTCAGAGAGCTCCGGGACAAGGATGCAGATGGTCTTGAATCTGTTGGAGATGTCAGGATCCCCGCTTCCATGATAGCCGAGCTCCTTAGCGCATGCGAGAATCTTCTCCACGGCCTCCGCTGAAATCCTGTTCGGCCAGTTGAATGCGAAAGACACTGTTGTCTTTGAGTAACCGGTCTTGGCCGCGATATCTGATATGGTGATGTTCTTCTTGCGCATGCTCCCCAAACTCCTTGAATCCTAATTCTTTTCAATCCTTAAGAAATGATTTTAAAGCAGTTCAGTGGGTGCAGTCAATTTTTAATGTCGACAAATATGAAACATTTTGAAACAAATTTGTATTTTTTTACTGGCTGACAGAAAATGAACGGTCAGACAGAGAGCAAAGTCAGATTCGCGTCGCTGAAACCAGTTGTCGTCCGCTGAAGAAGTGTAATTCCCTGGCCCTTCACAACATCATCGATTATCAGGGTCACTATCAGGGTGCAGCTGTCATCTTCTGAGAGATCGGCGTTGTCATAACGCACCGTGAACTGAATCGGGAATTTCTGAAAGTTTCTTAGTCTCTGATGTGAAATTTCAGTCACAAGTCCGGTTGTTGCATCAGTCTTCAGAAGCGAGATATCCAGGATGTCACTTGATGTAGGGAAATAGAAACCTGAGGCACCGTAGCTGACGCTTCCCATAAGAAGTCCTGTTGAGGATGCAGTCTTGGTGGAACGCTCCAGACTGAAACGCTCGGAACCGGCATTTGAGGCGGTGGCACAGGAACAGAGGATCAGTACAAGAATAAGAATTAAGACAAAGGCAAGCTTTCTCATCCGTCACGCCTCAGGACCGATAGTCTCTTCATAATGCTCGGTACCAAGGGCAAGGATCCTGGAGATGTGCTCGTCATTGAGAGAATAAATGACATTCTTCCCGTCCTTCCTCCATCTGACAAGGCGTGCGACCCTCAGAAGCTTGAGATGCTGGCTTGTAACAGACTGTGATATTCCGAGATTACCGGAAATCGTGTTCACGTTGGCCTCGCCGGAGTCAAGGAGAAAAAGAATGCGGAGTCTGGTGGGATCACCGAAAACCTTGAAGAAATCGGCTATGTCTGTGACTTCCTCCTCGGGAAGAAGATTGTCAATATCCATCTCGGGCTCCTTTGATTGTTCTGATTCCAGTTTAACCTTGTCTGAAAAGTTAAATCAAGTTAACCTATGGATAGTTACAGGTAATTATAAAATTCTTATTGGGGATGCAGATGGCTAAGGCAGAAAAGGCAAGCGGAGAAGAGAGATTTGAGCAGTACTATGGCGAGATCTACGGAAGCAGGTGGCCCGTTCTCCGTGAGGCGCTCCTGAAAGAGACTAATCCGGTCTCATTGTCAGAGAAACTGAAAGAACCTTATTACATGGACAAAGCCTCAATTTTAGCCGCATCTATGCTTCCCATTTCGGAAAACAATACCGTTTTAGATATGTGTGCAGCCCCTGGAGGCAAGACTTTAAGCATTGCACTGCGCTTAAATGGTAATGGAAAGCTGATCTCAAATGACAGATCAGCCTCCCGCAGGAACCGCCTGATAAGTGTACTAGACACCTGCCTGAGCCCTGAGCTTAGAGCTATAGTGAAGGTCACCGGACATGACAGCACCACATGGTCGCTTCATGAGAAAGACGCCTATGACAGAGTCCTGCTTGATGCACCATGCTCATCTGAACGTCATGTCCTTACAGACAAGAAAGCACTTGCCATCTGGAGCCCAAACAGGCCAAAACAGCTTGCAATCCAGCAGTTTGCCATGCTTGCAGCAGCATTGGATGCCGCAAAAGACGATGCATACATACTTTACAGCACGTGCTCGATATGTCCTCTGGAGAATGAGATGATCATCGAGAAGCTCCTGAGGAAGCGTCAGGGTCTTTTTGAGGAAGTGGACCTGAAAGGCCTTCATCCGGAGCTGAATGACAGTGCAGAGTCACTTTCACACGGTTATATTGTTTTACCGGATGTGCAAGACGGAGCCGGGCCGCTTTATTTCTGCCTGATCCGCAAGAAGACATCATCAGAAGGAGAATCCAAATGATCAGAACATATCTAATAACTGTTCTTCTGTCACTGATTCCGATATCAGAGCTGAGGGGATCCATACCCTATGCTTATTTCAACGGCATCCCTCTTTGGTTATCCTTCATTATCGGTGTCATCGCAAATGCCATGGTCCCTTTCATCGGGTTCCTATTCTTCAACACGCTGCACATTCTCCTGGACAAATGGAACTTCTACCACAACCTTTTCGAGAAAACCGTGGCAAGGGCCCGCAATAAGGTCGGAGAGAAGGTTCGTAAGTATGGCTTACTTGGACTTATGTTGTTTGTGGCTATACCTTTACCTATTACAGGAGCATGGACCGGAACCATCGGGGCATGGGTTTTGGGACTAGATAGGAAGCGAAGCATACTGTTTATCATCCTCGGAGTCCTTACCGCAGGAATAATCGTCAGCACAGTAGTATACACTGGTGCAGGCATTGCCAGCCTGTTCACGAAGAAAGTTGATATCTGACAAGCAATTAGCTTAGTTAGTAAGCACAACTCCCAAAGTCGGCGGAACCAGTATCTCTCCGTTTTCTATTGACAGGTTGACCTTGTTGTAGGTCTTCAGCGCAATCTCCATCCCATCGCATCCGGGCGCGATCTCAGACAGGCTGATCCTGTGCCATCTCGGGGACATGTTCAGCACAACAACAGTGCATTTTCCGTCTTTGACAAACCTGTAGGAGAGCATTCCACGTGGAAGCGAATCACAGAAAACAGCGTCACACCGGGATATTTCCTTTCGTTCCTTTCTGAGCTTGATCAGAGCCCTGTATAGGGCAAGCATCGTATCCCTGTCAGTCTCCTGGCTCTCAACGGTCAGAAGATGCCATCTTTTGGTGTAATTCGGCTCAAGCCATGGTTTTGCAGTACTGAATCCCATGTTCTCGGAGAAATCCCACTGCATGGGGCGGCGCTCAGCATCACGACCCTTGTGTATCGGCCAGTAACGCTTTCCTAGCGGGTCATGTATCTCCTTACGCGGAAAATCTTTACTCAGCATTCCCAGCTCCTCGCCGAAGTACACAACGCTGCAGCCTCTCTGAATCAGAAGATACACAGCAAGAAGCCTTGCAATCGGCTCTTTTCCACCTGCCCTGCTGATTGCACGCGGCACATCATGGTTGGAGAGGACCCAACACGGGGTCTTTCCCTTCTCAAGGGAGCAAAGCTCATACCATTTTCCTGCCACTTTCCTCAGATTTGAGGCCTTGAGGCGCTGTTTCACCAGTGAGAACTCAAAACATAGCTGAAGCTCATCGTTATTCTCTCCAGTATAGGAGGCGCTTTGCTCCATCTGGCCCTTGCCCTGGATCATGATCTCCCCCAGAAGAGCCCTGTCATCATATTGGTCAATGACCTTACGCAGCTGGCGGATATACTCATGCGTGTATTCGGTGTTCCTGTCATAAATATGGTTCTGCATGTCATATGGTCTGGGGGTCTCTCCGAACATGAAGGGATTTGAGCGGAGCTCAGGGTCCTTTCCCACCGCGTTGATCACATCCAGGCGGAATCCATCCACACCTTTGTCCAGATAATACCGGACCTCATCGAATATGGCCTGCCTGCACTGCTCATCATGCCAGTTCAGATCAGGTTGCTCCTTAAGGAAGGAGTGAAGGTAATACTGTCCTCTCTCAGGATCATATGTCCACGCACTGCCGCCGAAACAGGCCTTCCAGTTGTTTGGAACTTTGTCTCTCCAAATATAAAAGTTGGAATACTTACTATCTCGTAACCTACTTTGCTGAAACCATTTATGTTTATCAGACGAATGATTCAGGATCATGTCCATCATGACCTTCAGCCCCAGTTTGTGAGCACTGCTTACCAACGTATCAAAGTCCTCCATGGTACCGAAGATCGGATCTATTGCCCTGTAATCCTCGACATCATAGCCGAAATCCTTCATCGGACTCTTATATATAGGACTCAGCCAGATAGCATCGACTCCAAGGCTCTTAATATAGGGAAGTTTCTCTGTTATTCCATTCAGGTCCCCTATCCCGTCTCCATTGGAATCCTTGAAGCTTCTGGGATAAATCTGATAGATCACTGCATTCTCAAACCAAGGCATATTACGCTCCTGAAATCATTCTATACAGTATTTTACAACCTACAAAGCGGTACATAAAGCTGTTTTTAATTCTGATTGTATTTAAATATAGTTTATGTATTATTTATGTATATTTATTTATTATTTTGATATTCTTTCAATATGATATTACCTAAATTATTATATGTATTTAGTTTATTCATATAGTAAAATTATAAGAATGATTTAGAAGTGCATAAAAAATGCTATCTGACTTATATAAATCAGATAGCATTCAAATACAATGTTAAATAATACTGCTTTTTATTGGTTCTTATACTTCTTCAGGAACTCTTTCAGGGAGAATCTGATTCCGCCGGCCCAGCTGAGACCCATGTCTGAGAACAGTTCCTCAAGCTCCTTCTTGAATGAAGGCTCAATTGAGAACGTGGTCAGGATCTTTGTCTCTGCCTTACGCTTGCCCGAGCCGCTTGTGAAAAGCTGCTTTGCCTTTGATGTTACGGAAATCTCCTCATCATACTGAATTGAATCCTCAGGGTTTCTCTTCAATGCCATAATGCCTTCCTATTGCCTTCAGTCCCAGATGACACGCTCAAGCTGCGAAATAGACTCCAATGTCTTATCCTTGAGTCCTCTTCCGCGTTCCTTGTAAAGCTGCGGTGCCATGGATGCTTCCTGAGCCTTCCTGAACACCGGATCAACCGGAATCCTGTAGACGTCGAACGACCCTTCCTGGGCCGCCTTCAGTATATCTCTATGTTGCTTTATTCTTTCATCGTAGGAATTGATTATGACTCTTGAATGTCTGACCTGGCTGCGGAGATTCTTCTTGAGCCTTCTGAGCTCATCAATGAAGATCTCAAGACCGTCAAGGCTGAAGACCTCAGGTGTCATCGGTGTGATGACCTCATCACTGGCGATTATGGCTGATCTCTCAAGTCTTCCAAGTCCCGGAGAGAGATCAAGGATGATATGGTCGAAATCCTTGGAGAGCTCAAGCACAAGATCCTGCAGGACAAACGGCTCTTCAGAGAGCTTTGTCTCACTGTAGTTCTTCAGCACTCCGCCGATTCCGAATGTCGGAAGCAGATACAGGTTCTCAACCTGCTCTACCGGAACAAGGGCATCCTTTATATAGCAGCGTCCCTGCACGACATCGGCAAGCTCATACTTGGGGGTCTTCTTAAGGAACCATGAAGATGCATTTCCCTGAGGGTCAACGTCAATCAAAAGAGTCTTGAAACCGTCCAATGCAGACTGGCATGCAAGAGTGCCCGAGATAGTAGTCTTTCCTACTCCACCCTTCTGAAGGTGAAACGCAATAGTTTTAGCCATAAAATACCTTAAAATAAATATATACTATCAACAGGATTCATACAAGTCCTTTTTATTTTTTTATTGTTTCAATATTCTTTCACAAGCATTATGGTATCAATATTATATAATTCTATATAAATTTTATATTCATAATTACTAAAACAGTACAAAAAAAACAGGGCCCTTTAAAGGCCCTGCATACATTCTATTATAATTAAATATCAGTATTTGTCGTCTCCGAGAAGGCTCCTGAGGAACTCATCATCCTCGTCTTCAGGCTCTGTGTCATGACGCTTCGGTGCAGGTTTTGCCTCGACTTTCTCAGGCTCCTGCTCATAAGATTCATCCTCCTGATAATCATGATAGGAGTCAAAGCGGTCCCTGCGATGTCTGGTCTTGACCAGGGCGATGATCAGGTAAATCACACCGATGATGCATGTCAGGAAACCGATGCTGAGAAGCTTCTCCCTCATGATGAACTGGCCGATCTTCTTAAGGACATCAGTGACCTTATCCACAAATGAGGGTTCTTTCACAGCTGCGACAGCCGTTGAAGTCTGGGTCTTTACAGCAGCAGGTGCTTTTTCCTCTGAAGGTTTTGTCTCTGTGGTCTCCTTGACATCAGGCACCTCAGCAACAGGCTGTTCAACAGGAGCCTCAGCAACAGGCTGCTCAACAGGAGCCTCAGCTGTTATGACCTTACTCCAGTCTTCCTCTGCAGGCTGCTCCGTGACAGGCTCTTGGACAAATGGCTCAGTCTCAGTAACTTCTTGCTCTGCAACAGGTTCCTCAGCAACAGGCTCGAAATCCACCACTTCTGGCTCTGGTTCAGGAAGCGGCTCTTCCGGAGGAAGCTCAGGCTCTGAAGCAGGTTCCGGGGTGACAGGAGCAGGAGTCTCTACAACCGTAGCCTCCACGACTTCCATCTCGGGCTCATCCTGCTTCACTTCCTTTGTCGCACATGAGACCAGAAGTAAGAGGATTGTAAGAAATATTATCAGGATTTTTCTCATCTATCTCACCTATCCTTAATAATAACCTATTTTGCAATGCATAGTTACCAAAAAATCAGAAAGAACGAAGAACTTCTATGTGTTTCTTGGATTTCTCAATCTTCTCCTCGAACTCAGCCTTCTTTCCCTTTTCCTTGTCAATTGCCTCCTGCTTGGCATTTGCGATGAACTTCTCGTTTGAGAGCTTCTTCTCAACACCGTCGAGCAGAGCCTGTGTCTTCTTGATATCCAGCTCGATCCTGGCTATCTCCTTTTCCACATCAATTGCATCCCTGACAAAGACATACGTCTCAAATCCCTGGCCGGCAATCGGGAATGCTCCTGTGACATCAGAAGAGGCGTTTGAATCAATCTTGAGATCATCTGCATTGGCAAACACCTTAAGAAGCTGCACATGGTCATTCATGAATGAAGCGAGCTCTGCAGAGCTGTCAACCCTGACAACCATCCTGAGTTTTCTCTCCGCACCTATGCCCAGCTCAGCGCGCATGTTACGCACGCCTCTTACAAGATCCTGCATTGCAGCCATCATTTTGGCTTCATTAGGGTATTTTCTGGACTCAAGATACTCTGGGAACATTGAATTAATGACTTTGTTTTCCGTATTCGGAAGCTTTGACCATATCTCCTCTGTGATGAATGAGAGCATCGGATGCATCATCTTCATTGACTGAGCAAGGACATCCATGAGAATTGATACAATTCTGTCCTTCTCCTCATCGGATCCGGAATACAGTGAGAGCTTTGATGCCTCCACATACCAGTCACAGAAATCATTCCAGAAGAAATCATATGCAGCCTGGGCTGCCTCATTGAACTTATAGCCCTCAATTGCGTTCCTAACCTTGAGGATATTCTCATTCAGGCTGTGGTAAATCCACTTGTCAACGGCATTGAAGCGTGACGGATCAATAGGCACAAGGTTGCGTCCCTCAAGATTCATCAGCAGATATCTTGTGGCATTCCATATCTTATTGGCGAATCTGGAGCCGAGCTTGAAGCTGTCCATGTCAACAAGAACATCCTGCCCCTGAGTTGCAAGATAGCAGATGGTGAACTTCATGGCATCTGCGCCGTAAAGGTTCACCACATCGAGCGGATCAATTCCGTTTCCAAGGCTCTTGGACATCTTGCGGCCCTTCTTGTCACGGACAAGACCTGTGATGTAGATGTCATGGAACGGGGCTTTGCCCATGAACTCCAAAGAGGCCATAATCATTCTGGAAACCCAGAAAAATATTATGTCATAAGCAGTTACAAGAGTTGAAGTCGGGAAGAACCTCTTTAGGTCCGCCGTATCCTGAGGCCATCCGAGCGTGCTGAACGGCCAGAGCCAGGAGCTGAACCATGTGTCCAGAACATCGTTGTCCTGGCGGATGTTCTTGCTTCCACATTTATCACAGCAGCAGGGATCCTCGCGCTTTACCATCATCTGGCCGCAGTCATCGCAGTACCAAACAGGAATCCTGTGGCCCCACCACAGCTGACGGCTGATGCACCAGTCACGGATGTTCTCAAGCCAGTTGGAGTAAGTGTTCTCCCAGCGCTTGGGATAGAAGCGGATCTCTCCGTCTCTCCAGGCCTTGAGGGCCTTGTCGGCAAGCGGGCGCATCCTGACAAACCACTGCTCGCTCATGTAAGGCTCAACAGTGCTGTTACATCTGTAGCAATGGCCCACCTCATGCTTATATTCTTCGCACTTAACAAGATAGCCCTGCTCCTCAAGGACCTTTGCAACCTTCATCCTGGCTTCTTCGGCAGGAAGTCCCCTGAACTGCTCCGGACAGACATCATTGAGTGTTCCGTCAGGATTCAGGATGTTTATGGGCTCCAAGTTATGGCGCTTTCCGCATTCCCAGTCGTTCGGATCATGGGCAGGAGTGATCTTGACCATACCGGTACCGAACTCAATGCCGACAAAGCTGTCAGCTATGATCGGAATCTCACGGTCGGTAAGAGGCAGCTTGAGCATCTTACCCACAAGAGCCTTGTATCTCTCATCATCCGGGTTCACAGCAACAGCCTGGTCTCCGAACATGGTCTCAGGTCTGGTTGTGGCCACAGTGATGTAGCCGCTTCCGTCTGCGAACGGATATCTGACGTCAAAGAGATGTCCTGTATCCTCCTGATGCTCGACCTCGTCATCTGCCAGAGCTGTTCCGCAGTGCGGGCAGTAGTTCACGAGGTAAAGGCCCTTGTAGATCAGGCCACGCTCATAAAGAGAGACGAATGTCTCCCTGACAGCCTTAGAGAGTCCCTCATCCATCGTGAAGCGCTCACGGGACCAGTCACATGAGGCACCGATTGTCTTGAGCTGGCTGACGATGATGTCGTGGTGCTTCTCCTTGACCTGCCATGTCCTCTCGATGAACTTCTCACGTCCCAGATCCTGACGTCTGAGACCTTCCTTGGCAAGCTGCCTCTCGACGACATTCTGAGTCGCAATTCCGGCATGGTCCGTTCCGGGAAGCCACAGTGTCGGGCGGCCCGTCATCCTGTAGTATCTGGTCAGGATATCCTGAAGCGAGTTGTTCAGGGCATGTCCCATGTGGAGAATGCCTGTGACGTTTGGTGGCGGCATGACAATCACAAACGGCTTGCCGTCACTGTCAGACGGCTTGAAGTTTCCGTCCTCCACCCACTGGGCATAGATCCTTTCCTCAAAATCCTTGGGATTATAGGTTTTCTCGAGTTCAATGGCCTTCATATCCAATTACCTCATGTAGTATTTATTTTACTTGTGAATACTACATTAAATCCCGCATCTGCGCAATGAGGAGCAGCGTAATAATAAGAATATAATTTTAGGGCTGAACCAATCGAAAAGAAGTACAAAACAGCTATGACACCGATATAACTCCAATTATTTCCAAACTAATTCAATATTTATTCAGTATCTTTTGAATATAATTTCAATATTTATACAATATCATTTAAAATATAAAATTGCATCATTTCCAAATACGTTTATACGTGCCGGAAGGACAGAGAATAAGGGGCTGCAACATCGTCAGATGCACAGTCCCTCGCCCCGGATTTAAACTGTTTGTCAGCCCTGAAACCGCAAGAAATCTACCGATCGATCCGTTATCCTTACCACCTGGCAGATATCTCTACCATGCGACTTCTGATACAGGGCGTTCAGTAGAAGTCCGGGCTTAAGACATAAAGAAAGGGCCGCCGCTATGGATGCGGCAGCCCTCTTGAAAGCCTGAAAATACAGAGTTTTACCTGATCACTTTCTCTTCGGCTTTGCGATCAGAGCCTTGAGCTCAGGCTTCTTCTCCAGGTTCTTCACAAGACCTCTCTCACGTCCCTTGTTGACATATGAGGGATCCTCGAAACTGTAGTGGAAGTTGGTGTGAATGTCATAGGTTCCGTTCATCAGAGCAACGGCATCCTCTGTGATGACCAGCTCCTCATCTGTCGGGATGACATAGATCTTGACCGGCGAATCCTCTGTTGAGATCTCGAACTCTGCGTTGCGGCACTTGAGGATGTCGTTCTTGGCCTTGTCGATCTTGATGCCGAAGTTCTCAAGACCGCATGTTGACAGGTAGCGGATCCTCGGTCCCATCTCGCCTACACCTGCTGTGAAGACAATGGCATCTACACTTCCGAGAAGGGCTGCATATGCACCGATATACTTGCGGATACGGTGGCACTCCATCAGCATTCCGAGCTTGGCTCTCTCATTGCCTGCATCAGCTGCGTTCTCAACGTCACGGCGGTCACTCATGCCGCAGATTCCCAGAAGTCCGCTCTTCTTGTTAAGTGCGGTATCCATCTCCTTGGCTGTCATGCCTGTGTTGTTCATGATGTAAGGCATGATCGCAGGATCCATGTCTCCGCTTCTTGTTCCCATGACAAGGCCCTCAAGCGGGGTCAGTCCCATTGATGTGTCAATACAGACGCCGTTCTTGACCGCACTGACCGATGCGCCGTTACCGATATGGCAGATGATTACGTTTGTGTCCTTGTTCTCTTTGCCCAGAAGCACTGCAGCTCTTTTCGCACAATAGAGATGGCTTGTTCCGTGGAAGCCGTAGCGCCTGACGTTGAACTTCTCGTACCACTCATAAGGGACAGCGTACATATATGCCTCAGGCGGCATGGTCTGATGGAATGCGGTGTCCATGACAATTGCATGAGGGACATTCGGCATGACCTTGCGTGCTGCCTCAATTCCCATGATGTTTGCCGGCATGTGAAGCGGTCCGAGTGGGATGATGGTCTTGAGCTTCTCAACCACATCGTCTGTGACAAGCGCTGATTTCTTGAAGATCTCTCCTCCGTGCAGGACCCTGTGTCCTACAGCACCGATCTCCGAGACATCCTTGATGACTCCATAAGTCTTGTCAGTGATGAGTTTTATGATCAGCTCGATTGCCTCCTTGTGAGTCGGGCATGTGAACTTCTCCTCATACTCCTCTTTACCGGTTGCCTTGTGCTCGATTGTGGAGTACTCAAGTCCGATTCTCTCAACGACTCCAACTGCCAGGACATCCTTGTTGTCCCAGTCATATACCTGATACTTCGCGGATGAGCTTCCGCAGTTCAGTGTAAGAATAACCATTATCATCCTCCGGATTAATTTTGGATTGCCGGCTGCAAGAATGTCAGCATCACAGCCGTTTTGATTTAACCACAATCAGATTATATTTACAAGATTATCATTATTGCTTATTCTGATATCCGTGAAAACAAGGGGTTTGAAGTACCTATGAAAGTATATCTGTACAACACAATGTCACGCGCAGTCGAGGAGTTCAAGCCGATCTCCGATAAATATGTCGGGATGTACGGCTGCGGACCTACCGTATACAACTACGCGCACATCGGAAACCTGAGGACCTACATCTTCGAGGACACCCTGAAGAGAGTCCTTCGCCATGCAGGATATAAAGTCAAGCATGTAATGAACATAACCGATGTCGGACACCTGACCGGAGACGGTGATGACGGTGAGGACAAGATGGAGAAAAGCGCACGTGAGAGCGGGCGCAGCGTCTGGGATATAGCCAAGTTCTACACCGATGCCTTCTTCAAGGACTACGACTCACTGAA
>CACZJR010000037.1 GCA_902781545.1 uncultured Spirochaetales bacterium | reverse complement strand
GGCCTTTGCCATTGCCGCAAAGCCGACCTCAACACCTTCCTGGGAATTGATGACAGCTGTCATGAACAGGGTCTCAAGTGAATCGACATACCTGTTCCTGTCTATCTTGGAGTAAACCTGCATCTCAGCCCTCCTTCACAATGCCCATGTCACGGGCAACCCCGAGCAGGGCTTTCTTGAAGCAGTCAATGGGAAGCTCCGCCGCACCTGCTCCCGCCTGGCCTCCGGTCTTGAGTCCGGAACCGCCATGGCTGATCGGAAGCACGTTGTAGCCCACAACCTTTCTGACATCGACTCCGACAGGCTGGCCCCTGTAGTTATCCCATGGCACCGGAGCAAAGGTATGCTCTCCAAGTGAGACCCTTCTGGCCTTCTCCGTCCTGTCAATGGCCTCCTGGAAGGAGGATCCCGTGAGCTTCATGTACATCGGGCCGGCAATAGCGCACATTCCGCCGAAACCGTAGACCTCCGTGACACAACTGTCACCCATGTACCTGAGCTGGTCGGCACGTGTGTAGGAAGGCTTGAGCATGGTCCCGTCTATGTACGGGGCCTGTGTCGTGTACCACCTGTTGCCGGTTCCCGCGACCTGGATCCCGAAGTCCTCGCCGTTTCCGCCCATTGCAACCATCACGGTTGAGTCCCTGATCTTCTTTGCGGAGTCAACCACAGCCAGGGCAACGGCCATGACCGGGTTGAGGAAGAAGCGGTCGTTTGCAAGGAAGTCCTTGATGACCTGTTTGTCAGAGCATGTGTCAATGAGATAAGGTGCCAGTGTCAGTGCACAGCACATGGAGCCTGCAGGCTGCCTGTTGTGGTTCTCATCACCCATTCCGGCGGTCTTGGACAGAATGCCCTTGACATCTATTCCGCCGCTTGCGCGGACGGCCTCTCCCAGTGCAGGACAGTAGACATCCCTGAAATGCCTCAGGTCCTCCTCGACCTCGGCATCATAGAGGCCCCATCTCAGGACCTTGGGTTTCGGGCCCGGATGAGGTGTGCTGAAGCCCTTTCCTCCCCCGTTTTTGTCCTCCACCACTATGACAGGCATTGAGGCGGACATGACCATTGCAGCGGCACAGCCGCAGTGATAGTCCTGAGCAGGAGCTATCTCGATCTCACCTGACAGGACCTTCTGCCATGCCTCCTCCACAGTCCCGGCCAAACCTTCATGGACAGCCGCACCGCTTATGGAGTTCTTAAGCGGGAACACAATGTTGTCCTTGTCGATAGGAGGACCCGGATGGAGTATCAGGTTCTTCCTCATCCCCGGGACAACCTCTATTGCGGGTCTTACATCCGTCCATACGGGCTGGGCACTGAGAAACAGCTCCATCACCCTGTCATTTGCCTGATTGATTCTCTCTTCAACCGTCATTCGGCACTCCTTGCTATCTTGTTCAGCTTCCCGTTGATTTCCCTGATGTAATCATCATTGAACTTTGATCTCCGCAGGACCTCGGAAAGCTGTATGTCCTTCATTGTCATCTCCATCATCTGCTCGGTCATCTTCACCTGAGAGGCAATCCCCTCGGCCTGGTTGCCCTCGCGCTGCCTCATGAGCTCATAGAAGAGAACACGTCCCTCAGCTGTCCCGATGATGGTTCCCACTGTGTCATGGACGGAGAGATATCCGTCCCTCACCACAAGGTTCAGGCCCTCATACCAGTTCGCTATCTCCGCAGTCTCGGCAAGGATATAGCTTCTGTTAGGTTCCGGGACCCTTCTGATACTGATCCTGTCACTGAGGTCTCCTGATCTGGCCTCAAGCTCCATCTCGCCGTCAAGACGCACATCGAACCTGAAGCTGTGCTGTCCTGTCTTCTTGCCCAGGCTCATGCCGTTTGCAATAAGCTCGACCTCATTCTGGTTCGAATAGACAGTGACTGCGGTGACATCCTCGCATCTGTCCACATACCGCCTCCCGGCTATATGCACGAAAGGCTCCTTTGAGTACCAGGCCTTGACCGCATAGAAACTGTCCTTCTTAAGCTTCCTGTCAAATGTTACAAGGCCCTTGCAGTTCTTTCCCTTGGTTCCGCCCTCATCACGGGCATCGGCCGCGAAGTCGAACATGTTCCAGATATAGGTCCCCCACAGATACGGGCGCTTATCGATCTCAGAGCACATGAACTCATGGAACATGGCCTGATACTGCTCCGAGTAATCGCTCTTCACCGGATTTGATGTCTGTATCTTCGGGTTGGCGTCGCAGCCGAACTCCGTAAGCCCGATAGGGAGTTCCGGATGAGCCTTGTGGCAGGAATCGAGGAAATGACCGTTTCCTTCCATCTCCCCGAGATACCAGCCGTAGTAGAGGTTGTATCCGGCGATGTCCGGGAGCGACACGACCTTGTCGTCTATCGGCAGCATGAACGCATGAGCCATGGCCACCTGTCTGGTTCCGTCCATCTTGTGGCATCTCTCATACATGGCCAGGTTGTTCCTGTAAAGCTCCTCGCTGTTGCCTCCTGCGGTGATCTCATTGGAGATTCCCCAGCAGGCAATGCAGGTATGGTTGTAGCATTGCTCTATAAGCTCGGAGAGCTGGCTCATGGTGTTGTCAAAGCCGTTCTCCATGTGCTTGGTTATGTATGGGATCTCAGCCCAGCAGACAATGCCTGCCTTGTCGCAAAGGTGATAGAAGTACTGGTCATGCTGGTAATGGGCGAGCCTGATTGAGTTGGCGCCGACCTCCAGGATCAGGGCGAGATCCTCCTCGTGCATCTTCCTTGTCAGGGCATTGCCTATGTTGAGTCTGTCCTGATGCCTGGATACTCCCCTGAGAGGATAGCTCTTTCCGTTAAGGAGGAAGCCTCTGTCCGCATCAAACGTGAAGGTCCTGAAGCCTATCTCATATTCAAGGCTGTCCACAACCTCATCATCAACGATGAGCTCTGCCGTGACACGGTACAGGAACGGATCATTCAGACCGTCCCAAAGACGGACATCACGTATTGTCATCTCGCATCTCAGCCCTTCTGCGGAGACGACCCTGTTTTTGCCGTCATAAACGGTGAACCTGACGCTGTCATATCTGCCGTTTACCCATGCCTTGGCCTCAAGTCTTCCCGACGTCCCGTCAACGACCGGAGTCAGTCTCACGCCATGTCCGCCGTATCTGCCGAAATCAAAATGGGCTTTCTCCACGCAGATGAGCCTGACTTCCCTGTAGATGCCACCATAGAACGTGAAGTCCGCGTTCTGGGGGTATACGCGGTCATTTACGCCGTTGTCTGCGAATACGACAAGCTCATTATTGTCCCTGAGAAGCTGGTCTATCCTCACCTGGAAAGCCGAGTAACCGCCATCATGGGACGCGATATGTTCTCCGTTGAAAAGCACCTCTGCACTGGCATTGACGGCTCCGAACTCGACATACAGCTGCTGTGATGCCTCGAATGCAGGCCTGGGGAATCTCTTTATGTAACAGCATTTTCCCCTGAAGTAGTCGTTTCCTCCGTCCTGTCCGTCAAGGTTGTTCCAAGTGTGTGGAATAGTGACGGCCTTCGGACATATGCCTGATATGTCGGAGAGGCTTCCGCACCCCTTGTAAAAATCCCAATATCCTCCAAGAATACGTTCTTTCCTCATATCCGCCTCAAGTAAGAATCACTCCGGACTCTATCAGCTTTGCCCTGAGATCCCTGTAATCCAAATCTCTGGTGCCGATTTCCTTCTCCGCGCACATTGCTGCAGCAATGCCCGCGGCTTGCCCCATCTCCATGCAGCAGACGGTGTTCCTTGTGGACATATGGGCATTGATGTCATATGTCACGCTACGTCCGGCCATGAGAAGGTTGTCCGCTCCTACCGGAAGGAGCATCCTGTACGGAAGACCATAGAAGCCTGGGCTCTTACAGAAGAGCTCAGCATGCTTCGGGGCAAAGTCATGGAAGGCATACAGGCCTATCTCATCCTCGAATCTCCTGGCCTCCGTGATATCCTCCTGCGTCATCATGTAGTCGCATGTCGTGATATTGGATGCCCTCACTCCGAGTTGGACCGAGGCCCAGTTGACATAGGAGTTCTCGAATCCGGGCACCTCAGCCTTCAGTGCCGATGCCATCTGCATGATGCGGGATCTCATCGTCATCTCTGCAAGGCTGTAGTCACGTGCGTTCGTGCTGTCTATCTTGGGAGCCTTTGAGTTGTTGATGTAAGTGGCCTCTCCCTCATGCAGCCCCTGGAATGAGGTGAAGAAGTTGATGTCTATCCTGTTCATCAGGGGGTAACGGTCCGGCTTTGCCTTATGCGCGAACGCATAGCGGTGCATTCCCAGGTTTCCGCCATCAGGTCCCATCTTCTCCGACATCTGCATGAATGCCCCGCCGTTCTCAGCCACAGCCCTGTCGAAGTCTATTCCAGCCATGCCGAAGACCAGACCTGTGGGCCCTCCGCAGACCTTGTCGTAATCCTGCCAGAGCGGTCTCTGCTCCAGACCGATTCTATGTGCTATGTCACCGTCTCCGGTGGCATCTATGTACTGTTTTGCCATGACGGCGCTTCTGCCGTCCTTGTTCTCTATCATGACGGCCTGTATCTTACCGTCCTCAAACACAACATCAGAGAGGAATGTCTGAAGCAGGACCTCGACTCCCGCCTCCATCAGCATCTCCGACGCAACGGCCTTCAGGGCCTCATGATCGGCCATGAACCTGTGCGGTATCCTGTAATGGTCATTCCTCACCGGCCGGAAACCCGTGGAATAACCTGTGATCTCAAGGCGCTGCGCAAGCTCATAGGCCAGTCCGCCGACAATGCGGCGCGAGACGTCACCCTCAGGGGTCTCCTGCGAATAGTACGCGTTGAAGCCTATCCCTCCGTTGGTGAGTGTCCCGCCTGGAACAGGAAGCTTCTCGACAAGAAGTACCTTCGCTCCGGTTCTGGCCGCCGCTACCGCGGCAATAAGACCTGCTGTTCCCGCACCGGCGACAAGGACATCCGTCCTGATCACAGGAGTCTTTCTTGAAGGTTCAACATAATAGCTTCTATCTGTTTCCATACTGATTATTCCTGTTAATCATTTAAAGTTTGGGCCATCATTGCGATGGCCCAAACAAACTATCCGATTCAATTATTTGTGAACCATCTCAGATGAGAGATCTCCGAGAGCTGTTCCGCCCTGCTTGTAGACCAGATGTACCTCTCTGCCTACGATTGCACTTTCGAGTGTACCTGCCTTGTCACAGTTGAATGTGAACTTATGGGCTGCGTTGACTGACCAGGTTCCCTTGTCGAACTCCATGGTCTGTCCGAAGACTGTTCCCTTGAGAGAGAATGTGCCGTCGCTGAGACACTCGATGACAAGAGTGGCATCCTTGCCGTATGAGGTCGGGCTTGTTCCCTCGAAGGTATGCTCGACAGTCACTGCCGGCTTCGGGACGCTCATGTTGATCGGATCCTCACCCTTTGCAGTGTAAACTGCCGTTGCCTTGTCAGCCGCTACGACCAGTGTGGCAGGTGTGTCGGATGAGTCGTTCGGTGTGAACTCGAATGTGATCGCACCGTCAGCAGCCTGTGTCGCCGCCCATTTTCCCTCGACCATCGCCGCGACAAGATCTGTGTATGTGTGGTTGTGGTTGACCTGGACAGTGGATGTGACATCATCGTCAGCCACATACTCGAATACCGGGATAGGCATCTCGCCTGCGATTGTCTGATCGAATGCGCCGGTGTTCTTGTTGTAGACGAACGGAGTTGAGCCGGATGCATAGATCTTGGCTGTGTTCTTGTCCTGTGCGTTGATGAGCTTCTCACCGTCGAATCCCATTCTTCCGGTCTCGTTTCCGTCCCAGTCCTTCAGGATGACTGTGTACTCTGCTGTTCCGACAGCTGAGTAGTTCACATGCTCGTTATCAGCCTGCTCCTCCTCTCTGGTGTTGTATGCCTTGTAAGCATAAGGCTCCTTGACCAGGTCATAGGTTCCTGCGAAGTTCTGCCTGTTGTTTGAGAGTCCTGCATAATAGACCTTGCCAAGGACAGGATCAGCCTCATAGAACTTGAAGAAGAATGCGAAGTCGCCATAACCCTCGGCGGAGAACTTATAGCACCACTGGTCCGCAATGAGCTTCTCATCGATTGTGAGTTCCTTTGCCGGGGCCGGTGCTGCTGCGGGAGCGGTTGCTGCTGAAGAAGCAGCTGTTGTTGCGGCCGCAGCCTCTTTGGCTGTGGAGCTTGTTGTTGAGCTTGCACCCTTTGAGCAGGATGCGATACCGAAGATCATTGCCACTGCAAGGATCACGATTGCTGCGATTCTGTTTTTTTTCATAATATCCTCCAAAAGTCTTGTACTTTAGGTTTTCCTAGATTGATGAGCGGGAAGATCAGCCCTTCTCCGCTCCCTGTGCCATACCCTTCTCCAGCCTCTTGATGAAGAGCGGGAATGCCATGATCAGCGGCAACGTCGCTATTGAGATGACGCAGTACTGCACCAGATATCTCGAATAGTTCGGATTTGACCAGTTCATGAATTCCGCGTTGTTCGCCACAAGCTCCTTGATCCAGAGCTGCAACGGCCACTTGCCCTTGTCTGTCGGGATATAGATGGCTGCGGACAACCATGCGTTCCATGCGATGATGGCCGTGTTGACCATTGTGACAAGGAAGAAGCTGAAGCACTGCGGGAACATGACCTGGAAAATGACCCTGAAATGTCCTGCTCCGTCAATGCGCGCCGCCTCTTCAGTTGATTTCGGCACGGACTCGAATGCCTTGACGGACATGATTATGAACGAAGCGTTCGTGCAGTGCGGCAGTATGATAGCCCATCTGGTTCCGACCATTCCGAGGCTTCGGCAGACCATGTAAAGAGGTACCGTTCCGCCGGTGAAGATCATCGTGAACACGACAAATGCCGTCAGCGGTGACTTGAGCTTGGTCCTCCTGCTCAGCACATAGCCGCCAAGGACGTTGAGCACTGTTCCTATGGCCACATTGCCTATCACATAAAGCAGTGTGTTCAGGTAACCCTTCATGATGGAGGAATCCCTGAATGTCAGCTTGTAACCTTCCAGATTGATCTTTCCCACGGGGAAGAGGACAAGTCCCTCATGCTGCATCAGTGTCTTTCCGTCTGAGAGAGAGCTCACAAGCGTATGCCAGAGAGGCACAACACTCGCAAACGCCACCAGCGCCATGAAGAAGATGATCACGGCATCCACGACCTTCTCTATAGGTGTATGGGTATCGACCATGCCGCTGTGACCCAGAGTGATTGTTTTCTGTTTCTTCTGCATGATTCCCTCCTCAGATAAGGCTTGAGCCTGCAGCCTTGCGGCTGATCTTGTTGGAGATGACAAGAAGCACTGTTCCTATCACCGACTGGAAAAGGCCTGATGCTGTTGACACACCGTAGTTGATCTGGGAACCGAATGCCATTCTGTATGTGTATGTGTAAAGGACATCGGCGGTGTCATAGGTCATCGGCATATACAAAAGGAGGATCTTGTCGAATCCTGTCCTGAAGACAAGGCCGATCCTCATGATGAACATGACCAGAATAAGAGGCAGGATGGTCGGGAAAGTGACCTTCCACATCCTCTGCCACCTGCTGGCACCGTCTATGGCGGCGGCCTCATGAAGGTCATGGCTGACATTGGCTATTGCCGCCATGTAGATGATGGATCCCCATCCCATGCCTTGCCAGACCCCCAGGAACGTGTTTATAAGCCAGAATACCGGTATGTTCGGGTTTGCAAGCCAGTTCTGCTTGTCAAAGCCGAACCAGGAGAGGACCATGGTAAGAGCTCCCGTGCTTGAGAGGAACTCGCTGGCAAGCGAGCACACGACCGTGGCAGACACGAAGTACGGCATGTAGCTCATGATCTGCACTGATCTCTTGAAATGCTTCAGCCTGACCTCTGAGAGGAACAGGGCAAAGAGAACAGGAGCCGCGAAACCGACGGTCAGGTTCAGCACGGCCATAGCGGTTGTGTTCCTCAGGACCTTCAGGAATGTGTCTCCGGTGAAGAGTTCCCTGAAGTTCGCAAGCCCGACCCAGGGACTTCCGAAGAAGCCCTTTGACGGCTTGAAGTTCTCGAACGCCATGATCAGTCCGAACATCGGCGCATAGTGGAAGATCAGGAAGTACACCAGTACAGGAGTGAACAGGAGATAGATCATCCAGTTGTGCTTGAAGTCATACTTCCATGTGTATTCCTTCAGGACAACAGCGTTCTCCTTGTTTTTCTGCTTGAAAACTGACATTGTCTTTTATTCCCCCTTCGGCAATGCCGTTATTTGACGGATTCAAAGATTCTCTGATAGATCTTGGTGACTTTATCAGGTGAGTACTTGTTGAGCATCTTGCAGTAGTTATCCCAGTCAGCGCCGTTCACATTCAGGGCTCCTGTTATGAACTTGGGGACGTTCTGGGCCATATATGTGTCCACGTTTGCATAGACCTTGGAATATGTGGCAGCCTCATCCGGAGTGAACTGGTTCTGCAGGGCCTTGTCGATGTAACCGGTGTTGTAGTACTTGTCCCACTGGGCCATGTTGTACAGGGCGCATTTTGTGTAGCTCTCATTCAGGGCAGGCACGAAACCCGGGGAGTAATATCCGATTGTCAGTCTCTTAGCAGCCATTGCTGAGGCAAGATCGTTGTCATCCACCAGCTTCACATCCCTGTGATAGGCGAATCTTCCGTCTGCAAGCACTTCCTTGTTGTAAGCGCCTTCTGTCAGGTTGTATTTGGCATATGTCGGATCCTTGAGGATATCATTCTGCTCTTTGGTTAGACCGAAAGCGAGAATACATCCGCCCTCCTCTGTGTAGAGATAGTCCAGCATGCTCATGATGGTCTTGAGCTCCTCCTCCGAGGCCTTCTTTGAGATGCAGAGATTTCCCCTGAGATGTGAGTACTGGTAAAGTGAGTACGGCTCTTTGTTCTTGACGGCATCAGAGCCGTAGACATCGTTGATTGCCGGAGGTGCACCATAGACCATGATACCCTCTGTGAGCTTGTCCCCGTTGTCCATCTGTCCGCCGGAGTTACCCCTGCGGCCGACAAAAGCGCCTACTTTTCCGCTGTTCATCTTTGCGGACTCTATCGCGTATATCTGGTCAGCGGTGTGCTCGGCGAAGTTCTTGTCAAGCCAGCCCTTCTGATACCAGCTGTTCATCATCTGCAGATATGTCTTCAGGGCCTCGGAGGTTCCGCCGAACTCTGCGTTGCCGCTCTTGTCCCTGAACCACATGGGAGTACCGCCGCCGAAAGCCGAATCAAAGTTTCCGCCGGCCTCGGAGAAGCCCTTGTAATAGAGGGAGATGCAGTAACCGTCGGTGATTCCCAGGTCAGCGATTGCCTTCTCGAAGATCCCGAACATCCACTCCCAGTCGCTCACGTAGATCGGATCGTTTCCGCCGCTTGGGAACACGACATCGTCATAGTAGGTGTTGTAATCGGAGGGATCGGTGTATCCGTAGGTGAACTTGGCGCCGGTCTTGGGATTCGTGCCGTACTTGGCAACCCAGTCACGCCTGTAGTTCAGACCCATGAAGTTTCCCAAAGTCTCGTTCGTGATGGAGTACAAGGACAGGATCTTCTTCTCTCCGTCCACTGAGTTGTAGACGTAAGGGGCAAGGGAGGCATCGGACCTGATGATCTGCATGTAATGCGGCATGTACTCTTCCATGTAAGGAGTGAGATCCCAGATCACACCGTCTTCCAGAAGCTCCATCGGACTAGATGTGCAGAAGCTCATGTCGAAGATCATCTTGTAGTCCTCTGTCATCATCAGTGTGTTGAAGTTGTCTCTCTCAGAACCGGAGATCGGAACAGTGAACTTCAGGTTGACCTTGTGGCTGTTGAATTCCATGGTCTCAAGCTGACGGACACCAGGGTTCTCCTCATAGGACATGTAATATGTGGAATCCTCTGCCTTAGGAATCCACCATGTGATCTCCAAAGTGTCTTTCGCCGACTTCTTGCCGGAGCCCCCACATGAGACCAGGCAGACCATCGCCAGTACTATTAGAACTGCGAATACAGCTTTCTTCATTCTAATCCCCCCCTTTTTTAAATCGGAAAGAAATACTCCGATTCACCTTCTTCTATGTTGATTATTAGCCCTAAAATGGCACCGCTTTTACAATATCCTGACCAACATGTCGTGAAATTGACTCAATTATGAGATCACGATGCACGCATGGAAACTAAGCTCAGGGATTCGGACCCTCAACCTGCCATCCCTGATGCAGGACTCGACATCTCCTGCCGCATCAAGGTTTTCTATGCTTGCGCTCTCCTTATTCCACGGGATCTCAAACTCTGCATCCACCGGCACGGGATCAAAGAAGCTTGTTCCGAAATGGCCCGTCCCGTTCACCAGATGCACCACAGTGCTGTCTCCAGCTCTTCCGACGGTGACCTCCACCATTGGACTCAGGGTCCTTGAGACCTGGCTGACACCTATCACGTCAAGAAGCACGCTGCTGACAAACTCCATCCATATGTCATAGCCCTCATTGTAGTAAAGGCTTCCCGGATTCCACGGCATGTAGACGGCCTTTCCCCTGCCATGATCATTTATAAGCAGACCATACAGCCCGGTGGGCTCCTCATTGCAGAAACAGACCTCCGGAGGTCCGAAGCACTGGGGAGGCATTATGCGGCAAAGCTCCCTTGCGGTGAGCCTTGTGTAACTTATGTAGCCCTTGCCCATCGGAACAGGCCCGCGGCATGAGAGCTCAGAAAGGACATCCCTGTCAGTATCTGAGAGCTCAATGTATGCGCCCTCTGATGAAACAGGCTTCCCCGGCTGGACTCCAAGAACTGACAGTGCAGGAGAAGCCTTTCCGGTTGCCACGATATTCCCTCCTCCGGAAACAAATTCAGCCAAGGCACTGCAAATCTCTGCAGAGAGCCTGGGCTTCTCCGGAAGGATAATAAGGCAATAGCCTTCCTTGATCCTGCCTCCAAGTGAGGCTGTGAGCGTCTCATCAAACGGGATATGAGATTCTGTGAGGAACCTGACCCATCCGCGCTCCTCGGGATTCGGGATCTGATAGCTGTCTCTCACAAGAAGGACCTTTGCATCACTTCGGGAATCAAGGAGAAGCCTCTCGTTCCTGGCAGCATAGGAGAACACCTTGCGGACCCTGCCATATGAGCTGGTGTCCTTCTTGTTGTCAAGGCGCCCCATGATGAAGTAATCAAGCCCTCCGAAGTTCGACAGGGCCTGCCAAAGCCTGTACTCCTGAAGAGCCGGGGAAACAGAGGCCTCGCGGGCACTGAAACCCATCATGTCCACATCGGCGTTATCCGCATCAGTCCCACAGCCGATTATGGCCCTTGTATTGCTTGCGGCGCTGTACTGCCAGTGAGGCAGTGCTCTTCCGATCTCAGTGTTGGACTCCTGTCTCACATAGTCCACCGAGCAATAGGCGACATCCGGACTCACCTTCTTTATCAGCTGGGCTACCCTTCTCTTCTGGGCGGCCGTCACCATCCCCTTGAACTTCTGATAGGCCTGGACTGCGGGATCAGCCATGTTTGCGAATGGCACATCCTTCTTGGGCAGTTCCATATTGAACTGAGCCTTGAAAGCCTGCCTGCAGTTGTCGCACTGGCACGGGCCGTGGAGCTTCACGTTGTAGTCCACAATCATGAAGCCGCCCATGTTGCAGTAGATGCCGTCAACCTTAAAGCGTTCGATTATCTCCGTGATGACCTTGTCCATGAAAGCCTTCTGGAAGCCTCCGCTCTGGCATGTGCTCACATATCCGTTACTGTCCAGCACTTCAAGATCATCACCCTCCCGGTATGCCCAGTCAGGGTGTCTCTCAAGCACAGAGGCATGCATCTTGGAGAAATCCGTCCTGGCAATGACCTTGATCCCCGCCTCATGACAGAGCTCGACCAGTCTCTTCAGCTCCGCATCTGTCTCAGCAGTGATGCGGGGATTGATATAATGATCCTCTACATCGGAATGATAATTGGCCATGGTGCCGCCGAAGCTGACCATGACGGTATTCGCATGGAAGGACTTCAGATCCTCGACAAAGCGCTCGGCATCGAGCCCCTCCACATCGACTTCCCTCATATTCGTCTGGATGACTCTCCATGGATAATTCTTCCACCACTGGGCCATTGCAGTTCCTCCGCTTCAGTCGTAGATGGTGGCCGAACCGACTTTCTCATAGTATTTGGCAAGAGCACTGTGGTCACACTGTCCGAGACCGTCTGCCTTCAGGGTCTGCATCATCTCCATTGTCTGGACGGTGATCGGAAGCGGGCTTCCCACCTCATGTGCTGTCTCAAGGGCGTTCTTCAGGTCCTTTATGTGAAGGGCGATCTTGAAGCCGGGCTTTGTGTTGTTGGCGATCATCATCGGCCCCTTGGCGTCCATGACTGTGCTTCCTGCAAGTCCGCCGCGGATTGCGTTGAACACCATCTCGGGATCAACACCTGCCTTCTTGGCAAGCATGAAACCCTCTGCCACAGCTGCGATATTGGCGGCAACTATGACCTGATTTGCAAGTTTTGTCGTATTTCCTGCACCGACATCTCCGCAGCGGACCACTGAGGCACCCATCGCGGAAAGAACAGGCTTGTACTTCTCGAACAGGTCCTGCCTTCCTCCGACCATGAAGCTGAGTGTGCCGTCAATGGCCTTTGGCTCTCCGCCGGAAACCGGGGCATCGAGCATGTCCACCCCTTTCTCCTCCAGGGCCTTTGCAATCTCCTTGCTTGCGACAGGACTGATTGATGAGCAATCAATGAAGACCTGTCCGGCATGCATGTTGGCTGCGACCTCTCCGCTTCCGAGCATCACGTCCTTCACCTGAGGAGAGTCAGGAAGCATTGTCATGACAATGTCACAGGTCTGTGCGATCTCCTTGTATGTGGCGGCTTTCGCACCTGCTTTAACGGGTCCGTCACATGCCTCCATGTGCCTGTTCGAGACCAGGACCTCATATCCTGCCTTCACGAGATTGCAGGCCATCGGCTTGCCCATTATTCCCATTCCAATGAATCCGATTCTCATCTTAGTTCTCCTTTCTCTTAGTAAACATGTCCTCAGGTCTGAGCCTGTTCTCGAATTCCCCGTCTTCCAGATAAGCCTTTATGTTTCTGTAGACGTATTCCCACTGCCTTTCTTCCATATCCTGGACAGCAGGTGTCGTATGCGGCGTGCATATCACCTCCGGCATATCCCAGAGAGGGCTGTCGGCTGAGAGCGGCTCGGTCTCGAACGTATCAAGGCCGGCACCGGCAATGACATGGTTCTCAAGGGCCTTTATAAGGGCCTTCTCATCCACAAGACCGCCGCGGGCGATGTTGATCAGGTATGATGACGGCTTCATCACGGACAGAAGCTGCTCATCGACCATGTGGAACGTCGCATTGTTCAGTGAGACTGTCAGAACAAGGAAATCGCTTTCCCTTGCAACCATCCTGAGGTTCTCGTCATTGGCCTCGACAATCCTCTCGAAGCTCTCATCTTCCCTGGGATGTCTGTCATAACCTATGACTCTGACTTCGAATGCCTTGAGCCTCTTCGCGATCTCGGTCCCGTTATGTCCGCAGCCGATGATTCCCACTGTCTTTCCGCAGAGGGCCGTGTGTCTGGAATATCCTGCACCAAGTCCGAACTTATGGGCTTTCTGTGTATCCCTGATATGGTTTGTGTCATAGGTGAGAGCAAGGATGAACATTATCGCATGCTCTGCAAGGCTTGCCGCATTTCTTCCGGCGGAGCTGGTGACAATGATTCCCCTGTCAAAGACTGCCTGGGTGGCGCTTTTCTCAACGCCGGCATGAGTGCAATGGATCCACCTCATTCCGTCACCGGCAAGGATGCTGTCATCGATATCATGTCCTAGAATCGCGACATCAGGATTGTTCTCCCTGACGAATTCACGGATCTTGGCCTTATGCTCCTTCATCGCCTGGATTATCTCCTCACGGGTCTTTCCGGCGGCAGCCATCATCTGCATCTCCTTGAAGGAGAACGGCTCAAAATACTTGATCCTTTCCTCTCCGATCAATGAATTGAGGATCTCCCTCTCCTTGTCACTGGTCTTTGCAGTGACAACAGCTAATCTGATCTGGCTCATCCCAATACTCCTTGTAAAAAAGAGTAAGGTCATAAAACCGAGGGTGTTTTCAGTTTTATGACCATACTGTTAAAATATTGACCTGTTTTTCCCTGTGTCAGAAAAGGTCACTTCTTCTTTTTCCTTGCAAGGACAATCACCACCGCGGCTACTGCTGCAACTGCAATGCAAATCCATACCCAAGAAGGAATTCCGCCGTTAGAAGCCTCTGTAACGGGAGATACGTCCGGTTCAGATGCGGCAGGAGCCTCAGGGAATCTGACACTGAAGCTCTCCTGCTTTGAGTCCTCCCATTTATAACCAGTCCAGACTCTCACGTCACAGGTGACAGACCCTTCTCCGTAAGCCTCGCACTCTGAGGTGTAGATGCCGCCTTCTGCAGTGAACTCACCGCTCATGTCTCCTGCGCTCCAGGACACGGGATAATAGCGTTTTGTGCCGTAAATCTGCCCGTAGGTCTGATCATTCAGGTCGTTTCCGTAGAAGGTGATCCTGGTCTTTCCGCCTGCCTGCTCTGTCTTTATGGAGGGCTCGACCACAACCCTGAGCTTCCTGAAGTTCTGGGAGATTCCGTACTGGCTTCCCTTGAGCTTGTCGCTCTGGCTGTCTATCTTGACAGCGGCCATATAGATTCCAGGCTCCATGTAGGTATGGGAGACCTTAGATGAGAGTCCGGTCATCTCCACATCATCATAATCACCGAGCCCAACCAAATCCCAGCGAACGGCAGAAAGATTGCCGGTCATCTCTGATAGCGTGAACGATGATTCGAAATCAACGCTCTCTCCGGCGTTGACGGTCACTTTCTCGGTCTTTCCATTGGCCGTCATGACATCAACCGTAGGCTGTATGCCCCCACGCTCAAGTGCGTTTCCATCAGCGAGTACAACCTGACCGCCATCTATTGAGTATTTTGTGGAAACAGATGGCGCAACACCATCCTCGACCCAGGCCGCCACCTCGTTCATCGCCTCGATCAGACCGCCGCTGTAGGCTATGAAATACTGAGGGCTGGTTGACAGGGCACTGTCCATGTGATCCGCATTGTCAAACCACCAGATACGGACATGGTCGCCGTAGTCAGGGCCAAGTGCATCCTGGAGCTGGAGGTCGTAATAGGCGCTTCCCATATAGGCCTCCATGTCGGACATACAACCGACAAGGATGATCTTCTCCGACCCGATATCACCGTCAGCAGGCTGATGCCCCTGGGTGTTCTCGCTCATCCAGTCCCTGTTCGAGGGCCTGAAGCTTGCGGGAAGGGAACCGTCGGGATTGAGGAACTGGACCTCATGATAGGCGTTCTTGTCCAGGTTCACGTTCTCATCCACAGGCAGGTGATACATGAATACAGATACCATGGCAAGGTTCTTCCTGTTGCTTGCCCTGATGATCATCCCCTCCTGTATCTTTGACCAGACATCCTCATGTGTCCCGCGGTAAGGGAAAATATCACCCGAGTAGTCAAGATTGATGTCAAATGCCTTCTTCTTCGCATTGATTGTGCCATCGATGTCACCGATGAGCCTTCCGTCTGCAGTATAGAGCTCGTACCTGAGCCCCACTCCTGTTGGATCGGAGGGAACCTTGTCCAGCCTGAGCTGTCCCGGCTGGCCCTTGGCGTTCGGGACAATCTTCTGGATCACGCAATCCTCTGTATGCAGATATGACTGCAGGACCTTGGCTGCTGGAGAGTCAGAAGCTCCGAGATAAACCGGATCTGTCCAGAACTCATCCCAATATGTCTGGTCCTTCTTGATGGCGTAGCGGCACATCTCCATGAGACCTGATTCAGGAATCCCTGCTGCTGCCGTGCCCTTGGTATCCACATAGGTCGATGGGGTTATCTCAAGGAACCTGCCGTAGTTCCTCCACACCTCAAGGGGAACACCGTAGTCAGTGAGCATCCTGAACAAGTCTGCCTCCCCCTCCGTCAGACAGGAATACGGGTCTCCGCTTCCTCCCACCTCCAGGGCCTCGGCTATCTGAGGCGCCTTGTCCTTGAAGATCACACGTGCGAACACACGTGAGCACTGGTTGTAAGGAAGACCGGTCTTTGTCGAGACGACATACGGGACCGCACCGTCATAAACACCCTCAGTTCCCTCAATACATCCAGTGGTGACAAATCCGCCACCGCTTCCTCCGTATACGTAACCGTAAATGTGCTTGTCATATCCATAGTATTTTGCTGCGCAGATCCTTGAGAACTTGGCTGCGGCTGCGGAGCTCCTGTATCCCCCTTCCTGAGGGGTGGCATCTGCAACGGAATAGGCTCCGCAAAGGGCATTCATGATGATGTTCCTCTCATAGACATCACCGTTGGTTCCCGGATAGACACTGTGATAGAAACGTCCCTCCCAGTGGTACTGGCTGTCCTGCCCGTATTCCTTAGACGGAAAGAAGAACGTGAACTTGCTTCCGGAGGTCTCCTCGAAATGTCCTACAACAACATGACCTTTGATCGGAGTCTCAACATCCTCCTCCCTGTCTATGACCGGAGTGGCATAAAGCGGATCCACATTATCTGCCGTGACGAAGAACGCCTCCGGCACATCCGCCGAGAAAACGTACACCGGCAAGAGCATCATGGCAATCAGAAGAACAGATATAACAGCAATCTTGTTTCTCATACAAACACCCCCTTTTCACTCTTTGAGCTCCAATCTATTAAACCTCAGCATGGCCTGAATGCATGAAATTGACTTTTTTATTATAATCTTGACTTGTATTGAACCCGGATCTATAGTCTTTATCATGAAGGACTACAAGGAAATAGCAAATATAGTCTCTTATCTTACGGATCTGCCATCATTTTACATATGTGACGGAAAGCTCGAGGTCGTGAACGCCATGTACCTGTCGACAATCTCCATGAACAGAATCAGGGGAATCCTCTTCACAAAACCTTTCACAAGCTCAAAGGACATCAAGTCAAAGCTTCCGAAGATCCTAAGATACGTCAATTCCTTCAACCTCTCATTCCTGAATGTCATGGTCTCAGTCAGTCCGCTTACGACAATATTCATGGGACCTTTCTTCCTTGAGGAAAAGGAAGATAAAAGCCTGGAGAGTTACCTGTGCACCATGGAGGAAGGCCCGTTCTCCGCATCTGAGGCAAAGGCACTTATTGATTCAATTGTGATCAAGGACTCATCCTTCATCCAGGCATGCGCAAAGGCCATCTTGAGCCTCATGGATGTTCCGTTCGGCTCTTATGTCAAGGTGAACACAATCCGGGAGAACCCGTCATTCAGCAGGGAGGTCCCGACAATAGCGGAGAACAGGATGAATGAGGCGGACATAGCATCCCATTACAAGTTCGAGCGTGAGCTGAAGCAGCTGATACGGCAGGGAGACAGGGAGAAACTCAAGAAGATGATCCTACCCAAGAACGATGCCCAGCTTGCAACGGCAAGAATGAATATTGTGTATCAGAACAGAGTCGGAGGTCCGAACTCAATCAGGACACAGAAGAACCTTATCCTGACGATGAACACCCTTTTCAGACAGGCTGCTGACGATGCAGGCCTGCCGCCTGTCTACATCCATTCCATCTCCGAGAACATCGTTAACAAAATAGAGAGGGCCGACTCCGTTGAGTTAATGCTGGATGTGATAGAGGAGATGATCGACAGCTACTGCAACTCAATCAACAACGTCTCGCTGAAGAACCACAGCGTCAACGTGGTCAAGGTCCAACGCTACATAGTCAACAACATCGACAAGAAGATAAGTCTGGCTGACCTGAGCGAGCTCACGAACCTGGATGAATCATACCTCTGCCGGCTCTTCAAACGAGAATGTCACATGACAATCAATGAATACATACAGCACCAGAGGATCAGCGAGGCCAAATGGATGCTGGAGTCATCGGACAACTCGATAATAGACATATCCCATCTGCTCGGATTCAACACCCAGAGCTATTTCTGCTCCGTATTCAAGAAAATCGTGGGGATATCACCGGCGAAATACAGGCTGAACCACGGCAGCTATTACAAGACCAATAACTGAAGTTCCCTCATCTGTCCTCTTAGAGTACGCGCTGATTCTCATAAATTGCAGATATCAGTGAGCACGGACAGCACCTTCTCATTGCTCTCCACACATCCCCTGATCACCCAGTCCCTGATGATCGCACTTATTCCTGCCTTGTAAAAAAGTATGCTGAAACGGTCATCCTCTGTCATGTTCGGCCTGTTCATGACCACAGCAATGGCTGACGGATCGTCCATTCTTCCGGTGACATACCAGGCATGATAGAAAAGACGGTTTCTCCTTATATATTCCAGCAGAACCGAGAAACGCTCACGTGTCATCCTGTTCTCACCATAGCCTTTGTCCGTGAAGATTGCCGAGACCTCTGTGGAAATACGCCTCTCTATCTTGCGCTGAAGATCAAATACATCTGAGTAATGGGAGTAGAATGTGGATCTGTTCACACCGGCATAGCTGCAGAGCTGCATGACGCTCACCTGCCTTTCAGGATCAGCAGCCAGGAGCTCGAGATATACCTTCTCCATTCTCTGCACTGTTTTCCTGCTTCTGATGTTGTCCGGTGTGTTCATGGCCATTATCCCGACAATTATCCTGGTGTTGTTGATTGTCGGCTCCTTGTCTCGGGATTATAATTTATCCAGGCCATTATTTCAACATATGTTGGATTAATGTAAGGAGAACCTGATGGACTTTGACACAAGCAGACCCTGGAAACTGATGCTGAAGATGTGCATCCCGTCAGTTATCACCATCCTCATAATGCAGATATACCACATGGCGGATGTCTTCTTCATCGGAAAACTGGGCTCCCCCGCAATGGTGAGCGGTCTGTCTCTGGCATCACCGGTCATTGCTATCCTGTCCACTGTCGGAGTTCTGGTCGGCGGTGGCGGATGCGCAGCCCTGGCTATGGCACTTGGCAGAAAAGACAATTCCTCAGCGGAAAAGATTGTGGCTTTCTCCTTCTGGTCATCAATCGGACTGGGTGTGATTGTCGGAGCGGCACTGTTCCTCTCACTTGACCGTCTGGTCAACTTTTTCGGCGCTTCGGAGGAGGCAAAGGGATACTGCAGGCAGTACATGCTCATCATGGCCGTCGGAGCACCTGCGATGTGCTTCTCGCAGGCGATGGGAAGCCTGATCAGGGGAAAAGGGAAATCAATGGAGTCCCTGGCCGGCAACATGATCGGGTCGGTCCTCAACATAGCGCTAGACCCCCTGTTCATATTCGCTCAAGCCCAAGTTCGGCATTTCAGTGTCAGCAGGTAACTTCACAATGAAGAAGGACATCTCCGTGACCGTCCTGTCTCTCGGATTACCCATGGCCTTTATGACGGTGCTTAATTTCGTCTCAAGCGTAATCTCAAACAGGATCCTCGCATCTTACGGGGATGTGATGGTTGCCTCCGTGAGCATAACACGTAAGATAACCTCCTTTGTGACCATGCTCCAGATGGGAATAACATCCGGCATGCAGCCGGTTCTCGCATACACTTTCGGGGCATGTGACTATGTGAGACTCAGGGACTTCACAAAACGGACTGCGGTAACAACTGTGGCCATAGGGGGCATTCTCACACTCTCATGTTATCTGGCGGGTCCTGTCCTTGTCAGATTCTTCATGGACATACCTGAGATCATATCCATAGGCACGATGAGCATGAGAATAGCCCTTCTTGCAGGACCGTTCTCAGGATTGCAGCAAATGGGCACCTCATTCTTCCAAGCCACCAAGAGACCCACGACCGCCCTTTTCCTTTCACTGACCAGAGACGGCATAATCTACATCCCGTTCCTCTTCCTCTTCAACCGGCTCTGGGGCTTCACCGGTTATCTTTATGCCAGACCTGCCGGAACCATCTTGTCTGTGATAATAACCATGATCATGCTTTCCAGGCTCTTTCCCAAGGGCAGTGAGCAGGAATCATAAAATCAAGATTCTGAAACCACGGTCAATTCTTTGAAAACTATGGCAGAAAAATGCTATAAGCTTAAGCTTGGAGGCACAAAATGAACATCAGTCTTTTGGAACCACTCGGAGTACCTCAGTCAATGATAGAGGAGCTTTCAGCTCCGATCAGGAACGCAGGTCACACATTCACCTACTATGACAACAAGACCACTGACGTCGAGGAGCTAAAAAGAAGAAGCGCAGGTCAGGACATTGTCATGATTGCGAACAACAAATACCCGGCAGAGGTCGTGGAGGCCTCCAAGGACCTCAAGATGCTCGCGGTTGCATTCACGGGAATCGACCACGTGGGCCTTGATGCATGCAAAAAGAACAACGTCATGGTCTGTAACTGCGCAGGGTACTCAAACGTCTGTGTCTCGGAGCAGGCTGTCGGAATGGCAATCTCACTCATGAGATTCTTCAACACTTGTGACAAGACAGTCCGTGAAGGCGGCACAAGCGCCGGCCTTGCTGGAACAGAGATTTCAGGAAAGAGAGTCGGCCTCATCGGATGCGGCCAAATCGGCACAATGACAGCCAGGCTCTTCCTGGCCTTCGGAGCCGAAGTCGTGGCATATGCCAGGAACAAAAGACCTGAGGTGGAGGCACTTGGAGTCAGGTACGTCACACTGGATGAGCTTCTCAGCACATCGGACATCATCTCACTTCACACTCCGAACAACGCCTCGACAAAGGGCATGATCGGGAAGGACGAGATTGCGAAAATGAAAAAGAGCGCGCTGTTCATCAACTGTGCACGCGGACCGATTGTCGACAACAAGGCCCTTGCCGATGCCCTGAATGAAGGAAGAATCGCAGGCGCTGCAATCGATGTCTTTGACATGGAGCCGCCGATTCCTTCAGACTACCCTCTTCTGAATGCCAAGAATACGCTGCTCACACCGCATGTGGCCTTCCTGACAAAGGAAGCCATGGTCAGAAGGGCAAGAATCGAGTTTGACAATGTGATCGCATATCTTGAAGGTAGACCTCAGAACACCTGCAGGATCTGATATAGCCGTCAGCTGATTATAAGGGTCTCAGGATGTGAGAAAACGAACCTGATGTCCTTCTTAGGATTGGTCATCAGGTTCAGCACTCCAGGCTCCTTGGTGCCCATGCGGGTATCCATGACAAGCTTGCGGTAAGGCCTGAAGCCGCATTTCTCCTGCACCCTCCTGGAGCGGCTGTTGAAGTCATAATAGCCGCAGGTCAGGAAATCCAGGTCACACTCGCTGAAAAGATAATCAATGACCGCCCTGACGGCCTCTGTCATCAGGCCCCTTCCCCAGTAGTCACGGCTAAGGACATAGCCTATCTCACGGCCCCTGTAGCCGTCGAACTCCGTGAGCTTGTCCTCCATGCCGTACTTCTCAACACCTAACGACCCTATCACCTTGCCGCTCTGCCTCAGGCATACTGCAAATGTCTTGTCCTCCGAGATGAAGAGATCAAGGATCTCCTGACTCTTCTGCTTGTCCTGATGATGGTGCCAGCCGGCCATCTCACCGGTCCCCTCAACCGAGGCGTACTCGAAGAAGTCATCAAGGTCGGCCTGCTCAAACGGCCTGAGAATTAGCCGCTCAGTCTCTATAGTCTTTCCGTTCAGACGGAATTCTGCGTTCATGTTTTTTCCTTATAGGTGCAGGATGCGATGTAAGACATGCCCTCCTCTGCCTTAATACCGGGGTCACTGACCTCAAGGCCAGTATCAAAGCCGCACTCATTTGCAGAGAGCTCAAAATGACAGAGCGCAATGCCCATGTCTATCTTCTGGAGGTCCCAGCCGTCATCTGAGACATAGCTGCGGCCGTGCCTCTCATAGAAATGAACCGCATCCGGGCAGACCACCATGCGCCACGGCTGCTTGTTCACGGCAGACGGGGCAAGCCTCACGGCCTCAAGCACTGAAGAGAGCTTTCCCGCGGCACCCGGCAACAGAGGCCTGTCAAAGGTCCCGTCAAAGAAAATGTCTTTGAAATCAGAGCGGCTGTCCGCCCTGATTGCCTTTCTCATCATGACCTCCCTGAGAGACATCTTCTTCGCAGAATATCCCAGGGGGCTGACACAGGGCATTACCTCATCAGATGCAAGGTCCATGGCCTTCTCAAATGCCTGACGGTTCATGGTTCCGGCAATCCATGTGGTTCCCACACCAAGTGACTGCGCGTAAAGGACTATCTTCTCGAACTCATATCCGAATGCCTCCTCGGCATGCGGGACGCGCCTCATCTTGCCTGCGATATAAGTGTCTGTTCCGACAATCACAGGACTTGAGAGCCCCTCTTTCCTTGCGTCCAGGAGCCTCCACTCAATCTGAATCCCGTACGGGTTATCCTGATTTGCGGCATAGTCCATGATGGCACGCTCATCTTCCTTGCTCAGGGGCTTCCCGTCAAAGGTGCGTACGCTACGTCTGCTCTTAATCGCTTCAAATAAATCCATATCCAAAATCTCCCCTAATCCATCAGACCATATCCAGGCCTATCTCCTTGACCAGCTCCACGTCCTGAATGCCGTAGAAGTTCTGCGCCAGAGACTTAACATAACCGAATCCGAACTCCTCGGGGACAAACATGCCGCCTGCGGTTGTCACGTAATACAGCTTTGTCGCCTTGCAAAGGCCTTGGGGCACTCCCTCCGGGGTGTACCTGAATGTGATTCCGATTACGTTGATCTGCTCGAAGTACTGCTTCAGCACCGCAGGAAAAGACAGATCCCAGAAAGGGGCCGCTATCACAATCTGGTCCGCCCATGCGAACTGCCTGGCCAGGTCAAATAGCGGAT
This sequence comes from uncultured Spirochaetales bacterium, assembly GCA_902781545.1. Classification (GTDB taxonomy): domain Bacteria; phylum Spirochaetota; class Spirochaetia; order Sphaerochaetales; family Sphaerochaetaceae; genus UBA9732. The sequence continues at coordinate 15,499 of CACZJR010000037.1, read as the reverse complement.
TGGCGAACTCCCCGCAGTCTATCAGGCGATCCCTTTCCTGCAGGAATGCCTCATCAACCGCAGGGAACGCAATCTCATGCAGGCGGATCTCCTGCACCTCGCCGTCAAGCTTTGACAGCACCTCCTCCGCCAGTTTCCTGGTCCTTGACTGCTTTCTCACGCAGGCGTTGATGAACAAAACCATATTAAAGTCCTCTGATAAGCCAAATTTACAGGATTCGCCTCAGATTGTTAAGAACCTCTCCAATATCCCCGTCAATGCAGATGGACTGCCTCTCAATCTGCCTTATGCTGTATGCCTCACTGTAGTTGATGCAGGCATATACGGCCTTGGGGTTAGATGCTGTCATCTGCCAGAACGGGTATTTGATTATCACAGGCGTGTTGGAGCCCACGCCAAGCTCAAGGTAAAGGACATGGCCGTCCCTGTGGTCATAGAGGTAATCCGAATAAGATTCAGAGGCCTTGCGCCAGCCGTCATCCTCCACAAAGCTGTCATCTGAGCGGAGGTTCATGACAACCTTCCCTCCGTCAACGGGACATTTGGGAACAAGGTCAGAAGGGATTCTCATGGAGAGCTTCCCGTCCTCAGGCTCTGTGAAGATTCCGCTTCTGTCTCTGACATAGCCCTGGGCCTCCATTGCCCTCATCACCCATGCCTCGTTGTCGAATGTCATGCGTATGGAGGGGTCTGTGCTCTGGAAGAGGCCGTAATCGCCCTGCGTGTAGAACAGACGGCTCTTATCAAAACCGGCCTTTTGGAACTGATGGTCCACATTCGTGGTAATAACAAAGAAATCCTTATCTTTAACAATATTCAGGAGATCATTATAGACAGGCTTGGGGGCATCCATATACCTGTTGATGTAGATGTAGCGTGCCCAGTATGCCCAGAAGACCTCATCGGATCCGAAATCCGTGAAGCCACCGCTGTACATGTCCCTGAACCCGTACCTGAGGGCGAAATCATGGAACCAGAGCTCAAAGCGCTCTCCGCTGTACGTGAAGCCCGCGGATGTGGAAAGGCCCGCACCGGCACCTATTACTATTGCATCTGCGGTGGCAATCTCGGTTTTGAGGCGTCTCAGCTGCTCATCATATGTTCCGGTCCCTCTGGAGAGCTGCAGGTCATAATGTCTTACGGCATTATAGCCGCTCTGGATCGTGTCCCTGTATCCGTCATGAAAGAAGTTCTTCATAAAGCCTCCTGTCCTCGTCCTTGAACACGTTGAAGACAACCCTGTCCATCGCACCCTCATGTTCCTTCAGCCAGGCCTCCGACGTGGAGACCGCTATCTCCGCCGCCCTTCTGTTGGGGAAGCTGAAGACACCGGTGGATATGCAGCAGAAGGCCACGCTCCTGAGGCTGTTCTCCAGACACATGTCCAATGAGTTCCTGTAACAAGAAGCAAGATCATTCTCATGAGCCTCTGTGAGTCTTCCGCTGACAATCGGCCCAACGACATGTATCACTTTCCTTGCCGGCAGGTTGTATGCGTCCGTGAGCATGGGGACTGCGGTAGGCTGCTCATAGTCCTCACCGTACTTCAGGCGAAGGGCATCCATCTTGCGGCCGCACTCCTCTCGCAGCTGGATTCCGGCGTATGTGTGAATGCAGTTGTCTATGCAGCTGTGCATGGGCACAAAGCATCCCAGCATCTGGGAGTTCGCGGCGTTGACTATGGCATCGGTCTCAAGCCTTGTTATGTCACCCTGCCAGATGGACATCCTGTCACGGATCACCGGGATGTCACAAAGCCTCACAATGCCCTTCTCTGTTGCCACCTGGGACAGGTACTCGTCCTGGACCTTCATGAAACCAGGATCCTTCAGTCCCGGCATCCTCACATTGAGAAGGCTTCTTAGAAGTCTCCTCTGTGCATCCGGGTCCTCAGGGACATCAATGCTCCGGTAGGTGGGGTTCTCCTCAAGAAGGGATCTGGTCAGATAAAGTCTTCTCTCAAGCTGGTTCAATCTGCACTCCTCAAATCAGGCTATCCTGCCTGTCAATCCATGACACCTGCGGGACATCGTGGATGTTGTCCCCTGCCATGTAATTCCCAATCAGGAACGGGGACCGGGGATCATGGAGCCGGCTCAGCTCCAGAACCTTCTGCGGCTCCGCGTTCGCATAGCAGTATCTGCAGAGATGCCTGCATGTATTATACATCCCGATATCGCAGGAGAGATAGCATGCGCACTCTGCCCTGGCGCCCTTCTTCTTCGGGGCTATTATATGCCTTCCTATTGCCTTCTCGTAGTCACTGATACGCATGCATCCTCCGCAATCTGCGCCATAGGAGGCAAGCTCATCCCCCTCGGCGCAGGGCTTGACGGTCATCCCGTGCCCAGATGCGATCTCGATGATCGCCTTGCCCAGGGCAAGCCTCTGCTCCCTCGGGACCTCACGGGCCTCAGGGAAGTTCCTCCTCACCTTGGGATACAGGTCGATGAAGCTTATCACCGCAGTGTGCGTGTACCCGTCCAGTTCTGTCGCCATCTTCTCAAAGGCGCGCAGATGATAGGCCATGTCATATTTATCGGTTATTAGGATCGGGTCATATCTCCATCCTATGGCGTTGACCCCAACAAAATCGGACAGCCTCTTGAAGTCATCCAGAAGCCTGTGCTTGTCAGGCACATTGGGCTCTATGTCACGCCCGTAAGGTGTGATTGTGACAAACCAGTACTGCCCGTAGTCCTTAAGAAGATCCATGTGGGTGAACATAGGCGCGGGATTCTTGGTGCAGAACCCAATCACATCCACCACATCCGGATCAAGACGATACCTGCTTACCTGACTGGGGTTGAACGGATTGCGGACACACACAAAGCCCTCCCTGAGCCTGTTTGAGAGCCACAGGGAATAGAATGCGGGGATATCAGTGCGCTGTCCGGTGTTGATGATCATGAGCCGAACCGCCTTCTCATGAAGCTCACCCTGCTTTGGAGCATCCTCTGTGTTGTAGGTGCCTTGACCTTTGAGTCAAAGCCTCCGCCGTGGATGTCCACAAAGCAAGGGGCTTTTTCCCCCTTGCTGTAAGGGAAAAACTCTTTGTTTATAGGGTATCTGCCCATACGAATCAGCACCCCTTCCTTCCGCTCTTATGGTCGTCTATGGAGCATGCTGCCGGAGAGCCGTACTCAATCAGCCCCGCATCCGCAGGGTCTATGGAGATCCTTCCGTCCTCAAAGACAAAGGCGGGAATTCCCACATCCCCTATCTCCTTGCACCTGTCAAAGACAGGGCTACTGTCCCTGAGCCTGATGAAGGCTCCCATGTTGCGGATGTCCTCTCCGATGTTGATGTACTCAAACTCATCTTCCCTGCCTTTGACCTGCTCATGGACATAATCGCAGTAAGGGCATGTCGGCATTCCGTATATCTTTATCATCTTTCAATTCTCCCCAGAACAAATATCAATCCTTACAAGGCCAAGGACCTTCCCAGCTCAAATGCCTTCTTCCTCTCCTCCGGAAACACAGTCTCATGTCTCCTCAGCTTGGCCTGAGGGTCAAACATAGTCCATCTCCAGTCGGTCTTCCCGTAATCCCATATCTGGAGGGTGTCACCGCTGACCAGAACCTCAGTCGGGCCCACAAAGCGGCTCAGGGTCTGCTTATAGTCGCTCAGAAGAGACCCGTACATGTAGTCAGGCGCATTGCTGGTCATGATGAGCAATACAGGGATCGGGTGCTCATTGCAGCACGGGCTCTCAATGTTATAGGTCAGATTCTGGAAGATCAGACGCTCATAGAGCGCCCTGAATGACGCTGTCAGGTTCCCAAGGTAATTCGGAGAGCCGATGATCAGGCCGTCAGCCTCCCTGATGGAATCAAGGACAGGAGTAAGGGCATCCTTACAGATGCAATGTCCCTTGAAGCGCTCTTTCTTGCACCCGAAGCATGATATGCACCCTGTGTACCTCTCGAGCCTGAACAGGTTGAACCTCTCAACCTCGGCTCCTGAGGAGACTGCCCCTTGCGAGGCTTCTGAGACAAGTGTCTCCGTGTTCCATCCGGTTCTAGGACCGGCATTGACAGCCACTATCCTCTTTCCCATTGTCATCTCCTTATGAATCTCTCGTCCGCCCCGTTGTCAGAGGCTCCGATAAAACGCTCCACGGTCATGTGCAGGTCATACTTTTCCCTGAGTGCGGCGATCCTGGCCATCATCGGGGATGCATGATGGGCATCAAGAGCCGCCTGATCCCTCCATGAGTCAATCAGGAGAACCGTCTCCGGGTCAGACAACGACTGGAAGTACTGATACCTGAGATTCCCGGATTCCGATCTGATCTCATCGGCGGTCCCGGATGACTCCATCTCATTGCAGAACGCCCTTGCCGAACCGTTCTTTCCTGTGTAATAAAGGTTGACCGTGATCATGAGGTCTCCATATAGTTCGATGATAAACTGTTTTGGGCTCTTTGTGGATTACTTCTTTTTCCCGTTCCCGAGGCCCATCAATTGCTCTCAAGAGACTCCATCTCGCCTCTCCTGCATCTTTTTCTTTATTATTTCCATTTTTGGGACTAAAATCAGTTTACAGGGAATACCTTCAGGAAGGAGAGGCAATGGAAAAAGAAAACTTTTGGGTCCTCAGGCCATTTAATCCTATATTTCTGATCAGCTTCGGCCTGTTCATAGCGCTGCTGGTTGTCTCATCGCTGCTTCTGAGGAAGAAGGATGAGAAGACAAGGCGCAATGTCCTTGCAATCACATGCATCGTCACAGTCGTAGTATTCTTTGTCTACAAGTACTTCCTCTCAATAGATGCGCAGTACAGGGTCGTCAATGCGGCAATGGGCGGATTCAACTGGTGGAGCGAGCTTCCGCTGAACCTCTGCAACATCAACATGATCCTCATCCCGATCGCTGTCTGGACAAAGAACCGAGCCCTGCAGAACTTCTGCTTCTTCCTCGGCCCTCTCGGAGCCCTCATGGCCCTGATCATGCCAAGCACGGGATTCTCGGGCTACTCGCTCCTCATGCCCAGGATGCTCGGATTCTACTTCACACACTACATGGTCTTCATAGAGAGCATCGCCATTGCCTCATTCGGGCTGTTCAGGCCGCGCTTCAAGGAGATTCCGCTGACACTTCTGACAACAGTTGTCGTCTCATTCACCGTCTTCCTCTTCAACATGCTCCTCAGGAAGACCGGGATCTGCCCCAAGGTCAACTACTTCTTCTCAGTTGAGACAGAGGGTAACCCCGTGCTGGACCTGTTCAACAGCTGGATTCCAGTCCCCTATCTCTACCTGATGCCTGCTCTTGTGATCATAGGCATCTACATGAGCGTTGTGAACTTCTTCTTCATGATATTCGGGAAGAAGAAGGCCTCTGAGAGCCAGCAGGCTTGATGGGGATAATCTGCAACCGTAGATTTGTAGCTGATAGGCGGAAAGACACGTTTGATTGTTTTCCGCCTATTTATTTTGCACCTATAACCTCTTTTCAGCAATTATGATAGGCGGGTTTCAGTAAATCCTTGATTACCGCCGATAAATATCATGGCAGAAGCTCAAAAAGATGTTTTTTCATAGGCGGAAAACCAGAGTCTCCCAAATTCCGCCTACAGGTCTGAAAACCATGGTCAAAAAAGTCGGCGGATTCAGATAACCCCAAGTGGTGTGCTTTATCCTCTATCTGGCACAAGGAGTCATGACCGCATCTGAGTACTGGACCTGCTTCACATCAGGCATCAAGAACATGCTCAATTCGCTGCTCCTCATGGTCCTGGCCTTCCTGTTCGCAAAGGTGAACGCGGCAATCGGATTCACATACTACATGATCCAGATCGCAGAATCATTCATGACGCCGCACTTCTTGCCGCGGCAATCACAATGCTCATGTACCTGGCAGCGGGATTCATCTTCTAAAATCAGATGTTTTTGTAGAGCTCGTAGCAGTCGTGTCCTTTCGGAACATCCCTGAGCTCACCTCTGAGCAGATAGCCGTTCTTCTTGAAGAAACCGACGTTCCAGTCGCCGGCGCTAGTCATGATCATGGACGCACCGTTTTCCTTTGCCAGTTTCTCCACTTCCTTCAATAGGAACGTGCCAAGGCCCTGATGTCTCAACTGCTCCTCCACAAAAAGGGCATCGATGAAACCATACTCACCTTTGTTCACATCCGCTATGACACCAGCGGCGAACCTGCCGTCCTTGCCCACAAGTTTCTTATGGTAATCAATGCTCTCGCATTCCGGCTCATAGGCTTCACTGTATGTGTCTATGCCGTTTTCGATGACATCCGCATCGGTTTCATTTCCGAACGAGACCCTGAAACAGGTGCCGCTGTTGTTTGTGGGAACATAATCAGGTGTGTCCTTGTCCAGATATTTGACCAATGAATAGCTGATGTAGCCGTTCGGCTTCTTAAGAGTCGTGAAGACCGTGTAGCCGTGCTTCTCATAGAACGGCCTGGCCATGTAACTGGCAGTTCCGAGCGTCACTACCCTGCAGCCTTTCTCCCTTGCAATGCGCTCGACCTCACGGATTATCATCGACCCGAGACCCTGATGACGGTAACGCTCATCCACCCAGAGCACTTTTAATAAGACCCTGGACCAGTGGTATTCATAGGCCTGGGCAATACAACCTCCGATGATCTTGCCGTTCTCGTTCTCGATCTTCAGGACGAACTCTTCCTCATCCGCATCCACCTCATGCGGAACAATCTCATTAATCTTCTCACCGATATATCCTGCATCTTCCTTTGTCAGATCCTCAATTCTGTATCCCATATCACAGTCCCTGTTTAACCCCATCATCATTGGTTGCATACTGCTTATAACACCATACCGCGATCTCTGAGATCAGCTTTTCAGGCATCGGTGCGGAATATGGGATCCGGATTGTCCCCTTGCTCACATCATAGCCGGCCAGCTTCTCAGCGAAAACCGTCGTTGCCTCTCCACCCGGATAGAGTCCCAGATGCTTTCTCGATGCAGCGAAATGAATGAGATTCCTCCCCTTCCAGAATGTCGGCATGCTCCATGAGATCCTCTCCTGTGCATCAGGAATAGCGTCATGGATGATTTTCCGCACTTCATTCAGATAAGGTCTGACGGTCTCATCCTGTCTTTCGATATACTGATCTACCGTCTCATTCTTCCCTTGCCCCTCATGACTTGTCAGTGCCATGTCTCACCTCGCCTGCACGATTTCATGTCCGGCATCCGAAAGCACACCAGAAGCTCTGTCAAAGTCCACTTCCCTGACTAGGATGTATTCCGTGTCATAGGTCGATACCGCAAACAGTCCTATTCCGTTGGAAGCCAGAATCCCGCTGAGTTCCGAGAGGATTCCAACAAGAGAGAAATCAAGGGTCCCGCAAACACGGAAAGCCTTCCATCCATCCACCCTTTCAACAGCGCCTGCTGGAACATCCTCAGTTTCGCACACGAGCGATATCTCTCTGTCCGTCTTCCCTACGAAGAAGAATCCCGCCTCAAGGGCCAAGTCCCCGACATGTGCGACCTTGCACACGGTCAGACTGTAAGGCAATCTCTCGAGAACCATTTAGGCACCTCCTTTCTGCTGCATGAAAATCGTAGCACGCAAAATCAAATTGTACAAATGCGTTGTGAAATGGCCACATATCCCGAGCAAGAATGTGGTGTAAACAAAAGAAAGAATAGGAGGAACGACAATGAATCTGCCTATAAGAGCCATCATCATCGCAGCACGCAGAATGGGAGCCACAGTCTTCAAGATTGCAAGGGATGAGAACGGTGAATACGACTTCCAGTTCAAGTTCAACGGAACCTACAGAAAAGTCAGCCTTCAGACAATCTTGGAATTCGGAAACTGATCCGATTTGAATGATTCAGATTGCCTTACATTCAAAACTTTGAAGAACTGCGTGAAAAAAACCAGCGAAACGATTCCTCTCCCATAATTCAGTAAAACTTGATAGATTATTGTCGGAGACAGGAAATGAACAACGCACTTGACTATATCAGATGGAGAGGAGACTTACCCCTTGCAGAATGCGCACCGAACGAGGTTGACTACCTCATCTTCTCCGAGCTGGTCTACGCGCCGCTGGAAAGGTGTAATAATGAAAGCGGCAGCCTGGATGGTGAAGGCCCTTCCCTGATCTCCATTTTCGAGAAGGTCTTTCCTGAGCCGCTTCCGAAGAACGCCAGCTACGTCTTCAGACCCCGCTATGATGTCTGGTCGCTCATGGCCGACCATCGTCGTTTCGCGGAAGTCAGGCTGGACCATTTCATGTCGAACTTCGAGCCGGAGAACGACAAGCAGTTCGCAGCCGCAGTCTTCAGCTACGGCTTTGGGGCTGAACGTACCGCCGTTGTGGCTTTCCGTGGGACCGATTCCACAGTCACAGGCTGGAAGGAGGACTTTGACATGGCCTACAAAAGTCCAATCCCCGCACAGACAGATTCCGTTGCGTTTCTGAACGAGGTCATATCCTCCGGCACATATGAGAACATCACGGTATGCGGGCACAGCAAGGGCGGCAACCTTGCCATGTACTCGGCGGCCATGTGCAACGCCCCTGACAGGATAAAAGCCGTCTACAGCTTCGACGGTCCGGGTCTCCCAGCTTCAGTCCTCCAGTCGGACGGTTGGAAGGCAATCGAAGGCCTCATCCATTCATATATACCAGAATCATCTGTGATAGGACTGCTTCTAGGCAACACAACACACCCCGTTGTGGTCAAGAGCGAAAGCGTCAGCCTCATGCAGCACAACCCGTTCCATTGGCATGTTATGGGACCGATTTTCCTGCGATCCGAAGAGACCACAATCTCCAGCAGGTTCCTGGACGGGACTCTGCACCAGTTTCTCTCCTCATGCACAGTTGAGCAGACGGAGACCCTCGTCAAGACGGTTTTCGAGTTGATAGAGATCTCCGGGGCAGTCAAGGTCCGGGATATAGTCAAAGGTCTTGTGAAGAAGATTCCCCAGGTGAAAAGGAAGATCTCCGAGATACCGGAGGCTGACCGCGAGGTCCTGAGACAGCTTCTTCATCTGCTTGTAGGCTCAGGCAACAAGACCCTGAAGCTCATGTTCTCCGAGAAGAAGGACTGACAGTCCAGACACCATTATTGGATCGCGGACAGCCTAGCCTCCAGTCTCTTGAGCTGCCGTATGACAAACCCGGTCATCTCTGAGGGCGATTCCTTCATTCCGCCTTTGATCCATTCACGGCAGGTGTTGAAGATCATCCCGTTCCAAAGAATCTGTTCGAATGTGCTTTCGTTCAAGCCGGAGCAGGATTTGTTCATATCATCAAGCAAGAAGCCTGTCAGACCATTCTTTTCCATAACTGATTTTCATTGATCTCCATGAGACAAATGGGAAGTCTTTCTGCCTTTTCGGATCTCCGACAGAGCACTCTGATATGATTGCCTTTGTGCCTCAACAAACCGAGTCATATCAAGGTATGCCATGCCCGTATATTATGACATTGCTTTTCACATCGGCGAACATGGTCAGCAGATCATGCTCTGTGGGATTCTGGACTGAGCCCCTATAATGACCGCTTTTGTCCATGCAGGAATGCATGACAGATATGCTCATTCCCTCAGATATGAAATCGATTCTTTTCGTAAGACTGCGTAGAAACGCGACCGATTCTTCGGACAGCAGACTGTGCTCCCATCTGTGGTGCTCCATCACCCCTGACGTTTTTTTCGTTCATCATTTATTGCATATCTGACGCAATCCGAAGGGCTTTTCGCCTCTTCCCTGAAGAAGTCAGGGAACATTCTCTGAGGCGTGTCAGGGCTAACCCACTTCAGGGATTCACTCACACCCTCCTCCGTCACGCTGCTGCACACAGGCTCGAAATCTTTTGGCACATCCATCAGAAAGTAGAACGATACCTCATAGATCAACTTGCCCAGATTAGTTTTCATATCTCCGTAGAAATAGTTCTCATGGACGGCAATGAGCCTCTTGATGGGCATCACGACCCCGGTCTCCTCTAAGACCTCCCTGACAACAGCCTCCTGTGCAGTCTCACCCATCTTGATCCTACCGCCGACAGAGTACAGATAGCCGCGGCTGCTCTCAACCATCAGGATCTTGCCGTCCTTGAGAATTAAAGCACCGACGCGGATATTCACCAATCCGTCACCGCAGGGCACACACATATCAGGTTTCATTTCTCCTCCGATTCGTCCAAATTGTATAATTATCGTCCAAATAATACCATGATTTGGACAATTCCTCTTTCATCAATTAGCTCGTACATAAAACGTACTTCTGCCTGATCCTTTCCGGAGAATGATTCCTTCCTCTGTCAATTTTTTTAGAGATGCCAGCACAGATGATCTTCCGATTTTCGGACAATGAGATAAGACATCTGAACCTGTAAACCTTCCGATTTTTTCTTCAACGTATTTTCTGACAATATCATAGGCATTACTGCGATTTCCGCTCTCAGTCATCATCCCTACTCGTTCTTCAAATTCGACATAACAGGCCAGAATCACTTCAAGCATGTACCTGATAAATGGGGTTGGATCGTTTCTCCCCTCATGCCATTGAGCATCAGAAGCTTCCAGGGAATCGTAGTATAGGTCTTTTGTCTTCTCTATCTGTTTCTCAATACTGATGTACTTTCCTACTGCATAGCCGTTTTGATAGAGAAGAAGCAATGTAAGAAGTCTACTCATTCTTCCGTTGCCATCATTGAAAGGGTGAATACATAGAAAATCACATATAAAAACAGGTATCAACAACAGAGAATCCACCTTCTCACTTGACATCGCCCTTTCATAGGCATTGCAGAGGTTCTCAATAGCTTCGGGTGTTTCAAAAGGAGCAACAGGTGTAAAGCGAGTAGATACAGTTCCGTCCGGCAATGTTTCACTTATGTAGTTTTGAACATTCTTAAAATGCCCACCAAAAGACAAACCTGCCTTTTTGAGCAAATCACGATGGAGTTGAAGAATAAAGGAAGGACTGATTGGAATATGTTCGTAACTCTCATGGATTGTATTCAACACGTCCCTATATCCGACAATCTCCTTCTCATCTCTGTTCCGGGGGGTCGTCTTTTCTTCGAGAAGCCGCTTTATACGGCTGGCTGTAGTGACAATACCTTCAATCTTATTGGATGATTCCGTACTTTGTATTTTTGCAATCTCAACCAGCCTGTCCAATTCCACCGGTTTTTGTCTCACATACAGGTCTTGTCTTCCTTTGCGTTCATGTATCCTTGCAATGAGATTTAGAATGTCTGTATCCCATGACCGTATCTCTAGAGCATCATAATTAAAAGTCCTCATTTAAAACCTCTTTTGTCCAATAATAACATTATTTGGATGAATAATCAAATAATTGGACGATAAAATGCTGTGTGGAATATGTGTCTTCGGTAGTTTGTAAGATAACTGTTCGGCAGTTTAGAACTCGAGACACTTCCAAAAGGTTTTCCTTTAGTTGATTCCAAGCTTCTCCACATCAAGATCAACGCTGACATGGCTGGAGGTTTTTGTCCAACGTAAAAGAACTACCGTCTCAACATGCCCCGAGACCCCAACTCCGATGTCTTAATTCTACGCGAGACCTTAACCCTGCTGTCAATCAGAGTTCAGCCAGTTTGTATAAAGAAACTAAACGTTTTAGTGAGGTTTGCGGGTAGAAGTCATTGAATCCAGGAAGGAAAAACACTATTTCTTCTCTGTCTGTCTTCTTTTCTTTTCCTTCCAACTATTTGTATAGATTTCAGCATGAGTCCTATAGATGTTTGAGATCAAAATGGCTTCAAGTTCTAAAACATCGCTGGTTTTGTCAGCAGAGTTCAGGGCAGCAAACTACTGGTTTTTATCTTCGTTTATGTAAATTGGACATAGCCCATACTTTGTAAGCTGCTTATTCATAAAAGCCCTTCCCGAGTTTCTTTGGAGAGTCACCGTGTAAGTAGTTCTCATGGACTGCTATCAGCCTCTTGATGGACATCAAAACGCCGGTCTCCTCAAAGACCTCTCTTACAACAGCCTCCTCGGCCGTCTCCCCCACCTTGATTCTTCCGCCTACAGAATAGATAACCGCGGCAGCTCTCAACCATCAGAATCTTGCCGTCTTTAGCTATAAGTGCACCGACACGGATGTTCACCACCCCGTCAGCGCAAGGAACACACAGATCTGTACTCACACCAGAATAAAACACCTGAATCCACGTACGGAATAGTACGAATCCGCACCGTTATGAAACGTGAATACCGTTCCGTATCTTCGCTCACAGAATATGGCACCGCCCAGTTGTCTGATCTCCTTCGGTGTATTGATCCAGGAAGAAGTCTTCAGATCAAATTCACCGAGGCTCTGAAGCCTGCGGTAAAGGTCCTCCGTCAACAAGGAAGCTCCGATCTCAAAAGCCATCCCCAGAGCGCTGCCCGCTGGAGGGTTCTTGGCACGTTTTCTCAAGGCTTCATCATCATAGCACAGACTTCTTCGTCCCGAAGGAGACTCTTTGGAACAGTCGCAGAAAATGAGTTTACCCGTCTTTTCGTCAAACCCGATAGTGTCAGGCTCTCCTCCACTCTCCTCCATCCTCAACAGCACCTCTAAAACGTTCGGATTTAAGAGAAAGCGTTTTTCAACTTCTGCCCATTCAAGATCCGAATGAAAAGCCTTGTTTTCAAAAAACCTTGTCTTCAATACTTCAACAATGTCCATGTTTTCCTCCCATCAAATCTTTTTGTAGAGTTCATAGCAGTTGTGTCCCTTGGGAACGTCTTTGAGTTCACCTCTGAGCATATAGCCGTTCTTTTTGAAGAAATCGACATGATCATATTGCTGTTTTCCTTACTTCAGTTTTCTGTAGACTTCCTCGGAAACAGCCTCCAGCCATTCCGCATGGGTCTCCTCTCCTGGAACCTCGATTGCAAGATGGGAGAACCAGGAATCCGGGGCAGCACCATGCCAGTGCTTCACGTTTGCCGGGATGTTCACAACTGTTCCGGGAACCATCTCAACAGGGTCCTTACCCCACTCCTGGTAATAGCCCCTGCCTCCGACACAGATCAGCATCTGTCCGCCACACTTCCTTGCATGATGGATATGCCAGTTGTTTCGGCATCCAGGTTCAAAGGTCACGTTGAATACCGGAACCTGTTCGGTGGACACCGGTGCCAGATAGCTCTGGCCCACAAAATACTGGGAATAAGCATCGTTCGGGACTCCGATAGGGAAGAAGATGGTGTTCTGGTAACTGTCCTTCTCCGTCAGAACGGGCTTCTCTTCATTCCAGACTTCCTTTGCCAGACGGAACACCGCCCAGCCTTTCGGCCAGCCTACATACATTGTGGCATGTGTGATGATTGCGGCTATCTCCTCCTTGGTCACACCATGGGCCTTTGCGTTCTGCAGATGATAGACCAGAGATGAGTCTGTGATCCCTGATGCCATCAGAGACACCACGGTGATGATGCACTTTGTCTTCACATCAATCGTCTGAGCATTCCAAACCTCCCCGAAGAGCACGTCATCGTTGAGATGAGCGAACATCGGGGCGAATTCACCAAGCTGGTTCCTTCCTGCGGTCTGTACGATCTTTTCAGCCATTTGCTTTTCCTCTTCACTTACCGATCTTCTGGTCTCCTGTGGACCAGACGTGTCTTTCCGTTCAACTTGAAGTCCGCGTTCATTGTGTCTACCTTCAGCAGTACTCCCCGTACTCACACCCCACATGGGAGGCCTCAATCTCATCAACTAGCTCAATCTTCCCTTGGGACTTGTCATAGAGCTTGATAGTCCCATATCCGTTCCCACCATTGAACAGCCTGTTGTGTTTTCGGCTTCCGTCAGGCGCCTCATAGTTCACAAAAAGCATATCCTTCCTCAGGCAGCGTATCTCGGTCTCCATGACAGCGTGGATATTCTCCTGCCTGACGTTCCATACAACCTCATCCTGCCCTTCCTTGAACGAGAACGTAGTCCTTACCTTGAGCCATGCATGAGAGAAGTTGAAATCATACTCCTTTCCCTCATGGTAGAATACACCTAGAAGCCTGCGGTCAAGCGGTACGAAGTAGATCTTGGGCCTTCCTCCTCCAATGTCAAACGCGCTGTTCTGAAGCATCTGACCAGTCTTCCTGCTTCTGAGGCAGTTTGAGGAAAGCCACACCCATGGGCTGGTGAAATCGCGTCCCCAGTTCTTGTCTGCATAGCCGTAGCTCCTCTCCGGAATCACCTTGTATCTTTTACCGTTGAGTGTGATGTCCCCACTGAAGAGTGTCTTCATCCCCTCTGCATGCCAATACATGGCAAATGCCTCGATGTCTCTCAGAACCTTGCTGGCACCATAGCCCACATTGAAGGCGATCCTCTTGTCCAAATGGAGATTCCACTCCATTGAACCGAAGTCGCACATCCACTCCGGGTGGGAATCCGACTCCTGTTCTGAGATGCTTACGCTTCCTCTAAGCTCGGTGTCACTTGCATAGCAGTCAGCTGCCTCAACACTGTATGGCGCACCATTGGATATCTTGACAGAATCCCATCCGAAGAATCTGTGAAGCTGGACATGATCCTCTCCCCAGCAACCTGCCTTCACCATCAGATATGATGGCTTTATGCCTTTCCTCTTGTTCTCCTGAAGCTGTCCAAGAATTGGAAGAGCCCCGCCTTGGGCAGGGTTGCAGACAAAGAACTCAATGAAGAACGGCTTCTCATCTCCGGTCTCATCATCTATTGCAGTGAACGAGTGCCACCACCAATCATAGCCCAACCTGGCCAATGGGCCATGGAGCATGAACGCATTTCTTGCAGGATCCTTTACGTTGAACATAACTGCATTTTCCGCATTCAAGGAAGGCAAGTCAATTACAGTTCTGTGTTTTCCTGTCCATCACCAAGAATTCTAGGGCTGGTTTTTCAGGCGCTTCAAGCGATATTCATCTTGGTTCTGATGTTTTGCAAAAAATGCAATGTTTTTTATGCAAATTATTTTAATAAAAGAATTTATTTTTTTGGAATTGTTTTTATTCAAGAGTTTTTAATGTTTGGATATGCGACAAGGTCCTCCATCAGAACCCTGTTTCGCCTGTGGCACCTCTTCAGCATCCTGTCCTTGACTGCAAAAGCCATGGCTATGATGGCAAAGCCAAGAACACCAACCAAAGAGCCGGTGTAGTAAAGGTTCGCTGTAAGGACCATTGAAAGGCCTCCACCAAATGTGAGAATCCCAATCACAATCATGACAGTCATTGCAACCTTGGCCGGCTTCTCTATCCTTCTGTCCAGATCCCAGATCAAAGCATCCGTCCCTGAAGGCAGGCTGTTCTTGTAGGCAATGCCGTACTTCTGCAGAATCAAGGCGGTCTGTGTGCGGTTCTTTGAGTCGAATGAAAGCTTGAATACTTTGGTATCAGACATCCATGCCTCCCAATCTTACTGTGAATGTGCTTCCCTTCCCCAGCCGGCTTTCAACCTCTATCTGCCCTTGGTGCAGGTCAACAATTCTTCTGACCATGCTCAGGCCAAGGCCGTTGCCCTCTGTGGCATGAGAG
>CACZJR010000036.1:20101-26511 GCA_902781545.1 uncultured Spirochaetales bacterium | reverse complement strand
CACATACAGCAGATGATCGACCTCATCAAACGCCTTGAGGCCGGCGGACACACATATATCGCCGGCGGAAACGTCTATTTCTCAATCGACACATTCCCCGCATACGGAAGGCTTGCCAGGCTGAACCTGGACGACCTGAAGAGCGGCGCAAGGATCGACATCGACTCAAACAAGCGCAACCCCAAGGACTTCGTGCTCTGGTTCACCAACAGCAAGTTCGGAGAGCAGGCCATGATGTGGGATTCCCCATGGGGCCGCGGATACCCGGGCTGGCATATCGAGTGCTCAGCAATGAGCATGTATTACCTGGGAGAGCAGTTCGACATCCACTGCGGTGGAATAGATGCAATTCCTGTCCATCACACCAATGAGATAGCCCAGAGCGAGGCCGCCACAGGCAAGAAATGGGTCAATTACTGGATGCACGGCGAGTTCCTTCTCTCAGACAAGGGAAAGATGTCCAAGAGCTCAGGTGAATTCCTTACCATGTCAGTACTTACAAGCCACGGTTATGATCCGCTTGATTACAGGTATTTCTGCCTTGGCGCCACATACAGGACACAGCTTCAGTTCTCATATCAGGGCATGGACGGCGCACGCACCGCAAGGCTCGGCCTTGTGGACAGGATCGCATCCCTCGGAGATGAGGTCTCTCCGGAGAAATCACTGTCAGAGAAGACAAAGGCCTACATGGACCAGTTTGACGGCTATGTCTGCAACGACCTGGCAACGGCCCGCGGACTATCTGTCCTTTGGACAATGCTCAAGGATGAGGGGATCTCAAATGCAGAGAAGCGCTATGCCGTGAACTACATGGACCAGGTCCTTGGCCTGAGGCTTGACCAGATCAAGGCAAAGAAAGATGATTCCTCAGACATCCCCGCAGAGGTGATGGAGCTTGTAGAAAAGCGCGCACAGGCAAAGAAAAACAAGGACTGGGCGGCTGCCGATTCCTACAGGAATCAGATTGATGCGATGGGTTATCTGCTGAAAGATACCCCAAACGGACCATCTTTGCAAAAAAAGATGTAAATTTATAGTAACTTTTGTAGAGGACGTTTGTTAAGGTTTATGGAAATCAGAAGCGGCGATGAGTTAGCCTTTAGACAGGTTTACAACGAAGTATTCCCGGTTGTGATGAAGGTCGCATACCATGTGACCTACAACCAGGATGTTGCTGAGGACATCTGTCAGGATGCATTCATCAGGTTCTATGACAAGGACATGTCGTTTCCTTCAATGGATGACGCCAAGTTCTGGTTGATCAGGGTCGTGAAGAACCTCTCAATCAACCATGTCAAGAGAAAGATGAGGGAAAGCGCATCCTTGGAGAAAGTCATGAGAGGACCGCAGGTCAATCCTTTCAAGGACGGGGCCTCGGAGCTGATTCTGAAGGAATCGACGGCAGCTGTGCGTAAGGCGGTAAGCGAGCTACCTGAGATTTACAAGACTGTGATTGTCCTTCGGGAATATGCAGGGCTCAACTACAAGGAGATTGCGGGAGTCCTGAAGATCTCGGAGAGCAATGTCAAGGTCCGGGTGCATCGGGCAAGAAAGGAGCTTGAGGTAAAACTGGACCGGGAGGAAGTGAATGTGCCTTGATGATCAGATTCTTAACACATATTTGGACAATGAGCTCGCCGAGCCTTGGAAGAGCCAGGTCGAAGAGCATCTGAGCTACTGCTCAAGCTGCAGGACCCGCTATCAGAACCTTCTCAAGATCAGTGATGCAGTCAAGTCCGCAGAGCTCACAGCAGACGAGATCCAGCCCCATCAGGACAGGGTTCTCTCAATGATCGAGAAGAACTACCTCTCCAAGGGCAAGGGAAAGAAGTCATTCCTCCACAGGACCTTCAAGCTGTCAGCACCTCAGATGATCGGTGTCGCAGCGGCATTCGTCGTTGTCTTTGTAGGCTCATGGGCCGTGTTCGGACACAACAACGCCACTGACAGCACAATCCTTCTTCCGGATGTCAACACCACAATCGACCTGAACAACATCACACAGACCAGGTCCACCGACAACGCCGCCACATCAAAGAGCCTTGAGAACTACTCACTCGATGAGATCCTCAAGAATCTCGATGCCCGTGGCTACGACGTTGATATCCGCCTCAAGAGCATCCAGCCTCTCTCACTTGAGAAGATGAGCTCAGAGGTGAAGGTCATTGCAAAGATCGAGTCCAAGGGAATCACAATCACATCCGACGGACTTGCAAAGGACGCGGAGGGCACGATCATCGCAACCGGAGTTCTTCTTGAGGGCAACCAGATCGTGGCCTCAGACGGAACAATCCTCTGGAAAGCAGAAGAGACAACTGTGATCGGGGATCAGAATCAGAGCAACTAATTTGTTAAATTAGTATAATTAATGCCTAGAGCTCTTCCTGTGAAGGGCTCTTTTTTTGCCCTTTTGAGAGCTAAAAGCCTCAGCAACAGAAAAAAAACAAGTTTTTTTCCGGAAACCTGAAATATTTCATGCACTTTTTTCGTATATAAGGGCATGAGAAGAAAAACAACCATAACAATCCTTTTACTTGCCGTGGCCTTTATGGCTGCAGCCTCTGGTGATCTTACAATCACCTACCGCCAGCTCAAGGGCTCACGCGTGATGAACGCACTGCTTAACACAGAGAACATTGCCTACTGCATCTCAGTCAGGCAGGACGGGGACGGGAGATTCTCAATAGAGGCTCCCCCGTTCCTGACGGTCGGTTTTGACGGCAGGATCAAGATCGGAGAGCTCAAGGACACAGGCCTGTTCACCCTGATGATCAGCCCGATGGACCATGGGAACCGAAGCTCCCGCTTCATCAGGGGAAAGAACCTCCAGGACATCAGAAGCCCGTCAATGAAGCCACGTCTCTCCGGGATAGCCTTCTCCTTTGACAATCTGGACCTCATCACCCTGAGTCCGGTGTTCAACCCGGCCTCACCTTTGGGATTCGGTGCAATCGGAGGCTTCTCAAATGCTTTTGCAGGAATAATGCTAGCAAGCCAGAATGAAATAACAATTTCTTCTGCAACAAAGAAATATCAGGTAAACTGGAAACAGCTCGGAGTAGGAAGAAGAATGGTCTTTGCCCTGATGGGCGCAAATGCTCAGGCTTCTCTTCTGTCTTTCTCCGTTGAGGGGCAGGCTTTCATCCAGGGAGCCTGGGACATGTACCTCGGAGGCGGAATCACAGCCGGATGGGAGATAAAGGCTCAATCAGATAGCCTGGATCTCAATGCATCGAGACGTTTGGGAGGCACAGGAATAAAGCTCAAGCAGCTTTCAGATGACGACAGTCCCATGGACAGCATGCGCCTCAGTGCGCGCATCCTGTCAGTGCAAGACAAGGAGACAGGAATAGGTCTCATCTACGAGTCAGACACATACAGGACCCCGGTATACGGAGGAGAGAGCCAGAGAAGACAGCTGCGTTACAACATCGAGCTCTTTTATGGGGACCTCTCCCTTCAGGCTGACAACAGGACATCCTTTGATTCTGATAAGGGCAAAATCGAGTCAACAAGATATCTTCTTTCCTTAAATAAAGATGATTTCAAGATTCAAGCGGAGTTCACACTTAAAAGACCTGATAAGTCACCATTGTCTGCCGAAAACGGAAGGCTTAGATTCACAACACAGAACGCCGCCCTCTCAGTATCCGCGGCAAAGACAGAGCTTGAGTTCTCATGGGAACACACTGAAAAAGGAGTGACCTTCAGGGCAGCGATCAACCAGGACCGTCTGGTCACAGCATCATTGAGGTTCTCAGGATTATGAAAGCTCTCAGAAGTTCCTCATGTTGTTTGTCGGGAACTTAGGCTCACTTGTGACATTGATTCCAAGCTTGCGGAGACCCGTTGAATCTCCGGCACTCGGGATATGGCTCATGTGGGACTCACATCCTCTGAGCTGTGGAAGGCAGGACAGGGCCTTCTTTGCATCCTCGTTCATCGTCGCGGCCATGGCAAGGCAGATCAGTGTCTCATCAAGGTTCAGGCTTATTCCACGGCCTCTGAGGTCATCGCGCTTCATGGCGTAGACACTGTCCAGAATCTGATGCGGGATCAGCTCGACCTCACGGGAAATTCCGGCAAGAACCTTGAGCGAGTTCAGCACCAGTGCACTGGAGGCGTGCATCAGTGAGGAATTATGTGCGGTGACGAACCTGCCGTCATTGAGCTGGATGGCGGCGGCACATGCTATTCCGTCCTTGCTCTTTCCACGGGCAATGGCGTCCTCAAGTGCAGCCTGTGCCACCTTGACTGTCGGGCGGTCCTCTACTGCAAGACCTGCCTTTGTCATGATCTCATAGCTTCTCTGAACAGTCTCCTTGGTTCCGATTCCCTGGGCATATTCACAGGCCGATCGGTAATAGCGGCGGATGATCTCCTGGTTCGCAGCCTCACGGACAACAGCATCGTCACAGATTCCGAATCCAAGTCTGTTGACTCCCATGTCGGTCGGTGAATTATAGGTCAGAGAGCCCTTGGAGATCTTGTCCAGGATCCTCTTCAGGAGCGGGAACGCCTCCATGTCCCTGTTGTAGTTCACTGCGATCTTTCCGGTCGCAGAGACATAATAATGGTCGATCTGGTTGGAGTCTCCGAGATCTGCCGTTGCAGCCTCATAGGCTATGTTCACCGGATGATCGATCGCAAGGTTCCAGATGGGGAATGACTCGAACTTGGCATAGCCTGCCTTACGGCCGTCCTTGAAGTCATGGTAGATCTGGGAAAGACAGGTGGCGAGCTTTCCGCTTCCCGGTCCGGGAGCTGTGACAATCACAACAGAGGCATCGGTGGGAATATACGGATTTGAGCCGTAACCTTCATCGCTGACAACCATGTCGACATTATCCGGATAACCCATGATCGGCTTGTGAAAGTAGACCTTGATTCCCCTGCGGGTCAGCATGTCAGCGAAGTTGTTGGCACTGATCTCTCCGTTATAACGGGTGACAACGACCTTGTCGGCCTTTATGCCCCAGGCGGCGAAGTCATCGATCATCTTGAAGACATCCGTATCATATGAGATTCCGAAATCAGAGCGCATCTTGCGGTGCTCTATGTCTCCGGCATGGATGCAGATGATGACATCAAGATCATCCTTGAAAGACTGGAAGACCTTCATCTTGTCATTGGTGTCAAAACCGGGCAGGACCCTGGCGGCATGGTAGTCGAAAAGCAGCTTTCCACCGCACTCTATGTAGAGCTTTCCTTCGACTTTTGACATCCTCTCCATGATGAATGCCTTCTGTTCTTTGAGGTATTTTTCGTTATCAAACCCTTGTTTGTTCATTTTGCCCTCACTTGCAAATCATGTCAGAATGAATCTTGTCGCTAACATCTTTTCCGAATAATGCCTCGGAGATAAGCAGTCCGAACTCCAGGGCTGTTCCCGGGCCTGCTCCTGTGATCACATTGCCGTCCCTCACGGTGCGCTCCTTGCCGAATACGGCATTCGGGGCAACGGCCTCGCATCCCGGATAGCATGTGGCTCTCTTGCCCTCAAGCACTCCGGTCGGTGCAAGGACAAACGCCGGAGACGCACAGATCGCGCACACGAGATCGCCTCTCTTGAAGGTATCAAGTATTACCTTTGTCACAGTCTGACTCTCATGCAGGTTCTTTGCCCCTGGCATTCCGCCCGGAAGGACTATCGCGTCAAAACGGTCTGTGCAGACATCTGCAAGAAGAGCATCACAGCCTACCAGGACATCATGTGCGCCGCGCACACAGCTTGTGCCGCTCTTGTACTGAAGAGCCGCCACAGTGACCGAGGCACCGCTTCTTCTGAGGACATCAATGGGCGCAAGGGCCTCGACCTCCTCGAATCCGTCGGCAAGAATGACCAAAACCCTTTTCTCCATCTTATCCTCCTGGCTTAGAAATCAGCCTGCTTTGCTGCTCTGGGATACGGAATGACATCACGGATGTTCTGCATTCCGGTCACATACTGCACGGCTCTCTCGAATCCAAGACCGAATCCCGCGTGAGGCACTGAACCGAATTTGCGAAGCTCAAGGTACCACCAGTAATCCTGCTCGTTCAGCCCGAGCTCAGCCATCCTGGCCCTAAGGATGTCCAGGCGGTACTCTCTCTCCGATCCTCCGATGATCTCGCCGAGTCTCGGAGCAAGCACATCCATGGCGCGGACGGTCTTGCCGTCATCGTTCAGCTTCATGTAGAACGCCTTGATCTCCTTGGGGTAATCGGTGACGATCACAGGACGCTTTGCGACCTCCTCGGTGAGGAATCTCTCATGCTCCGTCTGAAGGTCACAGCCCCAGAACGGCTTGAAGTCGAATTTGTCGGAGGCCTTCTCAAGCTCCTTGACCGCATCCGTGTATGTCATGTGTGCGAACGGGCTCTCCACAACATGCAGCAGTGTGTCCTTCACACCCGGCTCGACGAAC